>JBJMGK010000079.1:0-12374 GCA_045807925.1 Bryobacteraceae bacterium | reverse complement strand
CTGCGCCGTTTGGGACTGCGAGCCACCCATTTGGCCCACGCGCAAGTCGGCACGATTCGTTTGCGGCTGCTCAAGATCGGCGCGCAGATTCGCGTGACAGTGCGCAAGGTTTGGGTCCAGATGAGCAGCAGCTTTCCGCTACAAACTCTCTTCAGCCAGGCTCTTCAGCAATTGCGCTGCTGAACTCATGGCGGCCTGTGGCCACTCGTTCTTTGACAACTCCAAAACAAATTTCACCCACTCACGACTGGTGTCTCTTTCGGCGGCCTTCTGAAGCTCGATTTATCACGTGCTCCCAGTTTTAGCCGACGGCTATTCGGATTCAACGTCTTCGTGAGAAATGGCGGCTAGTGTCGTCACGAATAGAGAGATGCCAGTGCGGCAATGCTTGCTGCTCCACAAAGATGCGCGCTTATCGGATAGCGAGGGAGGCTCCCTTGTGGAATGGGCTAGCAGCCCGTGGTGGAAGCAAGTTAAATTCGAACGCGACAGAATCTGAAAAAAGTGAACCTCACAAACGCGGTGATTTGGGCAATGTCCTTGTACGGCATGCCTTCCCACTCGCGCAGAACCAGCACTTCCCGGAGGTCTGGAGGTAATCCATCCATCGCATGGTGCAGGGCTTCGGCGTCTTTCTTTTGTAGAAGGATAGTCTCTGGACTCGGTGTCTCGCTCTTGCAACCGTCAATGTTCTCGTCCGCCGATTCGCCATACGCTTGCCGGCGCCGCAATCGGTCGTAACAGGCATTTCGGACGATTGCCAGCAACCAAGGCCGGCTCTCGCGGTCGCGTAGAGTGTGCAGGTATCGGAACGCTCGCACGTAAGCGTCATGAACCACATCCTCGGCGTCCGTTTCATTTCGTACCAGCCACCGGGCGAGATTGTAAGCGGCATCAAGATGGGAAACCAGCTCTGCCATGCCGTACTGTCTTTCGCGGTGTTCAGAGGTCAACGGGTTAAAACATATATTGTGAGCAGCCTGTGACATAACGATCTGTCCTGTCGCTGGCCATGGTAGTGACACTGAGCTCGACTCTCGATCGATTGCGCTTCGTCGTTTCGTCAAGAAAACTTCACGGCCTAAACCATTGATGCTCTGGAAGATCCGAAATCATTTAACGAGCGAAGCTGGCTGATATGATGTAGTCTCACTTGACCTACCCGTTCTGGAAGCGACGCATTGTCGTCGATAGTGGCAAATCCGACGAGCGGGCCGAGACTGTTTGACTCCGTTGATAGTTATGGAAGACGGGATTATTACCTGTCATGCCCGGATAGCGGCTGTTCCATAAATTTTCACCGGTTCGCGACCAATCGAAACGAAGAGGTAGTGCGGCTCAAACAGCGGTTCACATGGGCTCACGGTTTCACCGGACCGGAAGACCTTTCTGTTTACCGCGACGGCTCGAAACGGGACCAATGTCATGGTTGTGGATGACTTTCGGTAGAAACTTACACGACGATATCATCGTGATTTCGATGGGTATCTACGCGGTATCCATATGTCCGCTGCATGGGTCGACCGGTCAACCTGTGTCGAGCAACACCACCTTTACGCACAAACCGGACTGCGCACGGGTCGAAAAAAGGAAATCCGCAAGGCTCACACAGATAAAGCGGCCCCCCGGCTCGGGCTTACATCCTCTCGGAGTCGATTTTGTCTTCAGGATGCTGATCACATAGAAGAGAGCGACGAAACGGCGGGTAGCGCTTCATCTGGCAAATAGCCGACGAAATCGTTGAGGAAGACATTGCCCTTGTAGTTCATCTCTTTGTGAATGCCGATACTCGAGCTGTAGTAAGCGAACACGGTCGTTTGTTTGAGTTGACCCCAGAACTTTTGTGCGGTGCGCGAACGGTTTTCGCCGCTATCCCCTTCGTTTAAAGCATTGCTTCTTTCGGCCTTTTCGGACTTCAACATGCTCTGAAGCACGCTTTTCTGCTGATCTTTGTCGAGTTGAAGAAAGGGTTGGTTATGCATCGAATGGGCCAGCGTGTTCACACCCGCCAAGCCCTTTCGCCAGGAGGTTTTCTCCTCCGGCAAAAACGCCTCCGCCACCGACTTGTCGATGAACTTGGCAACGCCCGCCTCGTGAGAGCCGGGCGAGTGATCGTCGGCGGGGATGATGAGCTCGGTGAGTGTGTCGAGCAACTGATACTCATCTTTCGAGAAGTAGAGAGGCGCCGTGGGATCGGGCGCAGGTAAAGCGAGGGGCGCAGCGAGGGCCGTGGCAGATAGCCATTTGAGGACTTCGCGGCGATTCACGTCGAGGGACATCACACCTCTCCTTTTTTCATCTGGTCAGCCAGGTAATCGCAAGAGCGCCAACAGAGCGCCATGATGGTCCAAGTGGGATTTTGACAGGAGGCATTCACGTGGGTGCTGCCGTCCACGACGAACAGGTTTTTGACGTCGTGGAATTGTTGGTATTGGTTGACGACGGAGGTCTTCGGGTCGTTCCCCATGCGCGCAGTTCCCATTTCGTGAATCGACCAGCCCTCGGTGAGCATGTTGCTCGAGGACGAGAGGATCTCGAATTTAGCGGCTTCGAACATTTCGCGTCCGGTACGCGCCATGTCCTCGCACATTTTACGTTCGTTCTCGCCGAATTTGTAGTTAAAGCGTAGAACCGGAATGCCCCATGCATCCTTGATGTTGGGATCGATGGACACTTCGTTTTCATAACGCGCGAGAACTTCACCGAAGCCACCCATGTCGATGGTGGCGCCAGCCATCCGGCGGACGTTTTTCTTGTATTCTTCGCCGAAACCGGGGGTGTCGTAAGCAGAGCCGGGAATCATGCCGCAGCCGCTGCCGCCTTCAAAGCCGTAGCCGCGGAGGAAGTCGGCTTTTGAATTCTTATCGAGATTTTGATAGCGAGCGACGTAGAAGCCACCGGGACGGCCATCGTCCAGGGTGCGCGATTTTCCGACCAAGGCGGGCATGAAGCCCGCGACGGAGGGACCCATGACGTGCTCACAGAAGTTGTGGCCGGCGTGCCCGCTGGAGTTCCCGATGCCATTGGGGTAAATGCCTGACTTCGAAAGGAGGATGAGACGGGCGGATTCCAGCGTAGAAGCGGCCATCAACACGACCTTGGCTTTGACGTTATAACTGACGTGCGTCTGACTGTCGATGAATGCGACGCCCGTTGCTTTCCCGGTGTTTTTGTCAACGGTGACTTCATGCACCGTCGCGTTGGTGCGCATGGTGAGATTACCAGTGTCCCAAGCGGGCCGAATCAAACCGGTGGGTGAATCAAACGCAGCGTGAATGTCACAACCCCCGACGTGACGGTGACAGGCGCCGCGCCCGTAGCAGCGGCTTCGATACCTGTTGTGCTTCAGCCCATCCGTGGTGACGCCGGCGCGATAGGGTGTGAGCGTGCGATTCATCTGCTTGAGCGTGTTCCGCAGATGCAGCTCGGCGTAAGACAGCTTGACAGGGCGCTGAAACTTGCCATCGGGGAGCCAGGGCAGGTTTTCGGGAAAACCGGAGACTCCCAGCAATTCGTCAACGCGATCGTAATAGGACTCAATGTCGGAGTAGGAGATGGGCCAATTCTCACCGAAGCCGTCGCGGTCCCGGGCCTTGAAGTCGTAATCGGAAAGACGCAGAGCGAGGCGCCCCCAGATGTTCGTCTTCCCGCCGACCACGCGTGCGCGGACCCAAGCGTACTTTGTTCCGGTATAAGGATTCTGCTTCTCATCGACCACGAGGTCTTTGCTGTAATCGGTTCCGCCCCATCCCTGCACGTAGGACGTCACTTTCTTGTAAGGCGAGTTCGCTGCATAGGGCAGAGAGCGGAAAGAATACTCGGCGGCCGAGAGCGCTTTGTAGTCGGGAGGCATTCGGCCGCGACGAGGATGATCGTAGGGCCACTCCATGGAGTGCAGAGTTTTGCTGGTGTCTTCATACTTACCGGCTTCTAGCAGCAGAACTTTCAGTCCATGCGTGCAGAGGGCATACGCGGCCATGCCGCCGGCAGCGCCTGAACCGACGACGACGGCGTCGTACATGGTGGTGAGGTCCACTTCGGGATTGGAGGGCGGAAATTGAACGAGCATGAATGTCCAGACATCTAGAAGTCTATTCCTTTTTTGACCCGGTGGACCTTACAGGTCTGTCCTAGACGCGCTCGCACGCCAGAGCAGGCATGCTCAAGCCTGGCTTCATTTCCTAACAGAAACGGAAGGAACAGGTTGCGAGAGATAATGAGCGACGGCCGATTTGGCGGCAGCAACAGCCCGAAGCCGACATTGGTGCTCATACACCTCGACCGGGAAGCGTGGGTCTGGAGTCCCGTACAGATCAGTGATGACGTTGCCGTCAGGTAGGCGGCAATCCGGGTGACCGTATGGTCGAAGTGATCGCTGTGGTTCGGTTCGAAGCAGCAGGCGGGTGGAACGTGGTTGCTCGAAATTCGCATCCCGGTAAGGTGCATTTCGCGCTTGCGGATGGTGATGGGCGACCTAGTCGGGTCGAGAGAATCAACGGCGCACGATGCCCGAAACAGATGGCGGGGCGAAGCCGAGGGCCACCAGCAGAGGATGCGAAGCGAAATTTTTGTCAGGCTACTTGAGCACAACACTCCGGTGAGTCTATAACCGGAGTGTCGTGCCACTTAGTCTGCAGAAAAACTTAGTCGACGATCAGCCGTCCCGACGTCGCCGCCTCGAGATAAGCAGGCAGAGCGCTCCGGCGAGTGCCCCGGCCGCAAAGGTTGACGGCTCCGGAACGGCGCTGGATGCGCCGGTCTGCAGGCCAACATTATCTACTCCGAACTGGAAGTTTGCGACGTTGTCGGTTTCTGCAAACCGTATGCGCAAGGGTGTGTTCAGGTGTGAATTGAGAATAGAGGCCACGGACACGGAGTACGATGTGTAGCCCGACACAGCAGCTGAACCAGAACTGGTCTGAAATGCGTTTAACAGAACATCCGAACCCGCCACACTAAACGGATTTGCGGAGCCGAGGAGAATGTCGACTCGCGCCTGTTGATTGAACGCAGCGACGGAGAAATCGAGGGTGCCGGAAGCCGGAATATAGAAACCACCGGCGCGATTGCCGACAAAGAGGTTGAAGTTCAGCACTGCAGCATCTACGGCGGAGGTCAGGGTGAAATCCTGGTACAGGACGTGGGAACCAGGCCCCAAGGCATCGGTCATAGCTGCCGTCGAGGATGCAGGAGGCGCAGGCACAGCAGTTCCATTTACCGGACTGCTGGTTCCGGTCTGAAGGGCGAAAGTTCCATCACTGCCCAAACTGTCCAGACGACTCCAGCCTGAGAAACCGGATTCAAACCCGCCGTTCGTAAGGGTCTCTGCGCCGCGGATGGTCGGCGAAGTAGCCGCGAGCACGGCAACGGCAAGCACGCCACAACCTACGTTTCTTTTCATTGTGTTCTCCAATCTGATATAGACTTACTGCGCGCGGCTGATTCGATAAACAGCGTTGTCGGTATTTGATACGACGTACAGCCCTTCGTCGGGACCTGACCGGATGTCGGTGGTTACGCCGAAGTTCTGTCCGATGAGAAGACTTTCACTTTCCTGGCCGGTGTATTTATACCCAGCAGTGCCTGCCGCCGTGCCGATCGGCGGAGGGAAGATGCCGTTATCCGCGACATGGTCGGCGAGTCTCGGGTCGGCGCTGAGATCCAGGTGGAGACGATCGGGAGTTAGGCGGAAGACCATGAGGTAACCTCCCGCGAATGTGCCGCTACTGGCGCCCACGATATTAGAAGGTGTGGCCCCGCCGGACCAAAGCGTCCCGTTGTACGCGGACCCGAGGCCATCTCCATTCACAAACCCCAATCCCGCCGGTGACACGGCGTAACGCCAAGTCATCTCAGGATCCATATACGTGGCGCCCGGCAGCATATACAGACGCGACATCGCGAGTTCAGGGCTATAGGCGATGCGAGTGGTGGGATAACGAATTTGTTGGAGAGTGCCGAGTATGAGCGGCGCAGCGAAGAGATTCATCTCGATCGTTTTGAATTGAAGAATCCGGCTCATGGGTCCGGCCGTTTGCACCCAGCCGTAGTTTCCGCCGGGCACGATCCGATTGATTTCATCGAAGGAGTCGTCACCGTTTTCGGAATTCCAAAGATTGCTGGAAAGGGGATCAAAGGTGAAGCCGAATCCGTTGCGGTGACCGTACGAGTAGATCTTTTGAATGTTGCTCCCGACCTCGCCTCCGATAATTGCGCCGGCTGCGAAGAACGGGTTGTCGCTCGGAGTGGTTCCATCGTCGTTCAAACGAAAAATTGAGCCCGTGACGTGATTGTTGTCCGGGGCAGGGCCGCCGAACTCATCGTCGGCCGCAGGTGGCAGGAAGGGGCCATTCACCAGGTTCTGGAGCCAGCCGCGACGGCCATTATCACCGATCATAAAGTAGAGTTTCCCGTCACGACCGAAGGCGACCTTGCCGCAGTTGTGATTACCGGCGTAGCCGGCGAGAGGGTCGGGATTAGCCGGATTGTTGTTGTCGTGCTGAAACGCGTGCAGCCGGATAATATTCTGCGCATACGTGAGCGTCTGAGCCGAAGCATCCCACACGAAGCGATCCACGCGATTCCCGAGCGGCTGCGGAGTACCGGGTACAAAGGCGGAGCTCGCGTTGCCGACCTCCGTGACGACCGTTGAATCAGCGCCCGTGCTGCTTTCGGTCCAATATAGGTAAACGCTTGAGTTCGCGGGAAAGTTCGGGTGAATCGCGATTCCGAGGAGTCCACGTTCGGAGTTCGAGTTCACGGGAAGGTCGAGGACCACCGCGGTCACTGCGCCGTTCACGACCCGCTTCACTCTACCTGATGCTTTTTCAATCACGAAGAAATCATTCGGGCCTAGGAATGCAATCCCGGTGGGTTGGCTCAGACCCGTGATGACGGTTGTAACTTGAAGGTTGGGATCGGCAAGCGTGGGGTTGATAGCTAGCGCGAGTTGGGAAAGACTTATCAATAAAGGAATGAGTAATACAGAGCGCTTTGCAGACAGGTGCGACAATAGCATGCGTACAGCTCCTTTGTTTGGGTTGGCATCACAGCTTCAGAACTGGAGATGATCCGAATCGAGCGGGCCTTTCGTAAACAACTTGTAAAATCCTACGGCGGCTCCGCTCACCTAAAGCGATCACTCGGCCCGCCTATTGTACGTCTTGGTACACCTGGACTGAACGACACGTGTGTCGATGTTAATCGCAATGACGTGTCCCTCGCTCAAACAAAGCTGAAAGAACTAAGACTTACTCCGGTCTCGCAGAAGGGCAATCGCAGCAATGATCGAAGAGTCGGACTTCGGGGGGTGCATGTTCGGTCTCGTCGCCACTCGCGTGCTTGTCGGGTTTCAATGTGCTTGTCCTGATAATGACATTCTCTGATCCGCATGCCCGCCAGTTGAAAATTCGCTGGCGGGCACCGCTCATGGGTCGGGTCTTTCCGTGGCCTATGTTGAAGCTGGGAGAACGACCCTCAAGGAGGAAGCTCGAGATTAGGACTGGGAAGCGGCTTAGATCAAGTGATATCCGTAGCGCTAACGGTTCGAATACAATTCCGATGCTTGATTTCACGGCTTCGTTGGGCGAAGTGCCTCAAGGCAGTATTAGCTGGTGCTCCATTTGAACGATCCTCGACTGATCAGAGCGCTCCACTAGCCCGGCGGTAAAATAACCTGACGAATGCCAAAGATACTCATCGTTACGGGTGATGGCGGTGAATCCTACGAAGCTCTGTATGCCGTTCATCGGTTTCGGGAAGAAGAGTGGGATGTGCGCGTTGCTGCCCCTTCTGTGCGTCGCTTGCACCTTGTGATGCACGACTTTGAGCCGGGATGGGATACGTATGTCGAACGCCCCGGCTACGGCATGCAGGCCGACCTCTCGTTTAACCAGGTAGACGTGCGCGATTACGATGCCATTCTCGTTCTGGGCGGCCGTGCACCTGAGTACCTCCGCAACGATCGCGGCCTATTGGAGCTAGTCCGAGAGTTCGATGCACACCAAAAGTGGATCTTCGCTATTTGCCATGGGATTCAGGTGCTCGCCGCTGCTGGTCTCACCAAGGATAAGTGCGTCACCTGCTATGAACACGTCCGATTCGACGCTGAGCAAGCAGGCGGCAGTTTCATGAATCAACAAACCGTTCGCGATGGCCGTATTGTTACCGGCCAGACCTGGCAATCCCATCCCGAGTTCTATCGCGAGATTTTTGCCTGCCTGGCGCCGAAATTACATCCCGCTGAACCCTGAATTCCAGTGCTTGCCTCGACCTCCACGACTGGCGCTGAGTGGCAGATTACTCCCAGCAAGTCGGCATTGCGACTGCAATCGCGCGCCAACGCTGCATTTCAATGTGTGCTTCCGGTCGAAAGATCACCTACAATTCACCACGCACGAGGAAAGCAGTTCCTGGAGCAGAGGCTCCTGTGGATATGGATGAACCCGGTACTGCCGGAAGCCTTCGCCCCATGCGATGCCGGCTTTTTCTCCGCAGAGACGCGTCCAGTCTTCCATTTGCTGGATGTAATCTGCTATCCCGTGTTGCCGTTCTAACCACAAGCTTTGGCTCTGGTGTTTCGCCAGCATCGCCCGCTTTGTCGCAAACGATGACTCAACATTCACCGTGAAATCCGCAAAAATCGGCAATCCACTCCGATCCCGTTGCTCAATTGGATCCATGAAGTACAGGTGAGGAATCGCCGCGAGAGGCAGGTGGTGCGTCCCCACGTCATAATTTGGAATGGGTGCGGCGAAGCAGGCGTCCCGAACAAGCTGGCTGGTTGCCTCGTGATCACACAGGTAATCGCTCGGCGCGGCTGCGAGCACAATATCGGGCCGAAGCTCGCGGATCAGTCCCGTAACCATGCGTCGCGACGGGTCATCGTTAAAGATCGCCAGATCGCGGAAGCCGCCCCAACGGTAAGTGGCGCCAATGACGGCGGCTGCCTGCGTCGCCTCAGTTCTTCGAATCGAAGCAGTCTCGTCCGATCCGTGCGCGGCCGATCCGCAATCGCCAGCGCTCAGGCTGACGATCACAATCTCGTGCTCCCGGTGCGAGAGCAGCGCCAGAGTGCCGCCGGCCAGGATCTCCGCGTCGTCAGGATGAGCATGGATGCTGGCAATGCGCATCAAACACTCCGGATCCAGTGATCGCCGTCGAAGCGATCACGTTCGTTTCCCCACGTCCCGTACTTCGATGCCATCTGCCCTCCATCTACAACCAACGTTGTTCCGGTGATAAAGGATGCCAAATCGGAGGCTAAGAACATTACCGCTTGTGCAACCTCTTCCGGTTCACCGCCGCGCCCGAGAGGGACGTGCTTGAAATATTCCGAAATGACGCTCGCATTCGAGAAGCTGGAGGCCGTCAGACGGGTTCGGATCAACCCAGGACACACGGCGTTGACGCGAATGCCGTACGGCCCCCACTCATTTGCGAGCGTCCGGAGAAGTCCCAGCAACCCAGACTTACTGGCATTGTAAGCAACCAGATCCGCTTCACCATCAAAAGAGTTTGTGGAAGCGGTAAGCACTACAGAACCCTTGCGCTTCCGCTGCATCTGCTGCCCCACGATTTGCAAGGTGTCGAATGCACCGGTAAGATTAACCGCCAAAGTGCGATTCCAAACGTCTGACGTAGTCTCTGCAACTGAGGCGAGCCGAGCTATGCCAGCATTTACGACAAGGACGTCAGGGATGGGGATCTCCGCGAATACATGTTGCAAGGAAGCACGATCGGTAACATCGGCAATACGTGCGTGCGCGCCAATGCCACGAGCCACTTCGGCGGGGTTCTCGGAATCAAGATCCAGTATCCAAACGGCGCCTCCAGCAGCGACGAAGCTCCGGGAGATAGCAAAACCGATGCCGTTTGCACCTCCGGTCACGACCACGTTCTTGCCGTGAAAAATCATGGTTCAGATTGTACCCGGGTTACGCGCACCAGGGGTAATTCGACCTGGTCAGTGCCTCCGCTGGGGCGAAAAACCGCGAGAGCGGTCTGAACTCACAACATGCGAATGCGCTTAAGCAGCCTGCCGTTCGTTCGCTCCTGTTGTCACTCAGCCATGTTGCCGGATTACTTGCCGCAAGTCGGCCTCTCGGTGCCGATCGCCCATGATGCAGATGCTTTCTTCCTGCGCGGAGGCTACAGCGAGCGGCATCCACAAGCAGTCTTCTTACAGGTGCTATAGTTTTTCCATCGCTGCACGAGGGATCATGCACGCCATGAATCGGAGAATGTTTCTCATCGGAGGGGCTGCTGGTCCGGCTCTCCTCACCGGCACGCGATACCTGGCAGCCGATCCGCTTGGTCTGCCGATCGGCTGCCAGACGTATCCTGTGCGCAAGTCGATCAGTACGGATTTCGCCGGCACCATGAAGGGATTGCGTGCGGCAGGGTTTATTCAGATTGAGCTGTGCTCCCCATACGGCTACGCCGATTTTTCTAGCCTCCAGCAATACAAGCCACAGCAGTTGCGGCGCATGCTGAGCGACTTTGGACTGGGCTGCATCTCCGCGCACTGGGCGGCGACCGAGCTCTTTCAAAAGCCAGACGAGAGTATCACCTATGCAAAGGAGTTCGGCATGACGCAGATGGCAATCGCCGCACTGGGACCGTTCCGCCCGAAGAGCACCCAGACAGTCGAGGACGTGAAACGTTACGTCGAGCCCTTCAACGCCTTCTCCGAAAAGGCCCATGCCGCAGGCATTGTCGCGTTGCTGCACAATGAAGGCTTCGTCTCCGAATACATCGACGGCAAACCGGTCTAGACATGATGATCGCCGAGCTCAATCCTGCCACGACCAAGCTGCAATTTCAGGTCTCCACCTTACAGCAGGGCTACGATCCAGTGAGCTACTTCCAAAAATACTCGGGCCGATTTCTCTCGATGCACTGCCAAGACTGGGTGAAGGACCCCTCCACCAAGTCTGGCTTCCGCCAGGTTCCGTTGGGCAAGGGGATCGTGGATTGGAAGGCCGTCTTCGCAGCCGCAAGAACAGGCGGCGTGAAGAACTACTTCGTCGAGCTTGAAGAGGATCCGGCGCTGATGCCGCCAAGCGTGCCTTACCTGAAGTCCCTGAACGTCTGAAGAGAGCGTGATCCCTCGAGCGAAGCATCCGTTTACGAACTAGCTGGCAAACCTACGCACGACAAAGGCATCATCTGGACCTGCTTGGCCGGTGTCGTATGTAGGGCCTACACGAACCGTCTCGAATCAGCGAGCCAGAATCAAAGCCCCGACCCAAGACTGGCGCTAATAACAAGTCATATAGACTAACCATGGGTTTCTCAAGAGATGAGTGCGCTTTGGCAAGACGACACCGAGCTGTTTGCGCTCGCACGCACAGAATTGTTTGTGGCGGTCGTTGGTGACGTGCTCGACAAAATGGGACTCCAACATCAGTTTTTGGATCCGCAGCTCAAGCCGATAGATCCAGCAATGGTTCTGATTGGCCGGGCAATGCCGGTACTCGAGGCGGACTTCTTTGCCGAACGGACCTCCGGCAAAAATCCTCTGAGCAGTAAACCGTTCGGACTCATGTTTGAAGCGCTGGATGACTTAGCGCCTGAGGAAATTTATATCTGCGCCGGCGGATCACATCGTTACGCGCTCTGGGGGGGCCTGATGTCGACCCGGGCCCTTCAATGCGGTGCGGGAGGTGCGGTTGTTCACGGCTTTCACCGCGATACCAAGGAGATTTTGCGCCTGGGTTTCCCGGTGGCGTCGTTTGGCTCTTACGCGCAAGACCAGGGCTCGCGCGGCAAGGTTATAGACTGGCGAGTACCGATTGAGCTGAACAGCGTAGCCGTCCGCCCGGGAGACATTATCTACGGTGATCTGGATGGCGTGATCGTGGTCCCAGCCGAAGCAGTCGAACAGGCGTTCGCCGGTGCAATCGAAAAGGTGCGTGGTGAACGAAACGTAATGGCCGCGCTCCAAAATGGAATGACCGCGGCCGAGGCGTTCCGAAAATTCGGCATCATGTAAGATGTCTGCTGCATGCCGCTTAAGGCTCGTTCAGTCGAGGAGTGCTGTCCTTCGCCTCTGGACACGGAGGCATCGTGCTGAAAGACGATGTCAAACTACGCTCGCGCGCCTGGTTTGGGGGCACGGGGCGGAATAACTTCATTCATCGCAGTTGGCTAAAGGGCCAAGGTCACCCGGAGGACATGTTCGATAGCCGGCCGGTTATCGGCATTTGCAATACGTGGTCCGAGCTCACGCCTTGCAATGGGCATCTTCGTATTGTGGCCGAGCGCGTGAAGCGAGGCGTCTACGAAGCAGGCGGCTTTCCGCTGGAATTTCCGGTGATGTCACTCGGCGAGGCGCTGATGCGGCCGACAACGATGCTGTTTCGCAATCTCGT
>JBJMGK010000078.1:0-20263 GCA_045807925.1 Bryobacteraceae bacterium | reverse complement strand
GCTGAACCGCGCCAGCAGTTTCATTCTCCGGTCGGTTTCCCGTAGCAGCAGCGCGCCGCTATCGGAAGTCATCGTTCCACCGCTAAACTCCGCCACCACTTCACGCCTGCCGTGGTGAGCGAAGGGCAATCGGGATTGGGTACACTCTGTCATAGCGAAAGCCGTCTCCTCCTGGGCTGAAACATCTTGTGGCAAATATGTTTATGCCAGAGAAGACGGCTTTTTGCCAGACCCTGTGTGAGAATTCCGGGCTAACCCCGAGATGCCGTGTTTTCATGGCCTTGCTTTATAGCGTTGCTCGGTGAGGAGCCATTTCTCAGAAAACTCTGCCCCTGCAGCCGGGAATCACTGATAGGGAGCAGAAAAACCTTGTATCCGCCACGTCAGTGTGTAAGTTGGATCGCGGTGGACAGACGTCTCGTCTTAATCGACCGAAGTTCAAAGGACGACGGCAAACAGCGTTGAACGTTTATAGAACGACTTGAACTTGCAGGGATCGTCTACAAAGCCTAATTGATTCGAAGTGAACCGTCACGTCCCCTCACCCCAGTCCTCGAATTCAAAGACGGGTCCCGATTGCTTGGTTCTACCGTTGTGTCGAGAGGGGTGAGAGTAATAGATTGCCACGGGTTCTCGTAACGCCAATAACACCGCTTCTGCGCCCCGCAGTCTGTCCCGGTAGTTTACGTGAGCTCCGGTATGCCTGCTCGGATCAACGAAACGAAACTTTAAAACGGAAACCCAATCCGACCAATCTCGTATTTCGAACCCCCTGGTTACCAGTTCATAATCGAAAGCCGAAAAATGCGATTGCGCTTTCGAATCGTGGTCTGCAACGAGTTGCTGAGCGAACGGCGGGAGTGACTCGAGATCCGGCGCCCGATTCGGCGCGATGATCTTGGTCATGCGCTCGCGATAATGTCGCGTACTGAGAAAAAAAGACCATTCTTGAGCGGAACGTGATGACATCCGGGTTCCACTCTCACGAGCAACGGTCTGAATGTGCGCCGGCTCAAGCGTGCCGGTGTCAATTGTAGCTTCGGGATCGATCAACACAATCTCACCGGGATAAGAGTCAAGGAACGATTTCCTTATTGGCGAGATATCCTGGATCGGCAAACCGGAATAAAAGGTGAGGACCAGATGCGCGTTTGGGAGAGAGTATATCCTCGTTCCGCGTTCAAGCTTATGAGCGTCCAAATCTCTGAAAATAGCTTCGTAGGTTCTCCAGTTTGAGCTTTTGGGAATCTGTAGCCCGATCGAATGACCTGTGCAGAGGGAAATGGCGACCATCAGAACAGATGCTGCAAGCGGCGATGCTCGGCCGCTCACGGCTCGAGCCATTGCTGCGCTCAGTGCCGAAAACAACAGGAATAAGGGTCCCCAATAGCTTAGATTCATTCGATGGCCTGTGAAGCTGACCGCCGGAATACATCCCAGAAACGTTACGTAGCCGCATGCCGCCCAAAGTGTCAGAAAGGGCAGAACTGGCAGAAGTTGTGTCAATGGCAACGCGAATCGAGATGAGAAGCCCGGTTTGAAGCAGACAAGCCAAGCCGAAAGCGTAACAACGAGAGTGCCGGTCACGAGTGCCCACGGGTTTGCTGGTGGATACCGGAACAGGTCACCAGGAAGACTAAGTAAAGTCCAGGCGCGCGGAATGAAAGCCTGATCCTGATAGAACCCGGTAACGATCACCCACGGCACCGTTCCAATCGCAACCAACCCTGCCAAGGCTGCCAGCTTCTTCCACGATCCGGGGTCCCGAGAATACATGATAGGAGCGACTAACGCGAGCACAACAGCAGCTGTCAGAAAGCTCTGGAGATGCGTGTAAAAGAGAAGAACCAGGCAAAGTGCAGTTAGAAGGACGTGTTTCCATCTCCGGGCCCGGATCAGCAGCCAGATCACAACGCAACACGCCGTCGTAAGTAGAACTTCAGCCGAGTAATAGCGTGCCTGTCTCGAGAGTTCGATATGGTATGGGTTCACGGCTCCCAGCAGAAGTGCGGCCCAGCCGGCATCACTGCCGTACATCACCTTTCCTCCCACGAAGACGACGAGAAGAAACACGGCGCCGAATAGCACGGCCGGTAAGCGCCCGGCCCTAGTGCGCTCTCTTTGTTCCAATTGGGTATGCCGCGTTGTCGGCGTAGCGCTCACCACGTCGGGTTGAATGCCCGACAGAGCAAACGAAGCGGCGATAGAGTACAGCGGCAGCCATCCGTGGTAGATCGCGAAATGTTTTCGGGAGTAGCTGATATCACGGAAC
This sequence comes from Bryobacteraceae bacterium, assembly GCA_045807925.1. Lineage (GTDB taxonomy): Bacteria > Acidobacteriota > Terriglobia > Bryobacterales > Bryobacteraceae > Bog-105. Next base: position 17,991 of record JBJMGK010000078.1, on the reverse strand, counting down.
TCGTACTCCGGGCTTTCAGGCCAGGTCCAGACGAACGTGTTCTCGTAGATGGGCATACCGAGATACGTGTCGGTCGGATACCCATTCTGGAGGATTGTCAGCGCATTGATAGACGATTCCGCCTCGTCCACCCAAAATGCCGATGCATCCAGGTGCCATGCGCGAAGGGCAGTGCCGGCGAGAATGACGGCTACGGCCAAAAGCCATTCGAAAGCGGAGCGTTTATTGCAGGTACGCAGATACCGCATGGGATTCGGTCACCCTTAGGGTACTGCAAAAGGGTCTTAGATGACGAAAGAAACGAAGCCAGCGTACGCAAGGTTACAAAGATGCTCCTCCCTTCGTGACGCAAGCTGGTGCGTTGTACTTACTGAGTGCTGCGGTTAGCTGTCCTGTGAGCGAGCTTAGAACGTCCAGACCGGTCCCACCCTGACGAACACCATAACGGTTCCGTCTGTTCCGACAAGCACGCCTCCTTGCTGGATGATCCCGGATCTCCGCTTGGGCGGTGCCTTCCCTGGTTCCGTATCGTCGAACCACGAATCGTTATGCACAGACAAGCGAATCATGTGCGTCGCTTGACCGAATCGCACGGAGTATCTCGCCTGAGTGGATCGGGACTGGTCTACGGCGAATACACCGCTGGCCGAGCCCGAGGTGTTGAGGTACTCATATCCTAGACGGACCCGATTCTGCAGAATCGAGCCTATTTCGTGCTCGATATACGGCGAAATGAATGGATGCCAGTGTGAGCCGACGACGAGTTTCTGCGCGACCTGCGAGTTCAGGTTGCTCTGCGAAAACGGAGTTGCTGTCCCGGGAGGCACGACGGGATGGCCCGGCACGTCTAGGCCGCCGAAATTCAAATCAAAACCCAGCGTGAACCGACGGAAAGCCCCGCCAGGAGTTGCCGCTGCTCCCAACGACAGAGTCCCCCCGGAAGATCTCTCCGTCCCGCTGTAATTAAGGGCGGTTCCGTCCGGCATAGTGACAGCTGTGTTGTAGCTGTACTTGGCATTCCCGATGAAATTGAATCCGATTGTTGCGGCAAGCCGAAACCCTTGCTGAGCCGGCTTATGGGGCGGTTCGATCGGTTTGGGCGCCCGCTGCGGCGGGTCGGTCGGCAGATTCTGTGCGGGCGATGAATTGGGCATCAACGCACGTGCGACCGTAATCAAGAACAGGACCAACGTTCGCTCATACCGCGAATTCATGCAGTTCCCGAAGACGCCAAGCCGAACCATTTAAGCACACTCGCGCCGAGCAGCGCGACACGGCCCAGGACTTCCGGCATGCGCTAGCTGACGGCTCGCCTCCGGTGCCGGTCGAATCACCTCCGTGCAGCCTCCTCGGCGCATTCAGTATTGACACCGCTCCGCAGTGGGTCTATAAAGTCTCATACGGCGAATTCTCGCGCGGCTATGCTGTATACGCCCCAACTCGGATGCTGTGCCTCCGTCCGCGCTGCCTCGTTGCTCCTACTCGTCCTTTCGGGAGCGTCAAACGGTTTCGGTCAAACGAATCCGGAACTTGCTCGCCCCGCCTGTTCATGTCCCGATGGCAGGCAGTTTTCAATCGGCTCGTCCCTCTTCGGCAAAAACAGTGCTCGCGTCGTCATCACGGGGTTTCACCGAGACCTTGCGCTGCCGGGCCCGCCTTCATGCAAAGACCTGACCGTCGTAGGCCAGACCGTGCGCCTCGAAGTTCTGGACGGCCATCCGTTCCTTCGACGGGAAAACCGCAAGTCGGGGACAATTTCGGACATCTGCGAGACAAAAATCCAGTTCGCAGAACCGAAGAAGTCCTACGACTTCTTCAAGGATGACGGAACCGCGGTTACTCTGAGCGACATCGACGCCGCGCAGCCGCTCCCCGGCAAAGACGACAGTACAGCACTGGCAACGGACGAACATCCGGGCGACCGCCGCCAGGATGACCTCACAGGCAAAGATCTGATCCGTATGATGCCGTCGCAGGAGCAAGGCGAGGATCCTGGCTCTGCTGGCTTTGACGCGGATGACCTGAAAGAGGGGGCGTACTTCATCCTTCGCAGGCAGGTGAAGGCGGCGCCTGCCGTTGATGACTCAATCGGAGCCAACGTGGCCCTCCCCCCGAACCCGCAGCATGAGCTCACCGTCTGGGCCGGCAGTTTGGGGCGGATTGAAAAACGCGCCGGCTTCCGAGACGGCCCGCTCTGGGTGGTCGAAGTCCTGCCTCACTCCGCGCCCCTGCCGTTCTCCTCCTATTTGCGTTCATTGCCCTCCACATTCAGGAAGCATCACCCGACGCAAAAGAAGTTCGTGCTCTCCGGCGACGATATCGTCGAGATCAATCATTTCCTCGACACGTATTCACTAGAGTGGACTCGCTTCGGCGATGATTCTGATGACGCGAGAACGCGTGAATCGGCCGGCACCACAAACCTCCCCGAGATCTACAGCGCGCCTGGACCCGCTCTGGACGAAAATCTCGGGAAGGCGAGGGAAGCGGGTGTCGAGAAAGACATACGCAAAGCTGCCATGCGGCTCACGTTCCGCTTGAAGAATCTCCAGCCCGCCGCCATGCCCGGAGAACTGGTCCTCGATGAGGACAGCGGAGTTGGTTCAGCGGCGCCGCATTACTTCCACCAACAGTGCTTCGTCACCGGGTACCCGGGCCCGACTGCGGCCGGGCCTGCCTTGTTTCGTGTGACGGACGCCGATTTGGCAATCTTTCAGCCCGAGGAATCGCCTCAGGTTCCGAAGGATTACTACGCCGTCGACGTGCGGCTCCGACTCAAGTCCGACGCGGGTCGATCCATGCCGGTTGTCTGCAGATTCCCCTCGGCCGCGATTGAGGAGACGCTGCTCGACAGTACCGAACGAATTCTTTCGAGCGTTTTTTCCATCGCTCCATCTGTGAGGTGAGTATTGGGCGCATTTATGAAAACGCGGTATGTTTCTTTTTCCTACCTGATCACGGGCGTCCTGGGTGTGACTTTGCTGCATCCCATCGCCTCTTATGCCCAGGGTGACTGGTGCCGCTGCCCGGGCGGTGCGGTTTTCCGGCCCGGTCTGGTGAACTACAAGGGAAATAGCGATCGCGAGTTAGTCACCAGGATCGAGGTGAACAAAGCGGATGCCGACCATCGCTGTGAAGCCGCCTGGATCGGCTACAGTGAGGTCTTCGCCAAGGGAACGCCCTACAATTTCCACCTGCAGCGCAAGCACATGAAGACCATCCGCGAGGACGCGTGTGGCGAAACACCAAACCGGTTTGTGAGCCGCACGAAGACGTACCGCTTTGTTCTCGATGCCGACACGCAATCCGTCCGCGAGATGTATTCGGTCATTTCCGAACCCGTCCAGTTGCGGCCGGATCTGCCGCCCGGAGAAAAATCGAACTCCAATGTTTGGACGTCCATCGCAACAAGCGATCCTGTGAATCCGCAGAGAACTCCGAAACCGGCAACACCAGGTAGTTCTGTGCCGGAGTTTGTTCGCACTGCCTGGGTGCTGGTGCGCAGAGACATAAAGGGACACTATGTGGCCCTGGTCCGCGGAGTCGACCAGCATGAAACCATACACCCTCTCAACAAAACGCGCGCCATCCGAGCCGGCGAATTGGGACAGATCGAAGCGTCGAACGGTCACACCGCCATCGTGCGTTTCTATGAGGGAAGCCGGATCGAGAAGTTTGCGAACAAGAAGAACGTCTTCCGGCGCTGGTACGACAACACGGGCGGACCATACACGGAGGTGAAAGACGACTTGTTCAGTCCTCTCAGAGCTTGCATCCTCGAAGTTTCGCTGGACGACATCATTGAGGTGAATGATTATCTTGATGGCCAGAAGACGGACGAAACATGAAGCGGGACCGAAGAAAACACCTGCTGACCCTTCGGCGTCGTCTCCTCGCGCTCGTCGGCATTGCGGCGGTCGGTATCGTGGCGCAAACGCCTACGTTCCGGTCCACGGTTCGGGAAGTCTCGGTGGTGTTCCGTGTGGTCGACAAGCAGAACCATCTCGTTCCCGGAGTTACTCGCGACGAGATTCGCGTGCAAGACGAGGGCATTGAGCGTAAGATCACAAGCTTCTCCGGTGACGTCTCGTATTCCCAGATCGTCGTTGCTGCCGACGTGAGTGGCAGCATGATCGAAGTGTTGGAACCGCTTCGGGCGGCTTTGTTCGATTTCGCGGACCTCGTCGGTTCCGAATCGAATGACACCAGTGGGGACGTCCTGCTCACCCTGCTTCCCTTCAGTGAAAGCGCCAGAGTATTGGTCGATCGCACGCCCGACCCGAAGGCGTTCAAGGACGCCGTAAGCCGAATACGCCCCAGCGGCTCGACCGCTTTGATCGACGCGATCCTTTCCACCGTTCTGAACGCGTTCGGTGACGTGTCGGTTCAACCTGTCGCGGTGAAGACGAAGACAGATGACGGAGGCCCGATTGCGAGCGAGTTCCGCAGGAGGGGCCCCTCGTCAGGCATGCCCGTATCGAAGAGAGCCAAGTTTCTCGTCGTGTTCACCGATGCCGGAGAAAATTCTTCAGGTCATCAATGGGCTGATATCGCATCGGCCGTCCTGGGAAAGGAAGTCGTTATTTATTCGGTGATCTTTGATTCCGGCACTCCCGACGCGAACGTGCCAAAGCTGGCTGGCATCACGAGAGATTCGGGAGGCGAGGTCTACCGCGCCAAAGCCGGTGACCTCAAACGCGTGTACGCGCAAATCGCAAGGAATATTCGCGGTCATTATTCGTTGACATTCGATGCAACGGATGTCACCAATGCGTTGACCTGGCGCAATCTTCATGTCACGACGACACGGCCAGGTCTGACTGTGCTGGCGAACACCGGCTATTGTCCGGAGACGCCGTGCCAGAAAGCCGATGGCACATTTGTGGGCGGAAGTCCAAAAAACTGGCGTCAGGTGATGTCAATGAATCAGGATCCCGCAGTCGTCGCAGCCGTGAAGCAGCAGCTGCGGAATCAGTCCTTCGGCTACACTCGCGCCACGAGCGCGGTCGTCAGTGCTTTGTCCGAACGCCCGCTGCTGGTCGAGAGGCGCTGGAACCCGCATGAAAAGGGGAGTAAACCTTACTTCGTCACTCATCCTGCCAATCAGTCCGTCAGCGTCGATGCGGAGGCCTGCGGAATCACCCTTGCCCCGGAACACAGCGCTGCCGCTCCGCAGCCGTCTGGCGACATCGCCGGTCAACAGGTTCTCGAAGTCGTCGATCCGGAGATCCGGCTACTACGGCGCCCGGTATCGGGTGCTTCGACCAAACTTGTCTCAAATGATCAGGACGACTACTTCCAGTCGCAGGTAGTCTTCTACCTCGTCGATCCTTCAGGTGGAATCCGCCCTTCGCTGAAAATCCAGTGCAACCGGCCTCATTTCCTCGTCGGTAACGGCCTGGCAGAGTTCGCGACTGAAGCTGTTTCGGAAGCTCTCAAACTCACGCCCGAAGCCAGTCGCACTCATCCTGTTTCACCTCAGCCTTCACACTGACGGGCCCGCGACGGGCTGTCCGCATCGATATCGCCCTCTCTCTCCAGACACGCAGCCGAAGTGTGCAGCGTCGCGTCATGCTCCCGACGGGCTCATTGTTAGAATGGCCGCGGTGAAGGAGATCGGACGAAGATGATGAAATCCAGCTCGCGGCGTTTCTTTCTGGGTGCCGCGACGGCTGCGGCGGCAACCCGGGTTTGGGGCGCCAATGATCGAGTGAACGTGGCGATTGTAGGACTCGGAGGCCGCGGCTCCAATCACTTGAACATCTATTCGAAATTACCCGAAGCGCGCGTCGTCGGGCTTTGCGACATCAATCAAGCCGCCCGCGAAAAGGCGCAGGCGACACTTTTGAAGAACACCGGCGAAAAGGCGAAAGAATTCGAAGACATGCGCCAGGCATTCGCCGATCCAGAGGTGCAGGCCGTCTCAATTGCAACGCCGAATCACTGGCACGCCTTAGCTGCGATATGGGCCATGCGTGCAGGAAAGGATGTGTACGGAGAAAAGCCCGCCTGTTACAACATCTACGAAGGTCAAAAGATGCTGGAGGTCGCCCGAGCCACCAACCGCATGCTGCAGATCGGGTCTCAACACCGAAGCACGCCTTTCAAGATCCGTGCCATGGAGGCGCTGCACGGCGGCTTGATCGGCGATGTCTATCTGTCGAAAGGACTCTGCTTCAAACGGCGCGCGTCGATTGGGCATCAGCCGGACAGTCCGACCCCGCCCGGAGTCAATTGGGATTTGTTCCTCGGTCCTGCGCCTTTACGCCCTTTCAATGCGCTGCGGTTCAAATACAACTGGCACTGGTTCTGGGACACGGGAAACGGCGATATCGGCAACCAGGGCGTCCATGAAATGGGAATTGCGCGATGGGGCTTGGGCGATCCGCAGTGGCCGGAGACCGCCCACGGGCAAGGCGGTAAGTATGCTTACCAGGACGACCAGGAAACGCCGAATACATTGCTGGCGAGCTATAAGTTCGGGCCGCGCGAGTTGGTGTTTGAAGTGCGTGGACTGCTCACTGGTGGAGAAGGCGTGCCCGTTGCGCGAAAAGGCGGAGCGCCGGCCGAAGGGGCAACTGCTCCTCAAGCATCAACGACGCCCATCGCAACCGTTCCCAGCAAAGGCGCACCATTGAACGTTATGGTAGGCAACCTTTTCTATGGCACCGAAGGCTGGGCCGCCATGAGCGACCAGGGATTCCAGGCGTTTAAGGGAGAAAGCAACGAACTGGTAGCGGATGAGCGCCCGGAACGCGGCGCGGGCTCCGAACCGACTGCCCTTCACATGCAGAACTTTCTGGCGGCGTGCCGGTCGCGCAACTACAAAGAGCTGCATGACGAGATTGCGAACGCCTACCTGAGCGCGTCCCTCTGCCATTTAGCAAACATCAGCTATCGAGTTGGTCGCAAGCTGACACTTGGGTCGGGACCAACATTCGTCAATGATACTGAGGCGGAAAAGATGCTGACCCGGAATTATCGAAAGCCCTATGTAGTCGCGTGAGCGACGATGGGCAGTAGCCGGCACGAATGCGCTTCGTCTTAGCTGCTCTGAGGCTATGACGAAGCGCGGAACTGCATCACCCGAAAATCGAGTGTAAAGCCGCCAGCGATCACGTCCGCTCCAAATACGCCATCGCGGTAGCCCGATTTCCCCGCTGGCTGCTTCGAGACCAGACTCAGTGCCTTGAGCTCCATCTCTCTGCCAAGGATCTCGAAGTCCAGCGCCGGAATGAGCGCGGAAGTTCGTTTCGTGATCCCGCCCGCTCCACCCATCTGCTCTCTTTTCGTCTTCAGATGTGCCGTCTCGGCGGCGCTGAGCGCGCGCCGGGAAGATGGGTACAAAAACGTGGTGTTATTGCCGGTATCAAGGAACATCTGCAACTCGCGACCGCCGTGGCGAGCCTCCATCATCGGCGTCAACTCGTCAAAGAAGAGATTCGGCTCGCTTCCTTGGGTCGCCTCTCGCGTTTGAATCCGCATTAGACCCTCGGCCGACATCGTGACGCAACCCAACGCTCGAATCACCGGTAAGCCCAGGATTCCAGTTATCTGATAGTTGATTGGTGCGACATACAGGGCCTCATCTTTGAGCACAAGAAAAACGACATTGTTCAAATGAGCGGTGCCGAAATGGAAATCGTTCGCCACTGCCAGTCGCAGCGCATTCGTCTTTCCGGTAGATCCGCTCACGTACGTGGTCGTATCGCGTACCGCAAGCTTCATTCGGCGCGCCTCGGATTCAGTCACCGTCGAGATGTTAGCGCCCGTATCGAAAATCCATTCGCCCGTTTGGCCATTCACCTCGACGGGAACATTCCAACTCCCAACGCCGTTCCGCCGGGCCTTCGCCGTCCCCGTCTCCTCCAGGCGAACGGTTTGTGGCCCGACCTCACGCAGGCTCTCATTCAACTGTTGAGTGTTCGCTTCGTCAGCCCGATCCGGATCTTTCGGCGGCATCCGCTCTACTGCCTGTGACCATGCCTGCGCCGCGTCGCCGTATAGGCCGAGCCGTTCGAGCGCTCCGGCGAGCTCCTCATTAGCTTCCCGCTCCAACGGCGGGCCGGGATGCGCTGCCAGCAACTCACGCAGCTTATCGATTGCCGCCGCTTCGTGGCCGAATCGTGCCTCGACCGCCGCACGATAGAACTGCGTGTCGTTGTCATCACCCGCACTCTCCGCCAGGGCGCGACGTAGCTCAAACATACGATCCGTATCGTAGAGCGTTCGAAGGTGCGGGACATCTGCCGCTGCGCAACACAGGCAGCACACGAGGGACACAAGGCGCCGCATTGCCATAAGCTACCACCGGCACAAGTGGTCAGCGTCGACGGTCAATCACGGCCACGCTGTTCCGGCGACCGTGCTCGCTTCGATGCTGTCGCGACCCGGCACTGTTCTAAAATGTGTTGCCACCATGTCGAAAGCACTGTTAGTCTTCTGCGCTGCAACAAGCCTTGTCAGCATAGCCGCGGCCGAGGAAAACAATTGGACACCTTCCGCCGGGCTGACGCAGATGAAGATCTGGCCGGGCGAGGTGCCCGATGCCAAACCTGCCGCGGGCCCTGAGCGAAACGTAACGACTGCCCAGAGCCAGTTATCTGGCGGAAAGCCAGTGATCCGGGTGAGTGATGTTGTGTCCCCAACCATCACGCGTTATCCCCCCAAAGGCAAGAACACTGGCGTCGCGGTACTTGTATTCCCCGGTGGTGGTTACCGCCTCGTCTCCATGGATCTGGAGGGAAGCGAGATCTGCGACTGGCTCACAGGCGCTGGCATGACTTGTGTACTTCTGAAGTACCGGGTGCCGGACTCCGGGCCTTATCCGAAATCGCCCGCCGCGTTAGAAGATGCGCAAAGAGCATTGGGCTTGGTTCGATCCCACGCCGCAGAGTGGCAGATTGATCCCGAGAAGATCGGTGTCATCGGTTTCAGCGCCGGCGCACACTTGGCTGCCGCACTGAGCACGCACTTCGACCAGCGCCTCTACAAAACCCAGGACGCCGCCGACCAGGTGAGCTGCCGGCCCAATTTCGCCATGGTCATGTATCCGGGCTATCTGGCCGCTTCTCCGCAGTCTCTAACTCCGAATCCTGAGTTGAAGGTGACGAAAGAAACGCCGCCCACGTTCTTATTGCAGACACAAGACGACAACACGGCTCACGTCGAGAGCTCGCTCGCTTATTACGTCGCACTGAAGGCCGTTGGTGCTCCCGTTGAGATGCATTTGTTCACCGCCGGAGGCCACGGATATGGGTTGAGAAAAACCGGGCTGCCTGTTGCCGACTGGCCGAGCCTGGCTGAGACTTGGCTCCGCACGATCAAGATGCTGCCGCCGAGTGCGCCGGATGGGCGCTGAGACGTGGTTTTGCCTTTCGGCATTCGGGAGCTATTGCCCGGCCACGGCCCGTATCGGTTCGCCGCTTAGCGGGAATGCCGATCGATAGTCTTGACCCAGCAGATCTGCAATAGTAGCCGCAATCTGAGTCTGTGTGACGGCCGTATTTCGCTTCTCACCTCTTGCGGGTGTATCTGGTCCCACGACAGCAAGCCAGACGTTTTTCGCCTCCGGAACCTTCTCGCCATGCTTGGTCCACTGATTCCCTTCGCCCCGCCCGTGATCGGTCGCAAAGAGGAGTGTGGTCTTGTTTCGGTATTGCGGATCAGACTGCACGGTGCTCCATAGAACCTGCAAGTACTGATCCGCCCTGTGGGCAGCATCCAGATACAAGTCGTACCGCTTCTCATGTGCCCAATCGTCCGTCTCCCCCAAGCTGATGAAGAGCACTTTAGGGCGTTTCGCTTTGGTGTATTCGAGCGAGGTATAAAACGGAATCGCATCAAACGGTTCGTCCGCCCAATAACGGGGCCCGTCGCGTTTGAGTTCGTTCAAGGTCGAGACACTGATATTGCCGGGCAGAAGCAGAAACGGATCCCAACCGGCGTTGACGAGCAGCCCGCTCCGTTCCACGTTGAGAATCGCCGGGAACGTGTCCCAGGCTGAAAACGCTGCAACTCGCCCGTGATAGGTCGGCTTGTTGTTTAGCCACTCCAGAACCGAGATGTTCGGATTTGGCACCTTATCGTTACTCTTCACGCGAGAATCCGCAATACCGGTGAGCGCTTCGCTGTAGCCCGGGTAAGAGAAGTTCAGCCCGTTGGTCAAACTAACGGCTGAATGCAACTCGGGATTGCCGTAGAGTTGGCCTTGGCTTACAACGGTTGTCCAAATGAAAGGCATCAAAGCCGCCCGGCGCTCCTGTTGCGATTCGCGCCAGTATTTCGTTCGTAACTGGGAGACGTCTTTCACTCCACCGTTCGCCTCGTTTATCAAGGGCGCATCCGCTCCGCCGAAAAGTTCCTGCCATCGGAAGCCATCCGTCATCACGAAGATCACATTTTCGGTTTTATGGTGATCCGCGCTCTGACCAACTAGCGCGAACCCGAAGAAGGCAGCAAGTATGCGGAACAAATCAACTGATTGTAAATCAGTGTTGTTACCGATCCGGCGGGTTTTCGGGCGAACCGTGGCAAAGAGAGGCGTCTGGCGATGCCTCTAACAAAGTCGCAAGAAGTGGCAGGTGATCCGAAGCAACCAGGGCCAGCCTTGTTCGGTAAAGATGCATCTCCCGCAGTCTGAAATGGGCGTCGTAGTAAACGTGATCCAGATGCATGAACGGAAGAACCCCCGGGTACGTGCTTGTGCGCTTCAAGTGCATGACAATGTCCGCGCTTTCGAACTGCTGCCCGAGCATTGTCGTGACCAGTCCACGCGTCCATTCATTAAAGTCACCCGCAATAATACGCCGCGCATTCGTCTCATTCGATAACAACACATCCTGCGAAAGCAGCACTCGCGCTTGTTCCCGGCGTTCCACAAAGGACGTTCCCAGGTGCACACAAAAGAAGTGTGCGACGCTACCCGAAGGAAGCTGGAAAGACACACGCAGGCACTGCCGCGCTTCTCGTCCGCGTACCGTCAAGTCATAGTTCTGCTGCGACAGGACGGGTAGCTTCGAGAACACAGCATTCCCGTACGGTTCCCCGGCGTGCAGGCGTGCCCGCCCGAAAACAAACGGAACCTCAATGTGCTCCGAAATCTCCACGGCTTGCGATAGCAGGATTTCCTGGGTCCCGAGTATGTCCGCCCGCAGGTTCTTAACGACTTTCGCTATCCGCGCCGGACTGACTCGCCAATCCATCCCTTTGCACTTATGAACGTTGTAAGTGCCAATTCGGACCGCTGTCACTCCTGGTGGTCCACCAATGATAAGAGGCGATCCGCGACACGGAATCGGCTCTTCTCGCGCCATCCCGCATAAGTAATCTCGCGGCTCTCCGATAAATACCGCTCGAAGTCCTGAGTCACGCGACGCGTAAAGGATGCGTCCATGACGGCCAGGTTCACTTCGTCGTTAATGGCAAAGGACCGATAGTCGAAGTTCGTGGAGCCCACGACAGTCCACTTGTCGTCCACCATCATCGCCTTGGTGTGGTTCATGGATGGACGATATTCGTAAATCTTGATTCCATGCTTGAGGAGAGATCCATACAGCTGGCGGCTGGAAGCACGCGTCATCTTCTGGTCGTTGTTATCTCCGGGCGTCAGCACTTTCACTTCCACGTTCCGTTTGCGGGCAGCCTCGATAATTGCTTCGCGTGCACTGCGCGAAGGTAGAAAGTACGGACTCGAGATGTAAATGCACCGACGGGCGCTTGCAATCAGAAGCTGAAACAGGATCCGCGCCTGTGTGGCGCCGGCCGCCGGCGTGCTTCCGACGACGAGCGCGGGCGCACCGTGGCCGTCTTCTTCGTTCGTCACATAATCATCGCTTGCCAGGATCTCTCCGGAAACGCGCAGCCAGTTCTGCGCAAACACCGCCTGTATCGCTGCTGCGGGAGGGCCGTCCACACGGACCATCATGTCGCGCCAGCGATTGCCTTTTACGCCGTCCTTCAGCCACCAGTCGGCGATTCCCCGGCCTCCGATAAACGCAGTCGTTCCATCCACAATCAGTAACTCCCGATGGGTTCGATTGTTGAACTGCGGAATGAACTCGATCCGCAGCGGGTGATACCACCGGAGTTCTCCCCCGGCGTCCAGCAACTCTTTCAGATAGCTTCGAGGCGTGCTGAAACTGCCGATGTAATCGAGTGTCAACCGGACACGAACCCCGGCCCGCGCCCGCTCCGCCAGCGCTTTCAGGTAGCGCTCAGCAACCTCTCCCTTCTTGAATATGTACGCTTCCAGGTTGATACTGCTTCGCGCCTGCGCGATGGCGGCCAATTCTGCTTCGTAGAAGCTGGCGCCTCCCGTAAGGACCTCGCACCCGTTCCCATGCAGCAGCTTTGCTTCCGTCAGAAACGCGAGCAGAGCCGCGAATTCAGGATCCTCCAGAGCGGGCTTTGGAGCTTCCTTCACCTGGTACCGCAGACCCCGCCCGAACAACGCCAGGTACAGTTCGATGCCCTGTAGTGTCATGGTAATCTGGGCGATAATGACGAACGCTGTATTCACGGCTCCCTATAGGCCCCGGGACCGTTTGTGATTCAGTGGAATGCCGGGTCGCAAGGTGGTTGGCAGTTGCAGGTCGAAGATCCAATATAAGTTTTTCGCGGATTGGCTTTACCCGGCGATCCCAAGCCACTCTGCTGTCCAAACGAACCCGCCTGGTCGAATCGTGGTATTTTCAATGTTCGGAGGTATCGGATGAAAGTCACCCGCCGAGTTGCAATCGGGTCCGGTGTTGGAATGAGTCTTCTCGCACAGGCAAGTGGGCCGCCTTCCACGACGTTGAAAGTGGGGGATAAAGTGCCAGACTTTACACTTCCCTCTACAGACGGCGGAAACGTTCATCTCGCTGACTATCTCGGCAAGAGTACGGTCGTGCTCGCCTTCTTTCCCGCTGCCTTTACCGGTGGTTGAACCGCCGAGATGAAAGCATACCAGGCTGGTATGCAACATTTCCAAGAGACCGGCGCGAAGGTTTTTGGTGTCAGCACCGACAACACTCCTTCGCAGAAAGCATTCGCAGCTCAACTCGGTTTGTCGTTCCCGCTGTTGAGCGATTTTGTCGATCGCAAGGTCTCACAGGCGTATGGCGTCTACATTCCGCAGCACGCGGTCGCCGGTCGAGTGACCTTCGTGGTCGACACGGACGGTAAGATCGACACCATCGAATCCGGAGGCGATGCCATCAAGATGTTGCAAACCCCGGACGCCTGTAGCCGGTTGGCACATAAAAAGGCTGCGAAATCCTGAAGCGCCAGACGGACTGCATCTTGCTTTGACGGGCTCGAGGAAATCCGCTTGGTCCCGGCGTCAAGTGCTCAAGCTGAGCGCGGCGGGCTTGTTGCCGGCGCTTACCGTCCGTGCCGGTTCCCCTGTGCGGGCCTATGTAGGAACCTACAGCTCACCGGAAGGACCTGAAGGCAGCAAAGGAAACGGCAGCGGCATCTCGGTGTTCGAGATGGATCCCGCAACGGGCATACTGAGTGGCGAGCAAGTGTGCGAAGACAGGATGAATCCGTCCTGGCTGGCGTTCCACCCTACCGGCCGTTTTCTGTATGCGGCCAACGAGATCTCAAATTTCGACGACCGCCATTCGGGCGCAGTCACGGCTTACAAAGTCGACGCCGGTTCGGGGCGATTGACGCGGCTGAATATTGTCAGTTCGGAAGGCGCTGGACCGGCTCATCTGAGCGTTCATCCCTCCGGAAAGTTTGTGCTGGTCGCGAATTACTATGGCGGCAGCTTTGCTGTGCTGCCCGTCGACTCCGAGGGGCGGCTCCGATCTGCCACGGACGTAAAACAAGATACCGGCAAAACTGGTCCGGCGCACTCCACTACCGCGCCGCCCGGCAGCTTCGCGATCAGCGGCCATGATCGCCCGCACGCACACATGATCGAGTCTGATCCCTCCGGCCGGTTCGTGATCGGTAGCGATCTCGGTACGGATACGATTCACATCTGGCGCTTCAATCAACAGGCTGGCCGCCTCGAGTCAGCGACTGATGTCCCAGTCCCGCCCGGCGACGGTCCGCGGCACTTCGTCTTCCATCCGAATGGCCGGTCGCTCTATTCGCTGCAGGAAGAAGCGTCTACGCTGATCCAGTTTGACCTTGATCCCGCGGCGGGCACGCTGCACGCCAGGCAGCAGGTTTCGAGCTTACCTCCGGGTTTCGCGGGAACGAACTTCACTTCGGAAGTCCGTGTGTCCCGCAACGGGAAGCACCTGTATGCTGCCAATCGACTTCACGACAGTATCGCCATCTTTTCGATTGCCGATTCCGGAACGCTGAAATTCGTGAGCGAGGCCTGGACTCGGGGAGATTACCCGCGCAGCTTCACGATCGATCCGAGCGGAAGTTTTCTTTATTCCTGCAACCAGCGGGCGGATGCCATCACCTGTTATCGCGTCAATGGCACAACTGGTGAGTTAACCTTTACCGGCCGCTACACGCCCGTAGGCACACCGTCGATCATGGTCTTCCAAACGTAATCCGGAGCGCCTTCAGTGCGCCTCCCGCCGGAAGCCTAAAGCCTCTCGCCAGATCTGCCGATAAACCACGAGTGATGCGGTGTTAGCTGTCGAGGGCGCCATGCGGATATTGTGGCCACCCAGGTCTCTTGCCCCCATCGAAAGGAAGAACAATTGAAATCTCTCTTATCGCAGGCGCTGCTTGCGTGCGTATTCACGTTCTCGGTTTGTGCTGCTGATGCACCCTCCGAGAAACGGATCCCGGCCGGGGCGAAAATCTACATCGAAGCTGCTGACGGCTTTGATAACTATCTTTCAGCGGCCTTGCAGAAGAAACAGGTGCCCGTCTCCATCGTGGCCGACAAGGAGAAGGCTGACTATGAACTGAGCGGCGTCTCGGATCACGTAAAGGCAGGTTGGGCAAAGATAGCCTTCGCAGGGCAGATTCATAGCGACGAGCAGGCCAGCGTGAAGCTGGTTGATCTAAAGACGAGCGAGGTGATGTTCGCCTATGCTGTCAACAAAAAGAATTCGTTGCATGGCCGGCAAACTGCCGCCGAGGCCTGTGCCAAGCACCTGAAACATGCCGTCGAGGGCGTAGATTAATCGAGCAGGGCATCTCGGGGTCCTCGGCGCGCCGCGGCCCCGATACGTAGTGCAGTTCTCGCCTGCAAATGACTCAAAGGTCTTTAGGCGGCGCATGCCCTGAACCTGCTATCGTCGGCGAATCAGGCATGCCTCCCGCCTCGGCCAGCAGAAGTCCCCGCAGATCCAGTGCGCGCGAGTACATCGCCAGCGCGCCACTCTCCGTACGCGGCCACAACTCTCTCGGCCGATCCCAATACAATTCAACCCCGTTGTCGTCAGGGTCCCGCAGATACAAAGCTTCGCTGACTCCGTGGTCGCTTGCTCCGTCGAGCGGAATGCGCGCTTCGAGCAGCCGGCGTAAGGCATCGGCGAGCTTCGACCGTGTCGGGTACAGGATCGCTAGATGATACAGCCCCGTGCACCTCGGTGGGGGCGGCGGTCCGCCTAAGCTCTCCCAGGCATTGAGCCCGATCTGGTGGTGGTAATCACCGGCCGCGAGAAAAGCTGCTTGCAACCCGAACCGCTGAGTGAGCGTAAACCCAAGTACGCCGCAGTAGAAGCCGAGTGCTCTCTCCAGATCTGCCACTTTCAGGTGCACGTGTCCGATGCAGACACCGGGATCAATCGGATTAGTGATCGTTGCCGCCATCCCTCATTTTTACCTCCATTTCTCGACCGTCGTTTGTACCCGCCCAGCCTCTCCCTCCGCGTTTGTATCCGTTCTTGCGCGGGGCGAGTCTATAAATACAGAGGCGAAACTTCACAGCCATGAACCTGAAAGAGATGAAACACCGCTTGGCCGATGCCGTCGAGACGGAAAACCCGCCCGGAACGACTTACTACGGAGCCGAGCTGGACGAATCCGAAGTGGAAGCCGTTCGTGAGCGCATGGACCACTCGATCCGGGTGCACGAGGAGGCGCTCGGCGAAGGTGACAAGCGTAGGACGCCTTTGACGAATCCCCGAACGCCGTAGAGGAGCGAAATCAAGAAAATCAGGGATATCCCAACCTCGAACAAACCTGCAAACACGCACCACTCTCCACAACTCCGCCTTCGCGCATGCATAATGTAGCTCATGCTCGATTTCACGGGGAAGCGCGTACTCGTCACTGGTGGCACCAGCGGCATCGGTCGAGCGATCGCAGAAGCGTTTTCATCCGCCGGAGCCGACGTCCTTGCAATCGGTTTAGCTTGCGACGAAAGCTTGCCGGCTCCGATTCAGACAAAAATCCTCGACATAACGGATGCCGATGCCATCCACAAAACGGTAAGCGGCCTCCCCGTGCTGAACATTGTCGTGAACGCCGCGGGCATCATCCGGCGTGACGAAGAGTTCACTCTGGAAACCTTCGCCAAAGTACTCGATGTGAATCTCACGGCCGTGATGCGTGTCTGCATGGCAGCCCGTCCGCAACTGATGGACTCGAGTGGTTCCGTCGTCAACATCGCCTCCATGCTCAGCTTTTTCGGCAGCGCCCGTGCTCCCGCCTACAGCGCGAGTAAAGGCGGAATCGTTCAGCTCACTCGCTCTCTTGCCGTTGCCTGGGCGTCTGATCACATTCGGGTAAATGCAGTCGCACCCGGCTGGATCGCAACTCCGCTAACTCAGGCGCTCCGGAACGACCCGACTCGATCGGCAGATCTGGTGGGACGTACTCCCCTCGGACGCTGGGGACGGCCCGAGGAAGTTGCTGGTCCCGTTTTGTTCTTGGCCTCCGAGTTGGCCTCGTTTATGACGGGAGCGGTGATTCCGGTCGACGGCGGTTACTCGGTTTTCTAGAGTTTGATATGAAAGATCCATGCAGACTACTCACCCTTTGTCGCCCCACCAGATCGTGACCCATGCGGTGCCCGAGGATGAGCGCGTATGGGTGCCGCAAGCCCCGAATGTGTGGTTCCGTCCTCTGATGCTGAACACCTTGAACGGCCAGTGGTGCAATCTGCTGCGCGTGCGGCGTGCCGGAATCCTCAGCCGCCACCGCCATCCTGCTCCTGTGCACGGTTATGTCATCAAGGGATCCTGGCGGTATCTCGAGCACGACTGGGTCGCCCGCGCTGGCGATTACGTCTTCGAGCCGCCTGGTGAAACCCATACACTCCTCGTGGACAAAGACGTGGAAGAGATGATCACGTTCTTCAACATCTCGGGCTGCATGTACTACGTCGACGAGGCAGGCAACCACACCGGCTTCGAGGATGTATTCACCAAGATCGATATGTGCCGGAAGCACTACATCGAGGCCGGGCTCGGAGCAGATTACGTCGATCAGTTCGTGCGCTAACAGGCGTCAGATCGCCCGCTGCTTCCCACAACGCGAGGATCGCGGCCGCGCTGTGCTTGCGGGGGTAGCCGGAGATGCAAGTAGACGGACCGGGATGTGAAGTCCTCATTTACCGGCCGTCTTAGGCGAATCGTGCGACTTGAAAAGTGGTTCGAGCGTTTGCTCCGACACTGTATATTCACAGGCGCTGACCTACTTCAACTCACCGCGCGCGCCCGCTATATTCACGCCCGGAGACAATGATTGGACTGACTGTGACCGGACCGCCGGGTACTCCTCGCTCGCACAACTCGATAAAGAACGTGTATCGCTCCGGATGGGTTGGACAGCGCGCTGGGAGTAAGTTGACTCATTGAATCACGCGGCAAGCTGCAGTTCAAGAGTAAAGTCATGGCGGGCCTGAACGGGCGTGCGATAGTTCAGGCGTTGGAGAATCCATTGGTGGTTGTACCGGGTCCGGAACTCGATGAGCGCCGCGCGAAGCTCCTCGAGATCGCGAAAATGTCGGATCCAGAGTAACTGTTGTTTGAGCGTACGAAAGAAGCGCTCGATACATCCGTTTCCTTCCGGCTGCCGCACGAAAGCCGGAGAGGGCTCGATGGCCAGGAAGCGGATCTCGTTCTGAAAATCATCGCT
>JBJMGK010000077.1:0-5638 GCA_045807925.1 Bryobacteraceae bacterium | reverse complement strand
GCTCACCGGCTCGCCTGTGAAGGTCGCCACAATCCGTCCCACCTGGCGCGTCGAGATCCCGCGCAAGAAAGCCTCCCGAATTAGGATCGCTACATCCTCGGCTCGGCGCTGAAACTTCTCCAGTCCCGTCGGCAGGAAGTTCTGGCCCCGCGTGCGGGCGATCCGCAGCCGAATCGTTCCTAGACGCGTCACGAAATCACGCTCGTAGAAACCGTTTCGGTAATCGATTCGCTCGCCCGAGTCCACCCGATCGTGCCAGCCCGTCCTCATGTAGCTGTCTCGTTCCCGAATTGACTCGGCCTCCCAAAATCGCTTCCACGCCAGCCGCGTCTGGCCGTACACATCGCCCCAAAAACTCTCCTTTAAATCGCGCGCAAAGTGCTCAAACTGCTCCGTCATGCGTAACGGTGTTGTCTTCGCCATGGGTGTAAGCATTCCTTTCCAGGTCTGGTTCTGCTTGCAAGGCGAAACCAACTTACACCCCCTGCCCTTTACACAACCGAAATTACATCACCCTTGCCAATTTAGGGTTGAGCCCTATCTCGCTGAGCACGGCCGCAAATCGAGAATTGGCTCGCACGTGATCCCAACGAGGGTCCAGGCCTAGCCACACCAGCATGCCTGAGCGGTCCTCTAAAGCCTGCTCGACGTAGCTCAAACTGCGACCGATGTCGCCTGATCCCAAATGCAGGAAAGCGAAGCAAAGCGGAGAAACGTAAGATCCACTCTGCATCGCGTTCAGCTTGCGTTGGATCTCATTGTAAGTCTGTAAATCACCCGCCTTAGCCGAGCAGTGACCCAGTTCAGCAAGAATCATTGCGGTGTTCTGTCCCAGAGCCGCCGCCGTACGATATGCCTGGCTAGCGCTCGAATAGTCGTTCATCTGCTCATGGCACCGCGCTGATGACCAGTGAGCATGATAGAAATTGGGATCCACAGCACGCACCTCGGACAGAATGTCAATCGCACGCTGATACTCCCGCTTACGGAAATAGCAACCAGCGACGGCCGTGCGTACGATCAGTGAAAGTGGATCAAGCTGCTGGGCCTGTTGCAGTTCTCCGAGCGCAGTATCGAGCTCGCCGCGAGGCGTTAAGTAATCGAGCGCATAAGAAAAATGGGTTCTCGCGAGACCGCTATTTTTGCGTAGGGCGGTTTCAAATTCGGACGCCGCAGCGTCCCAGTCCCACAGATATCTCGCCTTTACCACGCCAAGCGTGCAGTGGGCAGCGGCCAAATTGGGATCGAGTTGAAGTGCCGCCAGTGCCTCCCGCTCGGCAATGGGCATTGCTTCGGTGGGTGATAGGGCACCATACCACTCGAGCGTTGCATAGGAGTCCGCAAGCGCGGCACGGGTCGGCGCAAAATTCGGATTCAATGCAATGCATTCCTTGAACTTGCCCAGAGCACGATGTAACGAGGTGACTGTCTGCTGATGGAACTCCTGCAGGCCGTGCAGATAACAGCTATAGAAGCCGACCTCTTTTTCAGGCGCACGTGGTTTCTTGAGACGATCCAAAACCTCGATACGTAGTGCACCCACAACCGCACCGGCGATCTCATCCTGAATCGCGAAGACATCGGTCAGCTTACGGTCGTACCGCTTCGAGTACAGCGTGAAGCCTTCGGAAGCATCCACGAATCTCGTGATCAGCCGTATATCATCCCCAATTCTGCGAAAGCTTCCCTCGAGAATGTTCGTCACACGAAGCTTGCGCCCGATTTCGCAGGGATCTGGCTTAGCTTGCCGGAGAGCAAAGACGGACGTATGCGCCACGACGCGGAGGTCCTTCACTAAGCTAAGTAGATGGATAATCTCTTCCGTCAGCCCATCGCAAAAATGACCCTGATCCTTCTGCGGGCTTAAGTCTTCAAATGGCATGATTGCGACCGACGGAACCGTCGACCCGGAAGCGGCGCTTCCGGCACTTGTCCGCCTCTCACTGCCAGGGACAAATTGGGGTGGACGAACCCTCGTGGCGACTAAATCGCTTAGCTCTGCCATGATTGCGGCGACCGTTGGGTATCGCCGGTCCGGATCTTTCTCCAGGCAGCGCAGGATTACGCGCTCCCATTCGCTGGGCAATTCGTCCGCGCGCATGCCAGGAGGTATTGGTTCCTCGTGCAGCTTCGAATAGCAAAGGCTTGCAATCGACCCAGCGTTGAAGACGGGAGTTCGCGTAACCAGATCGTCGATGATCATGCCGAACGCATAGATGTCCGAGGCAATGCTGGGTCGGACTCCGGTCCACAGCTCGGGCGCCATGTACAACGGCGCACCGGCCTGCATCTCCGTTTGTGTCTCAAACAACTCCATCTCGCGGCGTATCGATTTGGCGAGTCCAAAATCGGTGACGACGATCCGCATTGACCCGTTTGGCCTGGAAGTCATGAGGATGTTCGAGGGCTTCAAATCCCGATGAATAATACCGTGCTCATGCAGTGCGTTTAACCCCCCCGCGAGTTGCCGGAGAACTGGCAACGCATCCGAGGGCGCCAGCGGTCGCTTTCGTTGCAAGTACAACTGCAACGTCTCTCCTTCCAGAAACTCCATGGTCAGGCAATTGACGGCTGCTTTGCCCGGCTCCGAATCTTCGAGCAGATCGTAAACACGGCAGAGGTTCTCATGCGACACTTCCAGCGCAATCCGGATTTCGCGTCGAAATCGTTCCGCCGCATCTTCAGTATTCAAGATTGATGGGTGCAGCGTTTTGATTGCCACCCGCAATTGCAGCCGCTCGTCGAACGCTTCATAGACCTGTCCCATACCCCCGGATTCGAGGAATCGGACGATTCGGAACCGAGAGGCGATCAATTGTCCTCGTTTGAAGACGTGCCGTAAGCTTGTTTCCTGCTGCTCCGTGGTCGCTAATCTGAAATACTCGTCGAGCAGTACGAGAACCCTCTCGTACACTCGTGGAGTATGCGCGCACCTTTGCTCGACAAATGAACTCCTCTCTGAATCGGGCAATTGTCGCGCTGATTCAAAGACCGATTTAATGAGATCCCATTCGTCGGCCGACATCGGAACCAGACTTTCGGAGCTGACTGGATATCCAAATCGAAGCGAACTCGTCATCGCGCTTCGCTGTGCGTTCAATCACATCGAGTATCGAAGCGATTTCCGCAAACGTCAGCCCCCCGAAGTAACGCATCTCAAACACATGGGCCATCCGGGGTTCTTCAGATGCCAGCTTTCCAAGTACCTCTTCAATAATCAAGGTGGAATCTGGTGATTCCCGTGACCCTAACGAGTTTTCGGTTAATGGTATAAGGTGAAACGCTCTGCCTCGGCGGAGTGAGTTGCGCGCGGGAGCATGGTCTACCAGAAGACGCCTCACCGCGCGCCACGCCGCAACGAGGAAGTGTTGGCGGTTCGTCCAGGTACATGACTGTGCTTTGGACAGTTGGATATACAATTCGTTCACAAGTGCCGTCGGTTGCAGCGTATGATCTGACAGCTCGCCGTGCATTCGATATTCGGCTAATCGCTTTAGCTCTGGGTACAGTGCATCGACGAGTTTGGCGAGTGCTGTCGCATCGCCTTCCGTCCAACGTCTGAGGATGCGAGTGATCTCACCGGCGTCAATCTGCGCTGGTTCAGCAGTAAAGTCGTGTTCCGAGGTTTTTTTTTCGGATTCCACTGTGTTCTGCATAATACCAGGAATCGGTTAAGAATCAGTTAGGATTTCGGAATAAGTGAGCCGCTGAGGCAAGCCAATGAGGGCAAATCCTACCGCGAACAGATCAAACCGTTCAACTTTTTGCTTACGCTCCGGATGGTCATGGGATTGTTCCAACTCCCTCCCTTGAGAAACGTGACGCGGACGGCGGCAGATTGCTCGGTGGTAGGTGCCTGGCTGAGTAATTCGTTCAACCGGCGAAGAAGCCGGTTTGCGTCAGCGAGGGAATAACCACTGTCCGAAGCGCGAATGACGAATGACACGAGGCTGGTGGTCTTGAATCCTGGACCTTGGCTGCCAAGGCCCTGCAACGTGCGGGTAAATAGAGCCGCGCCGGCCACGAGCACCAAAGTTAGCGCGATCTGCGCCGTTACGATTGCTTTGCGAATGCGTACACCGCCGAAACCCGTACCACCGCGCTCTACAAGTGACGTGAACAGCGAGCGGCGGCCAGCATTCCATGCGGGAGCGACACCGCTTAAGACACCCGCCGCGACCGTGATGGCGAACGCAAAGAACAGAAGGCGGGCATTAATCCGGCATGTAGAGCGTTGGGAGCACTTCTTTGTGGCAAAAATGCGATAAGGGTGCGAACGGCAAGTGGCGCTATGGCTACGCCGAGCAGACCTCCAACAAGCGTTACCACCAACCTATCCGTCAAAAGCTGCCGTCCAAGGCGGCCGCCGGACGCGCCGAGCGCAAGACGTGTTCCGATCTCGCGTTCATGCGCCGACTCACGGGCCAGGAAGAAGCTCGACACATTCAAGCAGGCCAAGCCCAATAACACGATGGTTAGTCCCAAGGGCACCCCAAGCGGCTCGGAGAATTGCGGCCGCCGTAGCGAGGAGTGCCCTCCCGGGGCGGGACTCAACACCAGTGATGAGTTCAGGAAGTTGTGTCGGCGCTCCTCGGTTATTATGAGGAACCCAGGCCGGCCCAGATCCTCCTTCAGCATTGCTTGGAACCAAGGCTGAATGCCTGCCTGAACTCGGTGGAGGGTCATTCCGGCAGTCAGTCGCCCAAAGACTTGCATCCAACGCGTTCGGCGATTGAGATAGTCGGTAAATCCCGGTATCGACTGACTGGACATAGAAGCTGGCAACCAAAGCGCGGGCACCTCTCCAACATCGATTCCATGGGCGTTTTTTTCCGCGATGCCGATTACCGTCATCGGATGGCTATTCACAAGCAGCTTGCGGCCGACTACATTCTGATCGCCTCCAAGCTTCATGTTCCAGAAATCGTAAGAGAGAACCACCACGGGATTCGCATTGGGCGCGCCATCATCTTCAGGGGTAATGACGCGCCCCGAGGCAGCGCCAACTCCGAGAATCTGGAAGTAAGTGCCAGATACGACCTCGGCAGTAAGAGGTTGAGGATCACCGAACGCGGTGACGCTGATTCGGGTGAGGGCGCGGCAAAAGACACCGACGAAGAACTGCTTCTGTCCATCGAGGTCGCGGCAGATTGGGTAGGACATGAGATTCCAACTGCCAAAGCCCGGCGCTATTTGATCGCCCTTCCAATCAATCAGGACGAGCCGCTCCGGTGCGCGAATAGGCAGTGACTGAAGCAGGACCTGGTCGAGCAGAGAGTAGATGGCGGTCGTCGCGCCGACGCCGAGCATCAACGAGAGAATCGCGGTAGCGCTGAAGGCTGGGCCTTTGTAAAGCGACCTCAGGGAAAATCGAAGGTCATAGACTCAACGACTACCGGCTAAAGCCGGTAGGTTCAGATACGACTGAAAGTCGAGGGACACGGCTGAAGCCGTCTGAAGCGTTCCCGGCTTAGAGCCGGCTTAAGGCTCGATGGGCGCGGTTATCTTGAATCCGTGATCATCTTCATCCCACGTTTGGTTCTCAATGTATGCTTTGATGGTCTCTTCATCTACCGCGCCCACCGTCGCGCAAAAATATCCACGCGCCCACAGATGCTGGCCCCAGTAGCGTTTCCGC
>JBJMGK010000076.1:0-30942 GCA_045807925.1 Bryobacteraceae bacterium | reverse complement strand
GTCCCGCTCGCCCCGCCCGCCGCATAGCAACCTTGCCGTTTTCCTGATATTCTTTCCGCCATCGGCTGACGGTCTGGTTGCTCGCCTTCAGCCGATCTCGCTGTTGTTCAAGCCTTTTTCAAACAACTTAACCGCTTCGAAGCGGCGCTTCTCAAGAGCCACAAAGTCGCGCCTAACGCCTCGCGCATTGCCCATGCAGGATTAGACATCGCAGAGTCAAATTAGTTCCGCTATATTACGCGAGATTCAGTAGATCCCTTGTCACGCGCGATTGCGTCGAGAGCCCTCGCTGTTATTCGTGCCGACAACGGAACACCTTCCAATTCCATCAACGGTGTGGGGTCAGCGAGCTTTGCGTGAAGTGGATGCGGCTTGGCATTCCGCACGAGAGAATCGATCCCGGCAAGCCTACTTAGAACGGCAGAGACGAGAGGATGCAGCGAACGCTTAAAGATGACACCTTCTCGCCACCCGCATTGAGCTTAGCCAAAGAAACGTGAGCGCTTCACAGTATTCCAACGCTGTTTTCAATGAACAACGTCCGCAGCACCGACCCAATCTAACGCGTCTTCTCGGTCGGCGAATGCTCGCATGCTAATAGGTCTGCCCTCTCGGAATGTATAAACGTCAGCCAATCGGACCTCGTGCCACTCGCTACTCCCCTTCATTCGTATTCGGGCGTGAACAAATACGACAACACGATTCCGCCTGACGATGAACTTCTCGGGGTCGCTTCGACCTTCCGCCCAGCCAGCTCGCGATTGGGTCAGATACTGGGAAACGCCTGCGTGTCCATGATAAGTTCCGCCGCCGGGGAAAGATGCTGGTTCAGTCCATTCGATAGCTGGGTCAAGCTCCTCGACTGCTTTTGCGATCTCACCTCGATTGAACGCGTCGTAAGCGTTCCTAAGAAGCCTGATAGCCTGATTCCGCTGCTCAATCGTGTCCAAAGCGTCCTTATTGTGCCGGTCGCAGTTTGAGGCCAGGATGCCTACGACAACGACGAGAGCAGCCGTGATGGTCTCGTGTTTGCGGCCCACAGCCCAGATTTTAGCTGCATCTGAGAAGCAGTATGGCGCAAGCGAGCCAGCATTTTCAAACCTAGCCGCCCTACAATGCAGGGTCGAAATACACAGCCATTGCGAGCGGTACTAGCCTCTAAAGACCCAGTGCCTCCGGGCAACAGTTTCTTCGCCGGCGTTCCTGAGCCTACTATCGTGAGTCACAGCTGGTTTTGCATGATCGAATTCGCCGTCGATCCAGAGACATGGCCGATACATCAGGCGGTAGACTGAAGGCGCAAATCACAGGACCTCTCCGTGCCATCTCGAAACCGCCTCCGTCACAACTTACTCTCTATTTTGTCCATCATGGTAGTGGCGGGCGCCTGGTCGGGGCCTTCGCAGTCGAGTGCGCAGGAACGAGTTTCTGACCGGCAGCGAGTCAAGCCCTCCAATGTGCAGCTTATGGACGCAAATATCGAGCGGCGGGTGAATGAGCTGCTACGCAAGATGACGCTCGACGAGAAGATCGGGCAGCTAGTTCAATACAGCGCTAGTGAAGCGGCCACGACGGGCCCGACGACAGCAGCGCTGAACGTCAATCCACCCGGCCCGAACGGCGTCGACTCTTATCAGCTGGCCAAATCGGGAAAGCTCGGCTCCATGCTGAACACGGTTGGGCAGCAGCTCACGAATCACTTTCAACATGCCGCCGTGGATAACACGCGGCTACATATCCCGCTGCTGTTTGGCGCGGACGTGATTCACGGATTTAGGACGATCTTCCCCGTTCCCTTGGCCACTGCCTCCAGTTGGGATCTCGACCTGATTTCCTCGCTTGCGCACATGGCAGCAGTGGAAGCCAGAACTGCCGGCGTGAACTGGTTCTACTCGCCGATGGTTGATATCGCGCGGGATGCCCGTTGGGGCCGGTGTACGGAGGGGGCCGGCGAAGATCCTTATCTGGGAGCCGCCGTCGCTCGCGCTTATATCCGCGGCTACCAGGGAGAAAGCCTTTCAGCGCCAGACAGTGTGGCAGCGTCTGTGAAACACTTTGCCGCGTACGGTGCGGCCGAAGCCGGGCGCGAGTACAACACCACGGACATGAGCGAGATGCGGCTGCGCGAAACCTTCCTGCCTCCTTATAAAGCCGCAATCGAGGCGGGTGCTGCGACTGTGATGAGTGCGTTCAATGCCTTGAACGGTGTCCCCGCGAGCGCCAATCCATTTCTGTTGAAGAAGATTCTACGCGACGAGTGGGGTTTCGACGGTCCCGTCGTTAGCGACTACACGGCCGTGATGGAACTGGAGCATCACGGTATCGCGCTCGACGGAGCAAGCGCCACGGCGAAAGCATTGAATGCCGGCGTCGATATCGACATGATGTCGCACCTCTACGACACGCAGCTTCCCGCACTCGTCGCATCGGGACGGGTTTCCGTCGGTACAGTCGATGAAGCCGTGCGCCGCGTGTTGCGCGTCAAGTTGGCGCTTGGGCTTTTCGAGCACCCCTTCACCTCGGGCTCTGAAGTGACGAACGCAGTTCCCGAACACCGGCCCCTTGCACGCCGCGGCGCGCAAGAATCCTTCGTATTGCTTAAGAACGCCGCGGCCGGCCAAGCGCCCTTTCTTCCTTTGTCGAGCGACAAGAAGGTTGCCCTCATCGGACCGCTTGCGGACGACTCCGCCGACATGGTGGGTGCATGGTCGGGAGCAAACAATTTTGGGGATGTCGTGACGTTGCGCGCGGCTTTGGAACGGTACACGCAGCGAAATGGCCGTCTCGTGTACGCGAACGGCACGGAGATATCCGGCACTTCGGACGCCGGCTTCGCGGAAGCCGTGAATGCGGCGCGAAACGCTGACGTGGCTATCCTCGCGCTCGGTGAATCGAGCGCCATGAGCGGGGAGGCAGCTTCGCGCGCGCACGTAAATCTTCCGGGGAATCAGCAAAGCCTCCTCGAGGCCATTGTTGCCACGGGAAAGCCGGTCGTCCTCCTGGTTTTTTCGGGTCGGCCTCTGGTGCTCGACTGGGCCGCTTCGCACGTTCCGGCGATCATGGAAGTCTGGTTCCCTGGTGTTGAAACCGGTCCTGCCATCGTCGAAACACTGTTTGGGACCGTGCCCCCCAGCGGTAAATTGACCATGAGCTTTCCTCGCGCTGTTGGCCAGGAACCGCTCTACTATGAGCAGTTGCCAACCGGACGGCCAGAGCAGCTTCCCGATCCGAAGCATCCGGGCCCGGTAGAAACAAAGTATTTGTCGAAGTACCTGGACGTGCCTAATAGTGCGCTATTTCCTTTCGGCCACGGCCTCAGCTATACAACCTTCGCTTATTCGGACGTGAAAGTGTCTGGTAATGCCTTCAGCGTTGCTGTATTGATTGGCGACAAGAACGCACATCCGGTACACGCGACGGCAACGGTGACCAACACCGGCCAGCGGCGCGGGACCGAAATCGTACAGTGCTACGTTCGCATCAGGGGTGCAAGCGTCGAACAACCCGTCCGCAGTCTTAGAGGGTTTACGCGGCTCACGCTCGAGCCAGGGGAATCCAAGCCCGTCGATTTCCCGCTCGGGTTTGAGGAACTCTCGTTCGTCGGTCCCGATAATCGCAGGATCATCGAGCCCGCCCAGTACACCGTCTTCATCGGCGGCAGTTCCACGGCAGAGGAATCGGCTGGCTTTCGAACGACAGGTAGCTCAGTGTCCCGGTAAGCGGCGCTCTAAGGACTCGGTATCACCGCAACCGCCTCGTTCGAAGGCTGACTTTCAAGCCCCTGTCATTGACGGCGGTTGCCACGTAGTAATAAGTCTGTCCAGCGGATACATCGTTATCGGCGTAGGCAGTCGCGATTGTTACTTTCTCATTGTTTCTTGTGTACGGGCGACCGGACGCATTGCCGCGGTATACGTTGTAGCCAAGGATGTCCGGCGACGCGCTGGCATTCCACTGGAGCCGAACGCTGTGTCCGTTCGAAGGCGGAGGAGGTAGTGCAACGCCACTTTGGTCGGCGAAATATCCGTTGATATCTAATACGACATCGGTCAAGTCACTCGCAAACACTTCGATCGAGCCATCTGGCGAGGCCGGAACGAAGGCGCCGTTCGATACGACTGTGGCGTCAAGCGAATTCAACGTGGATGCCAGAGGGAGAGAACCCTGTGAGGGCGACGGTCAAGTAGCGTAAGCCGGCAGCGGGCACAGCCGTCACATTCAAGTGATATGCTTCAGCACCCGCGGGTTTGGAACATGAGCTCCCGGGAATTGAAAACACTCGACTCGCACCACCAGGTATTGGGCCCCCAAATGGTCCGGCGTCCAATCGGGTATCTGCCACGCGCCAGGGCGGCACCGTACAAAACAAAAGAGCACCGGGTTGCCCCGGGGGAGCAAAGTAACCGCCAACGTCCACAACCAGGTCTGTCTCATTCGTTACAAACACATCCAGGGTTCCGTAGCTCCGCGTCGACACGATAGCGCCGTTGGCAACCGTCGTACCGGTCTGTGAATTTAACGTCGACACCAAGGGTTGAACGCCCCCGTCCGGCCGCGTTGTCAGATATCGCAAGGGCTCGTGCGGTACGGCCGTGAAATTGACGGCATACACCTGTGCGGTCGACGGGGCACTGCACGCGGTCGTCACCAATGAAATCGCTCGACTTTCACCTGCCGCAAAGACTGCACCATTGCCCCATTCGCTTTGATGCGGGCGTCGAAGGAGTTCAGCGTCGAGACTGTCGGTTGAGCCACGCCAGCAGGCCAGACTGTGAGGTACTCAACAGGCTCGTGCGGCACAACGGTGACATTGAGAGAGTAAGCCATGGCCGAACGCGGGACACCGCAGCCGCCGTCGGCTGGTGTGAACTTACGGATGGACCCGCCCGCCAGAGCAGGTCCGCCGAATGGACCGGGTGCGTCCCGGGTATCAACAAGCCGGCACGGTGTGACGGGCACAAATCCAAGCGGTTGCTGACCATGAGCCTGGAGTGCCAGGCAGAGTGGAAAGCACACCATTGCCATCCACGGTCGCGAATCCACTTCAACCTCCGGAGTGACCGCCGAAGCGGGGTTTCAGAAGTGTATCGCGATTCAACAAGCGCGCCGAGAGTTACAAAGCGACGAGGGTACTATCGCGCGTGAGGCCCGCGGCTATCTCCTTCGGCCGCCCATGCGGGCCCCGCCCCCTCCATAACTGCGCATGGAGTTGTAGTTGTTGGTACGTTGTGTCCCTTGCGTGCGCGCCTGTTGCTGCCGCTGCAGATTGGCGTCAGGCCTGCTCGTGGACTGCCAGCCGCTGCCGTTGTTCGATGACCAGTCACCGCTCTGGCGGTTGTAGCGGTAGACGTTTCCGTCTTTACCGGCATAAACATTATTCTGTCCGCCAGCGATTCCGGCGCCTGTGTTCGTGTTGTAGGCAAATCCACCACGACCTGCGGCACCCTCTCCGCTGTACACGTTGCCCAGGTATCCGGCTCCGCCGCCCGCGACGATTCCGGTATTCGGGTTGTAGCTTGCCGCACCGCGATAACCGCCCGTGTTACCCGTGTAGACATTCGTGTTGTAACCCCGTCCGGCGACTGTGCTCCTGCCGGTCTGGTTGTTGTGATAGCTACCGCGCGTCGCCGCACCATAATTTCCGGTGTATGGATTTGCCCAGGCCGCGCCCGTGCGAGAGTAGGCCGTATTACCCCAAACCCCGTAGACGTTGGCAGCGGCTGCTCCGCCCCAGGCTCCCCATCCAGCGTAGGGATACCAGCCGTAGCCGTAATACGACATCGGTCCCCACCACGGATAATACCAGGGATAGTAAGCATATCCATAGCCGAAGCCGAAGCTCCATCCGGATCCGCTGCTGTACGTGAATCCAGCACCTACGCCGTAGGTGTACGGCGATCCGTACCATGTTGTGGTGCTGATGTACGGTGAGTAAGACCATCCCGTCCCGTAAACGACGGTCGTGCTGCTCTCGGAAACAACAGTGCCGTAATACCCTGGCGTGTAACCCACGTACACGACTTCCGGAGTTGAACCGTAGACCTTCACGTACGTTACGTAGTGGAGAGATGAACTGGGCGGGATCGTGTATATCTCGGCCGGCACGGAATCCGCAATAAGCCATGGGCCTTGAGGAGTCGTGGCCTTAAACCAAACTCCCGCTTCGACGGAGTAATAACTGCCATCGGAGACTTTGATGACGGCCGCACTCGTGTTCTTCGCATAGTGCATGGACGTCTCCTCGACCGGCGCAAATGCCGGTTCCCCGTCATACTTCACCGTGAGCTTGGCTTCCGCCCTGGTGATGGTTGCGGTCTGCGGAATCGAATTGGCAATCAACGCTTCTTCTGCTGCAGACGTCCCGGGAACTGAGGCCAAGACGGTCCCTTTCGGGTCATCTGGCGGAATTTTGGAAAAGTCGGCTGGAAGATCCTTTCCGTTCACGAATGCCCAAGGTCCGTCCAGCGAAGCACCTTTGAACCAGCGTCCGGAGATCAAAAGATAGGACTCGCCGCCGAACCGGAACAGGTTGGCGTTGGTGTTCTCGGCGTACTCGAGCTGCGTTCCTGGAATGGACTTGTATCGCGGGTCCCCCTTGGTTTCGATCAATTCGGTCGGCTCAGAAACGACATAGACAACGGGCGTTTCCGCTACCTGGCCCGGTTGCTTCGGCGCCGATTCCTGTTTTGCCCCCTCGCCCTCCTGAGCCTGGTCCGGAGTATTGGCGGCAATGTACTCCTCGGCCTTCTTCATGTCGTTAGAGAGCCTTCTGGCAGACGTCCACGACCTCTCCAGGTTGGGGGCTTCCAGCCACCAATCTTTCACGCGCAGATAGTATGTGCTTTGCCCACTGTCGAAGAGGAGGATGGCCCTGGTGTTGATTACCCGCTGCAGTTGCGTACCAGGCACATCGCGCAGCTGCTGGACGCCGTCGATCAGCACGAGCAGGGACGGCCTGGTCGCAATGATCACTCGGGGCGGAGTATTCTTCACGTCCACTTTTTTCACCGCAGCCCCCGCAGCCGCCAGCGCCGCTTCGAGCCGGTCGAGCGAAACGGTACGAGTAGCGCCGGGGAATACTTTTTGCACGAGCGCAGTCAACTGCTCTTCCTTCTCGGGCGTACCCGGAAATTTCACTTTCGTCAGCTGCGCCTGCTCTAGTGTTACGAGACGATTGACTTTGTCCACCTCGGTCCTGGCTGTAAACCAAATAACTCCGTACTTCGATGCGCTCTTTGTTCCCACCTTCAGTTCGACAGCGGAATAGAGGTGAATGAGGTTTCCTTCCCAGGTCTCGACCTGTGGCTGATAAATGAGGAATGTATCCGCTCCGCTCGTGATCGTTCTGGGCCAATTGGCTTCGGCGGGTGGTGTTTTTTGAACTTCGGCCTGCGGTGCGCCCGAGTCCTGAGGCGGAGTTTGAGCCAGGCTGTGAGAACAGTTCAAGAAGCTGAAAACGATAATTTGCAACACCGACGCCCACGCCGCGGCGTGCGTCAGAAACACGGACTTGCGCAAAACCTGCCTCCCCCCGCGACTCGACCGCAGGAACCAACCCCGTTTCTACAGCCTGCAAACGCGCGGCGCTTCGCGTCTCGGACGCAATGGCGCTCTATTGCTCGTACTCGGGCATACGGATGATGTTCGCGCGGTAGAGTGGGCTCTTTCTTTTCGTCTTAACCCGCAGTGAACTTGCGTGGCATCAGGTTGCTAACGCTACTCTCCTATGGCTTGGACCACCACCATCGTGATGTCGTCATTCAAATCTTCACCCGTTGCGCGAGCTGACCACTGGGACACCTCGTCAAGCAGCGCGTCCGCGAGCTGATCTGCTTTCGCGTATCGCTTCTCAAGAAGAAAGGGGCGGAAGCGCTCGGTACCAAACTCAAGATCCGAGGCGTTCGTGGTTTCGGGAATCCCGTCCGTGTACAGCAGAACCCAGTCGCCGGGCGCAAGAGCACAGGTTATAGAAGAGTAGGCGGCCATCTTGAACTTGCCGAGAAACAAGCCATTTTCGATGACATCCCGCACGCCTGCAGATGACTGGCCCCACATCAATGAGGGTGGATGCCCAGCGCCCGCGTAAGTGAGGCTCCTCTTCGACATATCGACGTACATGTAGGCTGCCGTGAC
This sequence comes from Bryobacteraceae bacterium, assembly GCA_045807925.1. Lineage (GTDB taxonomy): Bacteria > Acidobacteriota > Terriglobia > Bryobacterales > Bryobacteraceae > Bog-105. The sequence goes on along the minus strand of JBJMGK010000076.1, from coordinate 22,809 downwards.
ATAGTGGTGCTGGAAGTTTCCGCACAAAGCTTGATTCAAGCCGGAGAGTACTCTTGCCGGGTCGGCCGCATGCGCCACCTGGCCTGCGAGTGCAATCTTCAGCATGGAAGCGATCAGAGCCGCGGGCATGCCGTGCCCAGACACGTCGGCAATAAAAATGCCCAGGTGTTCCTCGTCAACGACAATGAAGTCGTAGAAATCGCCGGCGACTGCGCTCATAGGGATGTATCGCGCGGCGATGTCCAAGCCGTCTATTCTCGGCACTTCCTCCGGCAGAATCGATAACTGGATCAGTCGAGCTGTTTCCATTTCCTTCTGCATGGCGAGCAACTGCAACGAGAGCTGTTGTCGCATGCCGCGAAGCACCAGGTGCGTCTGTACCCGCGCCTTGACGACCGGCGTGGAAAAAGGTTTGTGAATGTAATCCACTGCACCGACTTCGAAACCCCTCGTCTCATCCTCGATTCCGGTCTGACCAGTAAGGAAGATGACGGGCACATCTCTCGTTTCGGGATCTATTTTTAAACGGGAGCAGACGTCATATCCACTCATGCCGGGCATGGCGACATCGAGCAGGATCAAGTCGGGCGTTGGCGCAACTTTCACCAGTTCTAATGCTTTTGCGCCACTCGTGGCGACGCGAACTTTGTAGGTGTCCTTCAGAATCGAACTCACGATTTGAATATTGGAAGGAGCGTCATCCACGACCAGCACGGTCTTCTTCTGATCGGCCTCGTTCATTTGGCTGCTCCTTCCTTCTCTTGCAAACGTCCGGCGAGTTCGTCCAGACTTACTAGCGCTACCTCGAAATCGAAGTTGTTTATGGTCTCGCTCAGGGCGTCCAGGTACGGCTTGCCGATGACATCCTCGACAGCAGCCCGCATCGTCCCAAAGGCGTCCTGAGCATCGCCGTCACTGGCCTGAAGCAATTCTTTAAGCCGGCCCATCGCGACGTTCGCGTTCTCCCGATTGAAGGGCGCCTTCGGCACTTCCGCTGGAGTGGTCGCTGCCGATTCGTTCAGTCCTTGTTCGATCGCGGCTACTTGGACGCGCAAGGCGATCGCGAACTGATCTAGAACAGCCGGAACAGAATCCGATCCCTCCTGCAGGACCTTCTCCAGTTTTTGAGCTGTGGATTGAACTTCTACGATTCCCAGATTGCCAGCCACACCCTTGACAGTGTGGGCGATACGCTCGGCAAGGTTTCGGTCTCCGCTTTCGAGGGCGGTCGATATTTGGGTAGCGCTGCCGGCTTGTTTTGCAGCAAACTGCGATAGCAGATTGCGGTAGAGCTGTCGGTTCCCCGCCAAGCGTTTGAGCCCATCGGCCAGGTTGATGCCCGCGATCCGGGGTGGAAGCACCTCGTCGGCTCGCGTGGGCGATGCTGCCCCCAAGTCGGACGCTGGCTTAGCTTTCGGCTTAGCCCATCGGAGCAGAGTAGAGAACAGAGCATCAGGATCAATCGGCTTGGAGACATGGTCGTTCATACCTGCATCCAGGCAGCGTTGACGTTCCTCTATGCGGGCATGCGCGGTCATCGCGATAATCGGAAGGTTCTGCAGTTTCGGATCGCTCCGCAGCAGCCGCGTTGCAGTAATTCCATCCATCTCGGGCATTTGAAGGTCCATTAAAACCACATCAAAGGCGCATTCCTGATCGCCGGTGGTCAAAAGCTTGACCGCTTCACCGCCGTGATTGACTGCGCTCACAATGGCCCCGGCGCTCTGTAATAGTTCGGTCGCCACCTGCTGGTTTAAGTCGTTGTCTTCGACCAGCAGGACGCGGATGCCGGTGGCATCATGAACCCGGGTTAGGCCTGTCTTCACGTGAGATCGTTGATCGTGGAGCCAGGTAGCGCCGAAGAGGTGTACCAGCGTGTCGTAGAGTAACGACGAGCTAACCGGCTTGAGCAAAAAGCTGTCCACTCCAATCTGCTCAGCCTGCGCCCTGATATCTTCGCGGCCGAATGCAGTCACCATCACGACCTTGGGGATCTGCCTTAGACGATCGTTGCGCTTAATCAGGCGACTGGCGTCCAGGCCGTCCATCCCAGGCATGTGCCAGTCCAGTAGCACCAACCGATACGGGTCCTTAGAGTCCGCCTCTGCTATTGCGAGTAGGGCCTCCTCGCCGGAGGAGACCGAGTCGGCTCTGAGCGCAAATACGCGAAGAGCCTCGGTCAGAATCTCGCGCGCCTGGGCATTGTCGTCCACCACCAAAGCCCGAATGCCTGTGAGTTCCGGAATGGATCGCTTGCGTTTCTCCGCTGATCCGATCCCGAACCAGGCAGTGAAATGGAAGCTGGTGCCTACGCCCGGCTGACTCTCGGCCCAGATTTTGCCATCCATCATTTCGACCAGGCGTTTGGAAATGGAGAGGCCAAGCCCGGTACCGCCGTACTTCCTTGTTGTAGAACTGTCGGCCTGCGAAAATGCCTGAAAGAGTCGAGCACTCTGCTCGGGTGTCATGCCTATGCCAGTGTCACGGACAGAGAACTTGAGCTTTACGCGATCTTCGAGGTGCTCCTCGACCCCAGCAGTGACCAGCACCTCGCCGCGTTCCGTGAATTTGATTGCGTTGTTGACCAGATTGATGAGGATTTGGCCAAGGCGCATGGGATCACCCATCAGATTGGAAGGCATCTCGTTTTGCGCGGCGATCAGGAACTCGAGATTCTTGTCCTCGGCCTTCTGACGCACGATGTTGGACAGGTTGTCGAGCACATTCTCAAGCTGAAAATCAGTCTTCTCCATATCCAGCTTGCCGGCTTCTATCTTCGAGAAATCGAGAATATCGTTGATGATGCCGAGCAAGGCTTGCGCAGAGTTTTTCACCTTCGTGAGGTAGTCTTCCTGCTTGGGAGAGAGGTCTGTCTTTAAGGCGAGGTGCGTCATCCCGATAATTGCGTTCATCGGGGTACGAATCTCATGGCTCATGTTGGCCAAGAAAGCGGACTTGGTCCTGGTGGCTTCTTCGGCCGCTTCTTTCGCCACCGCTACCTCTGCGGCCTGTTCCCGAGTGCGATCCAGCAGCTTTCTCGCTTCCAACTTAGTCGCCAGAATCTTGGTATTCAGAGCCAAGGTGGGCAACAGAGCGTCAAGGAGCGTCTGCTGGCGTTCCGACACCTGGGAAGAAGGCGCAAGCTCGAGAATCGCCAGCACAACATCCAGATACACGACCGGTACAAAAAGGACGCAAGCTGGCGTCACTCTCCCCAGGCCGGTGAAGACCTGGAGCGAGTTGTCGGCAGTGGAGGCAATCCGTAAGGTGTGCCGCTCAATGGCAGCCTGTCCCACCAATCCTGCGCCGAGTGCGAACTCTCGCGGTATGGCAGAGACGTCCGTAGCAAATGCCCCGACGCGAGTAAAGCGAGTGGATGCATCGTCCGCAATATAAAACGCCCCGTACAGCAAGTCCACGCATTTAGAGATGCGCGACAGCACGTTTGTAGCGAATGGGGTGAACTCGTCGGCGGACTGCAATGCCTCCGTCAGGATCGCGACTTCGGATTTGACCCAGCTCTGGATTTCGCGCTCGCGGGCGGCGATCTGCAACGTCTGCAGCGCACGGCTCATCTGGCCAATTTCATTACGACGGGCAAGATAGGCAATGGGCGTATCCAGACGTCCCGCAGCCACGTCCAGAATCTGATTGCGAAACGACAATAGGACGTTCACGATTTCAAAACGAACGATTATCAGCGTGATGGCGAACGATGTGAGCAGGCCGAGTATATTGAAAGCCCATCTGATCAAAATAGTTCGGGACGTTAGGAAGCTGAGTTCCGCGGATCTCCGGTCCACAGTCCTTTGCATTTCATCTTGCAGTGCCACTAGGCCCTGTCGAGCTTTGAGCAATGCGGGGTCAGAGATGCCGCGCATGAGCTCCATGGCCTTGTCGTTGTTCTGAATCTGGGTTGCCGCCCGGACCGGATAAGAATTAGAAGCCGCCTGATCGAACAGCGCTCTTGCCGCATCAACCGCGGGAGCCAAACCGGGCGTGTCGCGTTTTGCGTCCCCGAGAGACGAGCGGATGTCTGCCGTCACACGATAGAGATCTGCGTCGATCACCCGCTTTCGGTCCGTGTCAGGTTCCGCAATCTGCTGGTAAAGGAGTTGACCGAACCGGTTGGTCAAAGCGGTCGCGCCCGTTAGGGTTCGGAGCGCCTTGACGTTCTTTGCAATCAGGTTGCTGTACGAGTCGTCGATTCGTTTCATCTGAATTGACGAGTACAAAGCCGCCACAGTGAACATGAGCGCCAACGGTAGCAGAGCAACTAGCAATTGGGTGCGGATTTTGTAGTTCGGCAAGATACTCATGTCACGGGTTCCCCACAATGCTGGGCGGCTGTGTTAAAACACGTTGCAGATTTGGTTTAGACAAGACTTGGCCCTGGTGCAAGATGCGCGGAGGGCCCCGGCGTACGTATTAAATGCTTGCTGCAGCCTGCCGAAAGCATAGTTAAAGAAAATAAACCCGGACCGTCAATTTGGCGTCATACCGGTGCTGCGGATTTCGCAGCCCTCGTCTCCCAGCTGGAAACCGAGGCGCGTACCCTACGGACAATGAGCTTCCATATGAGGATGGGTAGAACGCAGTTTGCGCTCCCGCAGCGGAAGAGGCTGGCGTTCCTATTGCTTTGCCTGGCGCTCCTGATTTCACTCTCGTGCTCGACGAAAGAGCAAAGAGTCGGAAGCGAGTCTAAAGAGCCGGCGAAGAAGACCATCGGCCCGCCCTCCGGCGCCATGACCCTTTCGGCGGTTTTGAGCCATCTTGAGACTGCCCACTATGCCCCCGTCACGGAAGTCGAGTTCGAGAAGGATCATTGGGAAATCAAAGCCTACTCGAATGGACAACTTCTCCAGCTTAGGGTCGATCCGTTCACGGGAGCAATCGTTCCAAACTCGCCACCTGCAATCGAGAAGCCGCTTTCGGCAGTTGTCAAAGATCTTGAGGGCCAAGGGTATGGGCCCATTCTGGAGATCGAACACAGCTCGAACGGGGATGGAGGTGGCGCTGCTTGGGAAGTCGAGGCCTACAAGGGAAACTCGGAAGTCACCGTGAACGTGGAAGCAGCTTCTGGTAAGACTACGGCGAAATAGCTGTAGTGCGAGGGTTCAACTTACGCCCTTCTTTACAGGAAAGGGCGTGATGCTCACACTCGCGTCAATTTGCTGACGCGTCCAACTTCCACCCATTCGACAACGAAGATGTTCCCCTCGTGATCGAAACAGGCGCCGTGCGGACAGACGAACTTGCCAGGTGTAAAGGCCGTGCGATCAAGTTTGCGGACACGCTCCCAGGTGTGGGCCGCGGAGTCATCGCCCAGATGCTCGATCACCTGGTTGTCCCTGTCCATAAGCGTTACGCGCGCACCAAGGTCTGGGACTACCGTGTCGCCATTGCGATTGAATGCGAACGTGCAGGGCAGTGTAGTTCCTCCGATAAAACCAAGATGCCTGCCCTCGAAGTCGAACCTCTGGATCCGGTGGTTCGTGCGATCGGCGACCATCAGAACCGGGCTGCTGCCCCGGGTGTCCAGGACAATGCCATGTGGGCAGTCCAGCTCGCCTGCGCCCGCACCCTTGCCTCCGAAGGTCTTTATCCATTTACCTTCCGGTGTGTAAACGTTGACGTAACTGGATCCATAGCCGTCGGCGACATAAATCTTCCCGTCCGGCGTCACTGCCAGATTGGTAGGGCTGTACTTCTTCTTTGAACCATCCGGATTCGGCTGGTAGGCTGGCGACTCCTCTGGATACCCGATTGTGAGCACCTCTTCGCCGTTCAAAGTTGATTTCACAACAAGGCCGCGTTTTATGTCGCAAAGGTATAGGAACTCCTGAGAGCCTTCTCTGCGAATCAGCAGACCGTGAGCTCCCCCTTTGAAATCCTTGCCCCAGCTCTTGACGAACTTGCCCTTGCCATTGAAGACCACCATCGAATCGCTGCTTTCGCTGGACGCGTTGACAGTATGGTGGATGTAGATGTGACCGTTCGAGTCTTCGCACACCCCGTGCGTGTTGCCGTATTTGATTTCGGCCGGAAGTTCGCCCCAATCGTGAGTAACTTCGTAAACGTGCTCGCCCGAGCCGACAACCGGCTTCCGTGCGCCCGCCTTATCGGTCGCGCCCAAAATGAATGGACCTCCAGTCCCAATCGCGAAGAGAAAAGAACGCCTCGTTGACACGCTACACCAAAATGTCTTTCACGACCATCGCCCGCTTCTCGGTCCCCGTAAGCTTCTGGTCGAGGCCTTGATACTTGTATGTGAATCGGGTGTCTTCCAGGCCGAATTGGTTGAGAATGGTCGCGTTCAGGTCCCGAATGTGCACCGGATCTTTGACGATGTTGTATGAGAACTCATCCGTTTCGCCGTGAACAACCCCGCCCTTTACACCGGCGCCAGCCATCCAAATGGAGTAACACTTCGGATGGTGATCGCGGCCGTAATCCGTCGGCTTGAGCTTGCCCTGGCAGTAAATCGTACGGCCGAATTCTCCCCCCCAAATCACCAGAGTGTCTTCGAGCATTCCTCGTGCCTTCAGATCCTGCACCAGTCCATAGGCGCCCTGATCCACGTCACGGCACTGGCTGGGCAGTACATCGGGAAGCGCACTATGAACGTCCCACCCGCGGTGATAAACCTGCACGAAGCGAACGTCGCGTTCAGCCATGCGGCGAGCCATCAGGCAGCAGTTGGCGAATGTACCGGGCTTGCGCGCGTCATCGCCGTACAACTGGAATGTGCTCTCGGGCTCTTTTGAGATATCGGTCAATTCCGGCACCGACGTTTGCATGCGAAACGCCATTTCATATTGCGCTATCCGCACCTCGATCTCCGGATCGGCCATCTTCGCCATCTCCATGCGGTTCAGTTCGCCCGTAGCGTCCAGCATGCGGCGTCGGATTTTCTCCGGTACGCCCTCGGGATTATTGATGTAGAGAACGGGGTCGCCTCCCGAACGTAGCGCGACCCCGGAATACTGCCCGGGAAGAAATCCGGAACTCCAAAGGCGAGCCGATATCGCCTGCACGTTGGCTTTCGGATTGGAGTGAGTTGCGTTCAGGACGACAAAGGTTGGCAGATCCTGGTTCATGCTGCCGAGCCCATAAGAAATCCATGAGCCGACGCAAGGCTTACCGGCGATCATAAAGCCAGTCTGCAGGAGCGTCACCGCAGGATCGTGATTGATCGCGTCCGTATTCATGGAGCGGATGACGGCGATGTCGTCGGTCATCTTCGCGGTGTACGGCAGAAGTTCAGACACCCACGTGCCGCACTTTCCATGCTGGGCGAACTTGAACATTGAGGGCGCAATGGGAAACCGCGTCTGACCGGATGTCATCGTTGTGAGGCGCTGACCCTGGCGGATCGAATCGGGCAGGTCCTTATCGAACCACTTCTCCATCCCGGGCTTGTAGTCGAACGTCTCCATCTGGGGCGGCGCGCCAAGCATGTGCAGATAAATCGCGCGCTTCGCTTTCGGTGGAAAATGAGGCAAACCGGGAACGCCGCCCACCGCTTTTTTCTCCGCTGCTGCAGCCGCGTGCCGGTCGAGCAACGTGTAGAGAGCGAGCGAACCCAAACCGCGAGCGCCCCTGGCAAGCAGATGCCGTCGCGTTTCCACCAACATGCTTTCTTTGATCGGATCCATCAAGTTCCTCTACTTCGCTAACGTTTCATCCAGGTTCAGCATCTCGTTTGCGACCATTGTCAGCGCAGCGACTTTGGGCTGAGAAAGATTCTGATCGGCATGCGTTTCACCCACCTTCAAAAGCTTAGAGGCATCCTGAGCCGCACTCGCGTAATAGGCAACGAAGTCCTTATATGATTGCGTGAAGACCTCCGCTTCCTTTTTTTCCAGTGGTCGGGACAGCAGCCGAGCCGACATGTATCCAAGCTCCCGATCCAAGCGTTTCTCCGATAACATCGCGTTCTGGGCCAGCACTCGCGCAGCCTCGACAAATTGCACGTCGTTCATTGTGACTAAGGCCTGAAGCGGCGTGTTGGTCAGCTCGCGACGTACGGTACAGAATTCGCGTGAAGGCGCATTGAATATGTCCATGGAGGGCGGAGGCGCCGAACGCTTCCAGAACGTGTACAGGCTTCGGCGGTACAGCTTGTCGCCGGTGTCCTGCTGGTAGACACGCGTATTGCTTTGTTCCATGGCGACCGTTTCCCAGATCCCCGATGGCTGATACGGCTTTACACTGGGGCCGCCGATTTCCGTGTTCAGCAGCCCACTTGCAGAAAGCGCATAATCACGCACCATCTCGGCATCCATGCGGAAGCGCGGGCCACGCGCGAGCAATCGGTTCTGAGGATCGAGCGCCCGCTTGTCTGGAGCGCTTGCCGCAGATTGACGATACGTCGCCGACATCACGACCATCTTGAAGAATCGTTTGACGTCCCAACCGGAATCGCGGAAATCGACTGCGAGCCAGTCCAGGAGTTCGGGATGACTCGGCGCTTCGCCCTGTGAACCGAAATCTTCGGCCGTCCTGACTATGCCGGAACCGAAGATCTCCTGCCAGAACCGATTGACGGTGACGCGCGCCGTGAGCGGATTCGACGGGTCCACGATCCACCTCGCAAGCCCGACCCGGTCACGAGGCATGCTCTGCGTCATCGGGGGCAGCACGCTGGGCGTGTTTGGATGGACTTCATCCCGCATCTGATCGTATTGACCGCGGTAGAGGACGTGAGCGACCGGTTGCGCGCCCGTACGCTCCTGCATCACGAGAGTTGTTGCGGAACGGGTCCGGATTTCGTACAGGGCTTTGTCTGTTTCCCGAAGCTCACCGATGAGCGCCTGCGTCCCGGGGTCGGCCACAGCCGTATAGAGGTTCGCGAGGGCGTTCTTCTCCGCCTCAGAGAGCTGCCCGGGAGCTTTCTTAGCTCCGGCGTTAACCTCGTTCGCGAGATAGAGCAGCTCTGCGTCCTCTGGGTCCGCCATCGCGTTCAGAATTCGCAGGTCCCCGATGCTGCCGCCATCGAAATACTGGGTGTCGTCCTTCCCGAGCGTGATGGGCGCATTCGACGCCATGGGAGACGCAAGCTGCGGCGTGTCTTCCGGCCGACCGATCACGGTTACCGGCGCGCCATTCACGTACATATTGATGCCGCGGCCAAGCCGGCTTCCGTCATACGCCACGACGAGGTGGTACCAGGAGTCCGGTGTGAATTTGTATTCAGGCGCTGGCCGTCCGCTGATCCCTTTGCCATCGATGCCGCTGAAGTAAATTGTCGGCGCGCGGTCGTATAGCCCAAGGTTCCCCCGGTCGATCCTAAGAGTCCATCCGCGGCGCTTACGCTCCCTGGTCTTCGGGTCCGGAATCATTTCGTACTGGCTGGCTACGCTGCCGTTTTCTTTTGAGTTCGGGATGAAGATCCAGGCGGCAATCGTGAACGGCTTGTCGGAATCGATGGCAGCGACTGGCGGAATCGCCACTTTTCCGCCGCTCTTAAACCGGAGGGCGTCCATTTCCCCAGACGGCCCTTCGGACACCGCGACTTCCGCCGGTATCTCTATAGCCTGCGCATCGCTGCGGTTCGCGACGCGTACATTCTCGGCGACTTGGAGGGCCATAACTTGAGATCCAGGAGCATACGCAGCGGCCTTTGTTCGAAGGCCCTCGAGCCAGCTATCTATATCTCGGACAGCTCGATCACGCTCACTCCGGAGTTTCTCCCTCAGAGCATCTCGTTTCTCGGTTAACTGATTCCATTCCTTCCTTTCGACGGCCGGTGGGACCTGAATCGCGGGCGGCGTATTGTGAATGTTCAAGTCCATAATCGGCTGCGTGGTGTTACGGAAGAAAGATGTCAGGGAATAGTAGTCCTTCTGCGAAATGGGATCGAATTTGTGATCGTGGCATGTGGCGCATCCCACCGTCAGCCCCATCCACACTGTTCCGGTCGTATCCGCGCGGTCCTTTGCGATCATCGCTTCCACTTCCGGCAGAATCGCACCGCCTTCATCCGTTGTCAGGCTGCAGCGTTGAAATCCCGACGCGATCTTCTGCTCGAGTGTTGGCTGCGGCAGCAGGTCGCCGGCGAGTTGTTCCACGGTGAAGCGGTCGAACGGCATGTTCTGATTCAACGAATTGATGACCCAGTCGCGATATGGCCAGATTTCGCGGTAATTATCGAAATGTAGTCCGTTCGTATCGGCATAGCGGGCGGCATCCAACCAGTAACGGGCGCGGTGTTCGCCATAGTGCGGGGAAGCGAGCAGACGGTCGACTACCTTCTCGTAAGCCTTGGGCGACCTGTCTTTCACAAACGCCTCAACTTCGGCAGGCGAAGGCGGCAAACCTGTCAGATCGAGAGTGACGCGCCGAATCAGGGTGCGCCGATCGGCTTCGGGAGCCGGAGTGAGGCCATTTCCTTCCAGCTTCGCGAGAATAAATCGGTCGATATCATTTCGCGGCCACACCGTCATCTTCAATTCCGGCCGTGCGCTTTTTTTTGGAGGCACGAACGCCCAGTGTTGGGTCCAGTTAGCCCCCTGCTCGATCCAGCGGCGGAGGGTATCTTTCTGTTCCTGGGTCAAAGTCTTGTGGGCGAAGACAGGAGGCATGCGAAAGGCCGGATTATCCGAGTAGATGCGCTTGATAACCAGGCTTTCGTCCGGTTTGCCGGGAACGATCGGCGTACCATTCTTGCGTGCTGCGAATGCGCCTTCTTGAACGTCTAGCCGTAGATCCACCATGCGCGTGCCTTTATCAGGTCCATGGCAAAGGAAGCAGTTGTCCGACAGAATTGGCCGGATTTGCCGCTGAAAGTCGATCTTTCCGCTGGTCGTCGCGGCAAAGGAACTCGTCGATGCCACAATCAGAACGAAGAATACTAGGAACATCGGGGCTGGTCCTGGGTTGTGTAACTAGGCCACCGCTACTATATCGCTGTTATGGTGGACGGCTCAATGGGCGGTCAGCTTCGCTCTGACGGATACCTGGTATCAACACACTGGCTTTGACATGTTTTTCCAGACACTGTGTTTTCTTTCAGCGGACAAGCTCTTGGCGATCCGAGGTCCGGGGCAGCATTGGTGATGGTCACGGTTTTGCTTGGTCTCGGTCTGCTTTGGCAGTCGGTCTCTCCGGAACTCGCGCAACACGTGCAGGCCGGCATGGAAGCACGCGACCAGCACAGGTTGAACGATGCCATCAAGGAATTTCGGAAGGTAACGGAGTTGGCCCCGGACCTGGCCGCCGGGTTTGTAAATCTCGGCGCTGCTTGTCTCGAAAGCAAAGATTACAGATCCGCAATCCCGGCCCTAAAGCGAGCGCTCGACCTCAATCCCCAGTTGGTCGGAGCCGAGCAAATGCTCGGCTATGCTCTCCTGGCGCAAGGCTCTGCAGAGGAGGCTATTCCACATCTCGAGCGTGCTAACGCGCAAGACGCCTTGGGGATCGCACAGCTGAAGACGGGCAAGTTCCCGGATGCGGTGAAGAATCTCGAAGCAGCGTTGAGCAAACGGCCAAACGACCCGGACCTGCTGTATTATCTCGGCCGGGCGAGCGGGCTGCTTTCGAAGAATGCTTTCGATACGCTCGAAACGGCTTACCCGGATGCGGCGCGCGCCCATCAGGCGCTCGGCGACAGTTATGCCGCCGTTCGGCAGGTTCCGCAAGCTGAAAAGGAATACCGGGATGCGCTCCGGTTGCGGCCCGACACACCGGGTATTCATCTGTCCCTGGGCCAACTCTATGCAACCGCCTCTCAATGGCCGCAAGCCGAAACCGAATTCGCTGCCGAAGCCAAGCTGCAGCCCGAAGACGCTGAAACTATTTATCGCCTGGGTAACGCGCTTCTGCAACAGGGAAAGCTTAAAGAGGGTCGTGAGCAGTTGGAGCATGCCGACCGGATACGGCCTCACATGCCGGAAGTGCTGTATGCGCTCGGGAAGGCGGCGTCGGCGCAAGGTGATGCCGGTGCTGCGGAGCGAGCCTGGACTGAGCTTGTCAGCATCGAGAAAGACACGGCGCTCGCCGGGCAAGCGCATTTCGGGCTGGCCGGTCTGTACCGCAAGCAGGGGAAGACGTCGGAAGCGCAGCGCGAAATGGAACAGTACCGTAAACTGCAGACGCAGCCTTCCGCCGAAAAGTAAAAGCCCGGACCGTAAGGACGGCCCGGGCTCGGTTGAAGGCTTCCGTGATCGCTTTAGAAGCTCGCGCGCAGGGCAAACTGCACCAGGCGCGGATTGTTCAATTGCGCGGTGACTGTGCCGAAGGCGGTATTACCCGCGCTTGTATTCGGGTAACCGAACTGTACGCGGTTGAAGAGGTTGAAGAACTCGGCTCGGAACTGAATGTGCGCTTTTTCTCCTGCGAGCGGGAAGTTCTTGTACGCCGAGAAGGACCAGTCTGCCACTCCGTGAGTTCGAAGATCCGGATCGTTTCGGCCTTCGTTGCCAAACGTATACGGCGCCGGCTGGACGAAGCAGGCGGTATTGAACCAGCTGTTCAGCCTGGACTGCGCCGAGCTGTCGATCGATTTCTGGCAACCTCCGACGACGTTCGGGCGTGACCCACCGCCGAAGGAATGCGTGTTGTTCTGGTTAGTTGTAAAGTGCAGCGGAAATCCGCTCTGGATGGTTGTATTTCCTTCAACGCCCCAGCCGCCGACAGTGCCCTGAACGAGCCAGTTAGCATTCGAGAGGTACTTGCGCCCTTTCCCGACCGGGAGGTCAAGGACGTACGTGACGACCAGGCGGTCCGGCGTGTCGAAGGAGGCAAGCGATTTCTCTTGTCTCAGATTGTTCCAATTCTGCACGTTCAGCGGGCCATTGCCGGCCTCGAGCCACCCGGTGACCGTGTCGGTGTTGGCGATCAGTTTGGCGTGTGTGTAGGCAACCAGCAACGACGCTCCGGCCGTAAATCGCTTAACGGCTTTTACCTGTAGAGAATGGTAGGTGGAGTTGCCAACGCCCTGCCCAGCGTAGTTGACCGTGTTGTATTGCGGGAAGGGTCGGAGCAGTTGGCCGTACTGCACCGTCGCAGGTTGTAACGGTGATCCTGCGGCGGTCACAATCCCGAAGTACGGGTTCGGAACATTTTGCGTAAGCGTATCCCCGAGTGACAGGAACCGATCGGGGAGCTGATTAATTTGCGGCGAGTTGATGGGAAGATGTGTACCCTTGGCTCCGGCATAAGCCACATCGACCAGGAACCCATTGCCAAACTGTTGTTGGACGTCGAAGTTCCATTGCTGTGCGTAACCGTACGGGTTTCGGAGCTGCGACTCAGTGACGCTCCGGCCTAACAAGATCTGCGCGTAGCTGGGATCGCGACCCGGAGGTTGCGCAATTCCGGACGGGAATGGATTCGTGATGTTGCTGGCAGGTACCCCTGTAAATACCGTCGCAAGATAAGGCGTCGTCAGGCTGTTCACAGGATCGTTGTTCGGACTGTAATCCCAGGCAACATCATTGGGGAGCCAGAACATACCGTATCCAGCGTGGATGACTGTTTTCGACCCCACCTGATAGGCAAACCCGACCCGTGGTGCGAACTGATGCCAGTTGGGGTAGATGTTGCTTCGGTACGTATCGTCTTGCGTATTCACCAGGTCGATATTGCCGAGAACGTTGTTGATTCCGCGTGCTGCTAACACAGTATTAGCTTTGGTCGGATTGAAGAACGACATGCGGTCGAAGCGTTCCGTCCATGGCCCGGCATGCTCCCAACGCACGCCGAGGTTCAAGGTGAGCTTCGGCGTGACGTGCCAGTCGTCACTGCCAAAAAGCGCACCGTAGAACTGTTGCCCTGCGACGAGGGCGGGAGTAGGCGCGCCGCCGCTCGCGCTCGAGCCATAGCCCAGGAGGAACGTTGCCAGCCCGGCACCGGTTGTGGACAGCGGGCTTGCACCATTGTTGCCCGTCAGGTCGGGATTGAAAGTGAATGTACCCGTTGGATTGTTTGTCTGCGCGTAGTTATGCGTCATTCGCATGAACTCGCCGCCAATGCGGACCGTGTGATTTCCAGCGATCTTGGTCAGAGTGCCGGAGCCGCGGTAATTGTCGTTCCGGTCGATGATGATGCTTCCCGCGCCGTTGCTACCGAACGTGTTTGCCGTATCGAAACCGTTGATGATCATGATCGGGATGTCCGTTACCAGCGCTTGTGTGTTCAGAAAAGAAGGCCACCCAAGCTGGGTTAAGTCATAGCCCAGCGTTTCGGGAATGCGGTCATATTTGAAGCGCTGGTAGCTCAGACGGACTTCCATGATCGTCGTGGGTGAGAACGAGTAGGTATCGCCGAGCACGAAATTATTCGTGTTGAAGACCTCGGTGCAGCGGTCCTGGCAGATGCCGTTGTTCATCGGATCGTTCGGCAGGTTGAGGTTGCCCCAGTAGCTATAGCGCGCGCTGATGTGCTGCTTCTCCGAGACGTTCTGGTCGATGCGTACGACGGTTTCGTTATTATTTCCGCCGCCGGTCCCATTCCCGACCCAATTGCCAACGCCCTGGGAGTTTCCGGGCGCGTTAGGGAGTGGATACAGATTCAGATACTTCACAGCGGTGGGGTTGAGTCTGCTCGTCGGGATGATATTTCCCGCAAACGGGCGACGGTCGAACTGGGTCTGACCGGGAAGACAGGCCGGCAATCCGGGCGCCCCGGAGCCACACGTCGTGAGCGGATCGTAGATCTGTCGGCCCGTGCGAGCAGCGTAATTACTCAGATCGCCAGTTCGATCCTGGAGCGTAGGTACTGTTTGATTGGAAGACTGTCCCTGGCGAAGCCGGAACCCTTCATAGTTCACGAAGAAGAACGTTTTGTTGCGGCCGTTGAGAATCTTCGGAATATAGACCGGGCCTCCGAGATTAAACCCGAATTGATTCTGCGTGAAGGCGGGACGCGGTGTGCCGTTCTTATTGTTGAAGAAAGTATTCGCGTTGAGGACTCGGTTGCGCAGGTATTCCCAAGCTGCGCCGTGGAGATCGTTAGTCCCGGACTTTGTCGTGAAGTTGATGACGCCTCCAGCGAAGCGCCCGTATTCAGGTGACAGATTGCTTGTGGCCACTTTGAATTCCTGCAGCGAGTCCTGCGTAGGAATCAAAGCCGTGATGTTGATATAGCTTCCGTTCACGGGTGCGCCGTCGAGCCAAGTCATGCTCTGGTTGGCCATGCCGCCGCCAATCTGATAATTGCCCCAAGCGAACGGATTCGTGCCGTTCGGATTCTGCATGGCCCCGCCTTGCGGAACCACGGACGGCGCAAGCGCGACCAGGTTCATCGGATTTCGACCGTTCAGTGGCAGCTCATTAACCTGGCGTTGGTCAACAACCGTCCCTAACGACGAAGTCTCGGGCTGGAGAAGCGGAGTCTGTGCAGTGACTTCTACCGTCTGCGTTACATCACCGAGTTGTAAGGCCAAATCGATTTTTGCGGTACTCTGTGTTTCTACTCTGACTGGGCTCCTCAGGATGCGCTTGAACCCGGGCTGTGCGACTTCGACGCTGTATTCCCCGGGGAGCACGTTGACGAATTGATAAAGACCGTCCGAGTTGGTGGTTTCCGTGCGCTTTTCGTTAGTGCCCAGATTCGTCAGGTTGACTTGGGCGTTAGCGACCGCAGCTCCGGAGGCGTCAGCAACATTACCGACTACCGTCCCGAACGTCGTTTGAGCATTGAGATACGAGGTGAAGCAGACCAAAACGGCCGCTGCTAAACCCAAAAGACACAAACCTTGTGTTCTTCTGACCATGAAGCTTACCCCTCTTTATTCTCGGGAGCGGAGAACTCCCGGTGGCCGGTATTATATGCCACACTCATTTCGAATCGAGTGTTCGCGAACCCGGCGCTACCGTTGTTAAAGTCTCCCGTTCGGAATGAGGGACGGCCAACGCCACCAGGAGCGAGGCATTTATCTCAAGAATACGGATACAGGCAAGGCTCGACCTTACCACCTGCGCCGCTCGCTTCTGCGATCCGCTTCTCGAGCTTCGTGCGGAGTTCTTCGCGCACCTCGGCGTACGGAACACGCCCGGCTAAATTCGTTTGTTGAAACGGGTCGGCGTAGTTGTCGTAGACAAGATACTCGTTATAACTTGGCGCGGAGGGCACTGCCTTCCAATCCCGACCTTTTGGCGATGCCGCAGCATACGTGTACTGCGAGGTTCGCAGACCGCGCCCCGTCATAAATTCCGACATCTCGAAATACACCTCATTGCGCCAGCCGTCAATCTTCCGATCGAGTAGGGGAAGGAAACTGTGGCCCTGCATGGATTGCGGCGCGGGGATCGCGGCAGCCGACAGGAGGCTGGGCGCCAGATCCACCTGGCTCACGAGCTCCGGAACCGCCAGAGCACGATTGAATCCTGGGCCTTCGATGATGAGAGGGATGTGGATCGAGCTTTCGTGCGGGCTGCGTTTGTACTCCGCATTCCGAGTCTTGAAGTGGCAGGCGTGATCGCTCAGGAGCAAGGATCGTGTTGTCGGCAAGACTATTCTCCCGCAGTATGCGTCGGAGCCTGCCTATGGTCTGGTCCATCTTGACCACGCAGCCATAGTAGTCGGAAAGCTGACTTGGCCAACTGCCCGGCAACGGGCGAAGGTCTTCCGGGATGAAGGCGTTCTTGTAGCGACCGGCCAGTTCTTTCGGCGGGACGAACGAATCGATGTCGTTCTGATGATGAACCTCGAGATACGAGAGGGTCAGGAAGAAGGGCGATTTCGCGGAGCGCAGGAAGCGCTCGGCGCGATCCGTCATAAAGTCGGTGCGGTAGATGTTCTCGAAGTGAATGGGCTTGCCGTCGTTATCGAACAGGTCGCCTTCATAAGGATGAGACGTCCATTCGAGAGCATTCGCGCCTTCCCAGAGACCCAGAAACCCGCCACGGCGACGGGCAGGAACCGCGCCTCGGATCTCCTTGCCGTTCTCGTCCTCGCCGGCCAAGTGCCACTTGCCGATATCATTCGCGCTGTAGCCGGCCTGACCCAGTGTGCCTGCAAGAGTGGCTGCCGATTCAGGAAGGCCGATGCCGTTGCGCCACACTCCGTGCTTACTCGGATATTGGCCGGTGAACATGCTGGCGCGCGCCGGAGCGCAGACGGGCTGGTTGCAGAACGCCGAAGCGAACATAGTGCCGCGGCGCGCCATATCGTCCAGATTGGGTGTGAGGTTTAAGGGATTGACCCCGGCGGCACCGATGCAGTCCCATCGGAACTGGTCGGAAATCACGAGAATGATGTTCGGGCGCTCTCTCTGGGAGGACGGCCTCTGCGCCGCGTTTGCGCCAGTCGCCGCCGACGCGGCGGCTGCGGAAGCCAACACGTTCCGGCGTGATACTTTCGTGTTCACTGTTAAAAGACCACCTTCAGAGCAAATTGAATCTCGCGCATGTCGTTCGAAAGCGTGGTGATGGTCCCTCCTTGCGGAATGTCCACCCTCGTATTCGGGTTAGCGAATTGAGGATGGTTCAGGATGTTGAAAGTTTCGGCACGGAATTGCATTGGCGCCCCTCTCCCAAGAAGGGTAACGGGAAACTCTTGAACAGCGAAAGATCCAGGTTGGCAGCTCCCGGACCGATCAGAACATTGCGGCCGGCGTTGCCGAAATTGTACAGCGCCGGCGTGGTGAAAGCATTCTTGTCGAACCACTTATTCACAGCACGCTGGTCGGACGGCAGATTCCCGTTGCCGATACGACGATCGGGTCGCGGGGCACCGGTGTTGGCGGTACTCGTGCCCAGGGTAGGAGTAAAGGGCTGGCCGCTGGGTAGTGTGACGATTCCGTTGAGCTGCCAGTTGCCTGCGATAGCGTTCAGCACGCTGTTACCGATTGCAAAATGGCGGTCGCGACCGAACGGCAGATCATAGAGGGCGCTCGTCACAAACCGATGGCGCATGTCGCCGGAAGACAGAGAGCGCTCTGCCTTGACGTTCTGTGGATTCCGCAGCGAAAGATCACCGATCAAGCTTTCGCCACCGAGATCGATCGTTTTGCTTAACGTGTAGGACAGAAGGAGTGAAAAGCCAGAGCTGTAGCGATGCTCGACGCGAGCTTCGAGTGCGTTGTAGCTTGATGTATCGAGAGGCAGAGTGAAACTAATGTCTCCATGCCCTTGATAGAGCCGGCGCGACGCAACTGATCCCGGCCCCGCCAAAGGTTGGTTCACGTTGTAAGTCGTCACAAGATCGTTTCCTTTTGTGCCCACGTAATTGGCTTCGAACCAGATAGCTCTTCACCTGCTGTTGGATGCCAAAGCTCCAGTGAATACATAGGCCTGTTTTAGATCAGCCGAGAAGCTGCTCAGGCTGGCTGCGGAGAGATTGATATTGCCGCTAAGCGCATTGGCGGGAAAGCCGGAACTCAGAAATAGAATCGGGTTGATCTGGTCCGTCGCGTACGTGACGTTACGGTAGAAGGGCGGATTCGCGACCAGACGGGCGGAAGCGCCGATGGCGGGATCGTCTGCGAAAAACACTCCGAAGCCGGACCGGATGACAGTGTTGCGCGCCGTCTGGTAGGCCAATCCTACGCGCGGTGCAAAGTTGTTCGTATCCGTCTTCATGAGCGAGCGGCTACCAATGCCGGAGGGCACGTTGGCAGTGATCGGAGACGGGACGCCCGGAGGAACAACATTGTTCGCGTAAATCAGTTTGGCCGCATTGGTCAGGAAATTCGCTTGCTGATTGTTGCGCTCCACAGGCTGAGACCAAAGTTCATAGCGAAGGCCCAAGTTCAGGGTCAGTTTGGAGGTAAGCTTCCAATCGTCTTGTATAAACCCGCCCCAATACTTGTACCGGAGATCGCCATTGATCAGATTGCTTAAGGTACTGCTTGCGGGTATGCCCAGGAGAAGATCGGCCAGCCCCGAGCCCGTTCCGCCCGGCCGTTGGGGATTTTGAGTGAACGCACCAGAGAATGTATAAGAGCCGCGCGCCGAAGAAGAGATGTTAAACCAGCTTCGGACCCAACGATACGACCCGCCCAGCTTCAACGAATGGTTCCCGAGCGTCCAGGAAACGTGATCTTCAGTTGTAATCACTTCGGAAATCTTGTTGTTGGGGAGAAACGTTGCTTCACCCAGCGGTGCATAGCCTGAGATCGAGAGGCTCGGGAGGCCAGTCACGCCGGCCTGTGTCGGAATGCCGCGAACTGGCTATTCACGTCCGTGGTGATGAACGGAGTCAGGAAATCCTGAATGCGGTTGTAGCCCAGACGGAACTCATTGACGAGACTCGGCTGGAAGGCATGCGTCTCGCCAAGAGCTGCGCCATTACCCACGTCGGACTTGGGTGCTGTCTGGAACGTGCTGCGCCGATTATGGGAGCGGGAAAGGGACCAGGCGTTACCAGGTCTCCTGAGAAATAACTGTAACGCGCGAACAGCGAATCCTTTTCCGAGATTTGAAGATCGTGACGAAAGTCAAACCGGTTTGCCCGATTTGTGCTTGTGGGACTGGAAACATAGTTGTTGATGTTCGCAGAAGCAGATGTGGGCAGGGGAAGAGCAGCGAGTAGCTTCGATGCCGCGGGGTCGATACGGTTGACCGGGATGCGGTTGCCGGCAAACAGCGACCGCGAGAAAATCCCGGAGCCAACCGAGACCGTCGTATTCGGATCATAGATGGAAGCAAGTCCGGAAAGATCGCCTGTTCTTTGGGCAGCGGTGGGAATGGTGGACACGTAGGTGATCCCACGGTTCACGTTGGTTCTCTCATAGTTGCCGAAGAGAAAGGCCTTGTTCTTCCTGAGCGGACCGCCCACCGTTCCGCCGAACTGATTCTGCTGCAGCACGGGCTTAGGCGTCCCGGAGGTGGCGAAGTAGTTCCGGGCATCGAGAGAGTCATTCCGAAGAAACTCGAAAGCGGTGCCGTGGACGGTGTTCGTGCCTCCTCGGATCACCGCATTCACCACGGCACCGGCGGAGTACCCGTATTCGGCTGAGTATTGTTCGTTTCCACGCGAAACTCCTGCACGGCATCCACCGAAGGCTGAATGACAACCGGCGAACTGTTCTGCTGATCGACAATCTTGGCGTTGTTATCCACGCCATCGAGCAGAAAATTGTTGAGCTGCGCACGAACTCCGTTGGCGATAAACGACCCGCCCTCGGTCGCCCGGTCTCCGGGTTTGGCCTCCAGCACACCACTCGACAGCTTTGCGAGCTGGAGAAAGTTACGGCCATTGAGGGGCAGGTCGGAGACTGCTTTGGATTCGATCAACTGCCCGACGGAAGCGGAAGCGGCTTCGAGCAGCGGCGGACTGGCATGAATCTCGACCGTCTCGGTCGTGCTCCCGACTGCCAGGCTGAAATCGATACGGGCGGTCTGGCCTACCGCGAGCGCGATATCCTGACGTTCCACGGTGGAGAATCCTTGCTTTTGAACGGAAAGCTTATATGTCCCGATAGGCACATTCGAGAAAACATAATTACCGCTTTCGTTCGATTGCGTCACTGCCTCGACACCCGTGTTGATGTTCGTCGCCGAGATTCGCGCTTCTGGTATAACGGCTCCGGAGGCGTCCGTGATGATGCCGGTGATTTGCGCTGTAGGCTGCTGGGCGAGGCATGTGCTGACAATCAGGACCGCGAAAAGGAATAGCCGGTGACCATTTTCGAGAGGGCGCATAGAGATCTCGGATGGGATTATATCGGCTTCGTGCTCCGAAGCAGGAGCCTGCGGGAATTCGGAGCTTTTGAGAAAGCCCATGCCGTCCGGAGTTCTCTATGAAGGAACAGCCGACACGTCGCGAATGGGTCAGTGGGGCCGTCGCCGCGGTTGGCGCACCTTATCTCGGCAAGGCGACGACCCAGACCCGCCGGCCGAACATTCTCTTCCTGATGACCGATCAGCACCGTGCCGATTGCGTTGGTGCTTACGGGAATCCGGTCATTCGAACGCCGAACATTGACCGCATTGCGCGCGAAGGCGTGCTGTTCCGCAACGCTTACTCGAGCACGCCCACTTGTACTCCGGCGCGTTCAGCTTTGCTCACGGGACTTTCACCGTGGCATCACGGAATGCTGGGCTACGGTGAGGTCGCGGCACATTACCAGAACGAGATGCCACGCCTCCTGCGCGAGACCGGATACCAGACGATGATGGTGGGCAAAACGCATTGGGTACGGAGCGGAATGGCCACGGATTTCACCAGATGGTCTTGGACGAGCACTGTCCGTGTGGCAACCATCCGATGTTGGAGCAGGGCGTTCGCGATGTCACACCGAATGGATTTCGGAGCGATTATGAGAGCTGGTTTTGGAGCGTGGCTCCAGGGCTCGACCCGCACGCGACGGGCCTCGGCTGGAATGATTACGGCGGACGACCATCAAAGCTCCCCGAGCAGCTGCACGCGACGCGCTGGACAGGCGAAGCTGCTGTTAGATTCCTGAAATCCTATAAGCGGTCCGATCCGTTCTTCCTCAAGGCCTCTTTTATCCGGCCGCACAGTCCGTACGATCCGCCCGACCGATGGCTAAAACACTACGGCGGAGCTGAATTGCCGCAAGCGCAGGCTGCCCGCTGGGCTGATCGCTATGTCTCACGGAGCAGTGACGCCCCGGATATCTGGCATGGGCGGGTGCCGCGCGCGGAACTGCAAAATACACGGGCGGCGTATTACGGTTCCGTCAGCTTCGTCGATGAACAGATCGGACGCATTCTGGACACCGTGGAACAGCGCGGATGGTCGGAGGAAACGCTCGTGTTTTTCACATCGGACCACGGCGACATGCTTGGCGGTCAGAACTTGTTCCGTAAAGGGTACGGCTACCAGCAATCCGTTCACGTGCCCATGCTTATGCGTCTGCCCGCCGGAGGCTCGGGGGCGCGCCTCGGAGCAGAAGTAGACCAGGTCGTTGAGTTGCGCGATGTGCTGCCGACATTTCTGGACGCGGCTGGTGCGCAAGCTCATGGAGCGATGGATGGCCGGAGCTTGTTACCGCTCGCAAGGGGTGACGGTGCTGGATGGCGCGAATACATCGATTTGGAACACGACCTACTGAATCTCGCGTAATATAGCGGAACTAATTTGACTCTGCGATGTCTAATCCTGCATGGGCAATGCGCGAGGCGTTAGGCGCGACTTTGTGGCTCTTGAGAAGCGCCGCTTCGAAGCGGTTAAGTTGTTTGAAAAAGGCTTGAACAACAGCGAGATCGGCCGTAGGCTGAAGGCGAGCAACCAGACCGTCAGCCGATGGCGGAAAGAATATCAGGAAAACGGCAAGGTTGCTATGCGGCGGGCGGGGCGAGCGGGACGGCAACCCTGTTTGGATGAAGTCGACAAAGCCCGTTTGGTCGAGTTGCTCCGGCAAGGTCCCGAGCGCCTGGGTTACGAAACTCCCTTGTGGACGTGTCCACGGGTTGCGCACTTGATCGAGGAGAACTTCGAGGTGGATTATCACCCCGGACACGTTTGGCGCATCCTACGGCAGTTGAATTGCAGTGTGCAACAACCCGTGGGCCGCGCCCTGGAGCGCAACGAAGGTTTGATTGACGAATGGAAGCGCAAGCGCTGGCCGGAGATTAAAAAAAAAGCCGAGAAAGAAGGCCGCACCATCGTCTTCATAGACGAAAGCGGCCTGAGCCAGCGGCCTCATCGGCGGCGCACCTGGGCGCCTCGCGGGCAGACACCTGTCCTCCAGTTTCACTTCAACTGGAAAACGCTCTCGGTCATCGCCGGTGTCACCGTCTGGAACTTCTACTTTGAGATCTTCGAGCAAGCAATTAAGTCCGAGCAGATCATCGAGTTTCTTAAACACTTGCTGCGCTGCATCGAGGGCGACATTCTGTTGATTTGGGACCGGCTTCCGGCCCACCGCAGCAAAATCACGCAGCAGTTCATCCG
>JBJMGK010000075.1:0-109798 GCA_045807925.1 Bryobacteraceae bacterium | reverse complement strand
CGGATGAACTTCAGGACCCCTTCCACCGCTTGCAAAACGGGCACGTAGACATTGAGGTACATCCGGTCGATACCCTCCAGTTCGAGCACCACATGGTCACGCAATACCTCCGCCACGCTCTGTGGCGTTCGAGATCTCAGCTCCTCAGCCGGTTTGCCACGCATGGCTCCGTTATAAATCAAAGTTCACTGGAACCACACACCCCACATGCTTGTCGGTCTGAGGCGAAGCCTCGCTGGTGTCCTGAGTTATAAAACTGTTGAAAAAGGAGACGGAAGGCGGCATACTCGGGTGTGGCCATCGGACGTCCCACGAAAGCGCTGAACGTGACAGCAGAGGAGAAAGAGAAGCTGGCGCTACTGGCACGCCGCCCCAAATCGGCACAAGCGCTGGCGATGCGAGCTCGCATCGTGCTCGGCTGTGAGGAGGGATGGAGCAATGGAGCGGTGGCAAAGAAGTTACACATCACTGGGGCCACCGTCTGTAAGTGGCGAGAACGCTTCCGCGTGAGTCGGCTGGAAGGACTGCTGGACGAACCGCGACCCGCGCCGCGATCCATTACCGACACACAGATAGAAGAGGTCATCACCCGAACGCTGGAGTCGATGCCGGAAAGCAGCACGCATTGGAGCAGTCGATTGATGGCCGGGAAGACAGGACTGTCACAGACGGCCATTGTGCGGATCTGGCGTGCCTTCGGATTGCAGCCGCATCGGGTAGAGAACTTTAAATTTTCCAAAGACCCGCAGTTTGTGGAGAAGGTCCGGGACATCGTGGGATTGTATATGAATCCGCCAGATCATGCCATCGTGCTGTGCGTCGTGAAAACAGCCAAGTCCAAGCGCTGAACCGCACCCAGCCGATACTGCCGCTCGCTCCAGGCGTACCGGCACGACAATCGCACGATTACAAGCGGCATGGTGTGACGTCGCTGTTTGCGGCCCTGGATGTCGCGAGCGGAGTCACCATCAGCCAGTGCTACCGGCGCCATCGCCATCAGGAATTCCTGCGCTTTCTCAACGACATTGACGCGAATCTTCCGCAACGGTTTGAGGTTCACCTGGTGATGGACAACTACGGCACGCATAAGCTGAGCAAAGTGCAAACCTGGTTAGCGCGCCATCCCCGCTATCGCGTTCACTTTACGCCCACCAGCGCCAGTTGGCTCAACCTGGTGGAACGATTGTTTGCGGAGGTTACGGAGCGCTGCGTCCGACGTGGAAGCCATACGGCCGTGCGAACGCTGGAAAAGGCAATGCTTGACTACTTGGATCTGCGGAATAAAAACCCTAAACCATTTATCTGGGCCGCCGATGCCGACCTCATTCTGGGCAAGGTTCAGAGGCTTTGTAAACGAATCTCTGACTCAGGACACCAGCGAGGCTTCGCCTCAGACCGACAAGCGGCGGCTAAACTACCGGCCCGATCTCGCCCCTCTCGTATCCCGCTGGAATATCGGAGGTTCCGGAGAGCGCAAGCTACTGTCGCTACTACGCGGCCACCCTATGAAGATGCTGTTGCGGCGAATGCTGGACGAATCGGAGTTTCTTTCGCGGTACGGAATACGCGCTCTGTCTTTGCAGAATTTTCATCATTACTACGGTGAGGACTTCAAAGTAGAGTGCCCAACGGGGTCGGGACGGTACGTAAGTATCGATGAGGTTGCCCAGGAACTGAGTCAGCGGCTGGTAGGGCTGTTCGTGAAGAACGACCGAGGACTTCGCCCGGTTTTCGGTCATTATGGTCGGCTTCAAGGCGATCCTCACTTTGCAGACTATCTGCATTTTTATGGATACTTCCACGGAGACACTGGCCTTGGGGTTGGCGCTTCACATCAAACCGGCTGGACGGGCCTGGTGGCGAGGCTACTGCAACCGACGGGCCAGTCCAGCTCAGAAGTTCCGAAAACAGAAGAATTCGTAGGAGAACTCGTATGACGCGAAGAAATGGTTCTGGATGCGCCCGCTGTGCCGAGGCAAGCAATTCCAAAGTATCTGAAGGGGCAAAAGGCCTTGGTGACCCGAGCTAATTCCGGCATCGGTATGGCGGTCGCGATCGCGTCGGGCGAGGCAGGCGCCGACGTGGTTGTGAACTATGTGCGGGCCGAGGAGTCGGCACATAAGGTTCTGGAGGAAATCGCGGAGTTCGGAAGCAACGCTATCGCCTTGCAAGCCGAGATCTCGAATGAAGCGCAAGTGCAGGAAATGTTCCGCGCAAGCTTCCGTGAATTCGGAACACTGGACATCCTCGTGAACAATGCCGGTCTACAGCAGGATGCGCCATTCGATCAGATGACGCTCCAGCAGTGTAACACCGTGATCGGTATCAACCTGACTGGACAATTTCTCTGTGCAAGAGAAGCAGTGCGGGAGTTCAAGCGCCGCGGAGTTCGCCCGGATGTATCAGTCGCAGCCGGGAAGATCATCTGTATGAGCTCGGTGCATGAGGTCATTCCGTGGGGCGGGCACGCAAACTATGCCGCATCGAAAGGTGGAGTGATGCTGCTGATGAAGAGCATGGCTCAGGAATTGCCTCCTCATCGCATCCGCATCAACAACCGTTTGGTGATGTGACACACGGAGTCGCGACTCAATCGCATCGCAAGACTCACGTCGTAAACTCCCAGCCTGATACCTCCGAAAGCTAGGCGGACGGAATAAGAGCATCGTGACGCCGCGGGATTTCGGCGCCTTACGAGTGTTCCTCGAGCGAAAGCACATAGTACTGTGCCGAGGTTGTTCCGATGTTTCGCCAGCCATTCAGCTCGTTATAGGCAGAGAAGATTACCGAACCCGGACCCAGCCGCACGACTTTGCCATTCAGAGTGGTTTCGAGCGTTCCTTCGCGGATCACAATTACTTCTTCGTGGGGCTGGCGTTGCGGCGCATGAGGCGCTTCGCCCGGCGCCAGTTCGCTAACGTGCATCGTGAGCCGCTGACCACGCGTGGTGATGCCGCGGAATACGGAACGCGACGTCATCTTTCCATTCGCGCTCGTG
Organism: Bryobacteraceae bacterium; assembly: GCA_045807925.1. Lineage (GTDB taxonomy): Bacteria > Acidobacteriota > Terriglobia > Bryobacterales > Bryobacteraceae > Bog-105. The sequence continues at coordinate 106,800 of JBJMGK010000075.1, read as the reverse complement.
CGCACGGGCAAACTCGCGAAAGCGTAACCCGCCGAATGCAACTCCGGCTCCTGACTTTGAGTGGTCGAGCGTTCCTGAGCTCCCGCGCTCAGGACGGGCATCAACACAGCTAACTCTCTTCGGGAAAAACGCACAACCCTTCTCCTTTAGTCGTGTTTGCAACGTTCACATAATCGCCGAACGAGGCTTACCATGGATGCAGCAACCGGTATGCCTGCTTCGGTCTCGAAAACGCCCCAAGTTTACGACTATCGTCGATCGTACGATTGGAATTATGCCAATTCGCCGGATGGTTCGTGGACCGGCGACGTGCCGGAACTGCCGGACAGCTGGGACTTTTGCGGGTTCAGAGTGAATTCCCCGCTGGGAATGCCTGCCGGGCCTCTTCTCAATAGCGCCTGGATCCTCCATTACGCAAAGCTGGGCTTCGACGTTCTTACTTATAAGACCGTTCGTTTCATCGACCGCAGCTGCTACGAGTTGCCCAACCTTCTACCCGTTTCCGCAGGCCAGCTGACGGGAAGAAACGACGTCGTGGTTGCTGCTGATTCAGCAGAACGCACGAAATCCTGGGCTATTTCGTTCGGAATGCCTTCGAAAGAGCCGGCCGTCTGGAGAGCCGACGTCGAAAAAGCACGAAACGGCCTCTCATCAGGACAAGTGCTTGTGGTTTCAGTTGTCGCGAGCCCGCAACCGGAATCAAGCCTCGATTCAATCGCGGAAGATTTCGCCCGGTGCGCTTATTGGGCGAAAGAGTCGGGAGCTCAAGTAGTGGAGGCGAATCTGTCGTGCCCGAACGTTTGCACGAGCGAAGGTCAACTTTACACTTCGCCAGAAGCGTCGCAGGTTGTTTCTCAGGCCATTAGGGAAGCCGTTGGACATACGCCGGTGGCGCTCAAGATTGGACTATTTGCTAATCCGACCGATGCGGACGCGTTCATCGGGGCGGTTTCGGAGTATGTGGACGCCTTCAGCACTACAAACAGTATCTCGGCTGCGGTTACCGACGGCACTTCCAAGCTGTTTGATGGCCTGACCCGGGGAATAGGAGGTGAGTGCATTCGCGATCGATGCCTGGAGGAAGTGAGGATGTTGTCCGGACTGATCGCGAAGCGGGGCCTCAAAACGCGGCTGATCGGAGTTGGTGGCCTTTTCTCCGCCGCCGACGTGTTATCCCGATTGGAAGCCGGCGCGCACCATGTACAGCTTGCAACCGCCGCCATGCTCGACCCGTTTGCGGGTGTGCGAATCAGAGAACAACTTCTCGCATCCGGGGCGGATCTTCAGGCGGTTAAAAGTTCCGAGCAAGCGAAAAATCTTCAGCCCCTTTCGACCTGACCCGGACCGTCTTTCCCACGTTTTGCGCCTAAAGGTCGACAAATCGGGCGTTTAGAGTCGTCTGCATTACCCCGGGCGACCATTTGTAGCTTGGCAATCGAGTTGCATACTAGAGTGCGAGGAGAGAATAACGGATGCTCTGGTACACCTGGGTGTTTCTACTTGTCGCACTTCTTGCCGGCATTTTAGGATTCTGGGGAGTCGCTTCGACAGCGGCCGTGGTAGCCAAAATCTGCTTCGGCATTTTCCTGATTCTGTTCCTGGTCAGCTTACTCACCGGACGCCGAAGCGCATTGTAGCTTCAGTAAGTAAATCGCAGCCTAGTAGTTTGTTTGTTTGTGACCCGGAAGGCAACATACCGATTGCCTTCCGCGTTCTTCTGTTTCTAGCGTCAGTACGGCCGGTATGGATCTCGGTAGCCGTAGCTCGGTCGACCATGATCTTCATAGCCGCCATAGTAGTCACGGTAATTGCGCCGTTCCCACTTCTCCCGTTCGCGAAGTTCTTTCTCTCTCCATTTTCTTGCTTCGCGTTCTTCGCGGACTCTTTGGCGCTGGTGTTCGCGATATTGGTGGTCGTGACCTCGATCGTCATAGCCGTAGTAACTGCTCCGGCCGTATCTATCCTGCGCCTCCCCTAGCGATGGATGAACAAACAGCAAACCTGCCGTCAACATCAATCCTAGAGCCCCAAACTTCTTTAACATCGGAACATCCTCCTCATTCGAGGGGTTGCTAGCTCCCCTGCATTTTCGACGCTGCTCCTATCGAGCAGGAGTTCGAAAAAAGCAGCGCTGGGCTATTAATCTCAGTTAATCGAGCGGGCGCGTTTTTCCCCGGCACCGTTGCCTCGCCGGATAAAATAGCCGAAGCATGGCGCAAACCCCTTGGGGCGATCTAACCGTCAACGACGCACACGTTCACTTCTTCTCGCATAACTTCTATGGGGGTCTCAGCCAGCAGAAAAAGCTTGACTCAGTGCAAGCTCTCGCGCCGCTTCTCGGCTGGGATATGCCGGGTCCGGATCCTGTCAGCCTTGCCAGCCAGTGGGTAGCGGAACTGGACCGCTTCGATGTCCGAAGAGCGTGTCTCATCGCAAGCAGTCATGGCGATGAGGCAAGTGTGGCCGCAGCCGTTGAAGCATACCCCGATCGATTCTTCGGATTTTTCATGCTCGATCCGACAAGGCCGGACGCGATGGACCGGATGCGAGCCGCCATGACCAATCGTTATCTCGATTGCGTGTGCCTGTTTCCGGCAATGCATACCTACTCCATCACCGACGCGAGGCTTGTTCCTATCTTTGAACTTGCATCTGATTCGGGGTTGAGCGTTTTCGTACACTGCGGTGCGCTCAGCGTGGGTGTTCGCAAAAAGCTTGGGTTATCCGCGCAGTTCGATCTTCGCTATTCGAATCCTCTGGATCTTCATCCTGTAGCTCTCCACTTTCCGCAGATTCGGTTTATCGTGCCGCATTTCGGTGCGGGAATGTTTCGGGAGACGCTGATGCTGGCGGACCTTTGTGAGAACGTGTTTCTCGATACCTCCAGCTCGAACCGCTGGGTTCTGTACGATGACCTAAACCTGCGAGACGTCTACCAGCGCGCGATCAGCGTCGTGGGCACCGAGCGTCTTGTATTCGGCACCGATTCCAGCTTCTTCCCGAGAGGCTGGCACTCCGCTATTTTCGATGCTCAGGTGACGGCGCTTTACGAGATCGGCCTCGACCAGAACCAAGCCGAGCAGATTTTGCGGACAAACCTCGAGCGTTTGTTCGGTGAGGAGGAGGTAGCGGCGGAAGCGCCAGCCGCGTCGGCCTAAGGGACGGCGCGCCCGGAACTCGACACTGCAGCAGCGAAACAACTAGGCAGTTGTCGCTAGAACGGCAGCATTTGAGGCTTCCCGCCGCCAGTACACCGCTCGAGTGTCGATGCTCTTGATCTCCTCAGTGATGCCGTGGGCCGTTCGAAATTCGTGAATGGCCCGTTTGCAATCGGGAAGGTTATGGTAGTCGTCAAAGATGGCATAACCGCCTGGAGAAAGCCGGGCATACAGGTTATTCAGCACGTCCAGCGTCGAGCTGTGTAAATCGGCATCGACGCGCAAGATGGCCAGCTTTTCGATGGGAGCTTGCGGAAGAGTGTTACTGAAGAACCCTGGGAGGAATCGCACCTGATCGTCCAGCAGGCCATACCGCTCGAAGTTCTCACGAACCCTCTCGAGGGGGACAGCCATGTCTCCTTCGTTCCACCCTACGTATTCCTGGCCGTCTTCCGGCTCTGGAAGGCCCTCAAACGAATCGGCGACCCAGACCCGTCGGTCGCTCACTCCGTAGGCGCGCAAAACCCCACGCATGAAAATGGTCATGCCTCCGCGCCACACTCCTGCCTCCAACAGATCACCGGGAATCCCGCTGCGCAGTACGTCAACGATGCAGTTTTCCATGTGTTGCAGTTGACGAAGACCCAGCATGGTCTCCGCCGACTCCATCCGATGGCCCGCTTCGTGCCCGGATTCCAGGTAGTCTTCGGGAGTGGTCTTGACAAGTCGAACGGCTTCCAGGTTATGACGGACGGCAAACCGGTTAAAGCGGTGAATCAGTCGCGATTTCGGGCCAAGAGCCGCAATCGTGTGACGTTCCACATCGCTGGCAATCACCGCACGAGTGAGAACCTTTTTAAGAAGATCAAGATACAATTCTTCGGGAGTCTGTGGCGCGGTCTCTGTCTTGATCAACATTTGTCCTTTAGTCTTATATTGGCTGAAAGACTGATGGTAATCGCCGGGTATTTCACCTAAATTGCAATGAATTTAGCAGATCGCATGAATCGGTTAGGCGTCGAGTCCGCTTTCGACGTTCTAGTCCGGGCGAAAGCCCTGGAAGCGAATGGGCGAAACATCATCCACCTGGAGATTGGCGAACCTGATTTTCCAACTCCTCCACATATCGTCGAAGCCGGCAAGCAAGCCTTAGACGAAGGCTGGACTCACTATGGCCCCACGCAGGGGCTTCCGGCGTTGCGACAAGCGATCGCGGCAGAGGTCTCGCGCACACGGGGCATTCGGGTCGGTCCCGAGCACGTCTGCATCACTCCGGGCGCTAAGCCAATCATGTTTTTTTCTATGCTTGCGCTGCTGGAAGCCGGGGATGAAGTGATCTATCCTGACCCGGGTTTTCCGATCTATCGGTCCGTGGCGAACTACCTCGGGACCAAGCTCGTGCCCATCCCCTTGCTCGAGAACCGCGGCTTCTCGTTCGATTTGAACGTTCTACGAGATCGCATCACGGATCGCACTCGCATGCTCATCCTCAACTCGCCTCAGAATCCGACCGGCGGAGAGATTCCGGAAGAAGATCTGCGCGAGATTGCCCGCTTGGTCGCAGACCGAGACCTGATCGTGCTCTCTGACGAAATTTACGGGCGCATTCACTACACCGATTCACCTCCGGCATCGATCGCGAGTTTACCCGGAATGCAAGAGAAAACGATCATCCTGGACGGCTTTTCGAAGACCTACGCCATGACAGGATGGCGCATCGGCTACGGAGTCATGCCCGGGTGGATTGCCGAGGGCGTGAACAAGCTGATGGTCAACAGCAATTCGTGTACGGCGACTTTCACTCAGCGTGCCGCCCTGGCGGCAGTATGCGGCCCGCAGGACGCAGTGGAAAGAATGATCGCTGAGTTTCGACGGCGGCGTGACGTTTTCTGCGCGGACCTCGATCGCATACCGGGATTCCGCTGTCCGCTGCCCGGAGGTGCTTTCTATGCTTTCCCGAACGTCGAAGGCACCGGAATTCCTTCGAGGAAACTCGCCGACATGTTGCTGGACGAAGCGGGAGTCGCGGCTCTCGACGGCGGATCTTTCGGAGAATTCGGCAAGAACTACATCCGGTTCAGCTACGCGAACTCTCTCGAGAATTTGCAACAGGCGGTGCGCCGAATCGCAGATCTCTCGAGCCGGTGGAGCTAGTACTCTGGCCGATCAGGCTGGAGGCAGGAACCGAAGTCCTTCTGTAGGACCAGAGCGATGGTTCCCCGAAGGCGGGCCATCCCACCTTCGTGCGCCGGTATAAGTTCCGGGGGAACTCCGCCCGGCAGCATCTGGGCTTTCACTTCTGCCTCGATGAGGGGTCCGAATCGCTTCCAGGCGCGAGTCAGTTCGCCAACGATGATGTTCTGTTCGGGGGCGAGTCCGGCGACGATGATTCTCATTCCCTTCCCCAGGTAGTGAGCCATCTTTTCGAGAGCTTGGCATGCGCGCGTTTCGCCCTGCTCAGCCAGGCTCAGCAGGTCGACGAAGCTTCGGGCCGTCGATGAAGAACCGTTCTCGTAATAGCGCAAGGCGGCCCGATTGGAGGCAAAGGACTCCCAACATCCCCTGCTTCCGCAGCCGCATTCAGGGCCCTTCGGATCCAGCTGAACGTGCCCGAACTCCCCGCCCATGCCATTCGAGCCCCGCACCAGCTGTCCATTGCTCAGGATGCCCGTGCCGATGCCCTCCGAGACGGTGACAGCGACCAGATTGCGCGAGGGGCTGCCATTATCGAACCAAACTGTTGCCAGGGCACAAGCATTGGCAGCGTTCTCCAGCTCGACGTCCAGTCCGGTTGCTTCTCCAATCCTGGAGCCGATCGCTACATCCCTCCACCCAAGGTTTGGAGCGAACATCAGCCGGTCTGAAGAGCTGTCGAACCGACCAGGAACGCTGACTCCGATTCCCTCAATTTTTCGGCCTTTACAAAGGCTTATCATTCGGCCCAGGCATTCAATCAACGGGCCAAACGTTAGCTCGGGATCACGCGTGGTGACGACAATTTCTCGGGCAGTGAATTTGCCGTTAGCGTCTGCAAGCGCGACTGTTGTTTCACTGGGCCGGATATCGACGCCGATGATGACTCGCTCGTCATTCAGCCGTAGGAACGTAGGGCGCCGGCCCCTCGGAGGACGGCCCATTTCTCTTTCGAGAACCCAGTTTTCCTGGATGAGCTGTTCGACAATGAGTGAGATTGTGCTCGGCTGCATCCCGGACACGCGCGCCAGGTCCGCGCGGGAGACCGGCTGCCGAGTTCGAATCAGATTCAGGACAATGCGCCGGTTGATGTTTCGAACGACTTCGCTCGAGGCAGCTTGCGTTCCGTTCTTATGCAGATTCCGCACACCCGTTAAGCCCCATCGCCCAACCGCAAAGCCAGACAGTTCTCGAGCGACAAGAACTTGTTCCGGTTTCGAGATTACCCTTCCAGCAGACGACGCACGAGTGTATCAGGTTTAACTTCGATCTGAAACGAAGCTTAGAACGAAATGCTGGCACCCTCGGGTGCAGAGGGGATGTGCGAGTCCCGTGGGGTTTATGCTTTTTATGGAGCCGCTAGAAGCTTTGAGCTCATTGGGCGGTGAGGTTGCAATCGCCTGAGTCGGCGGTTAACGAAATGGCGGGCCGTCGGACGGCCGCGAATCTCACGATAGGCCTGGCTCAACTCGGTAACAGATTGAAGGAGAAACGCGAAGTACAATGCCGAACACAAATGATCTGAGGCGGCGGGCGTTCCTGAAGGCGACAAGCTCAGCGGGACTGGTTTCCGCTTTGCCGTTTTCCGGGTTCGGCTCACCTTACGAAGGCAGGATCGAATACGAAGTGGCGAATCCAGGTGGCCAGGAAGCTCAGAAGCCCAAGGACTCGATCAAGTTTTCCGTCATAGGCACGGACCATAACCACATCCTCGGGATTACGGCAGCGCTACAGCGGGGTGGAGGGGAGCTGGTGTCGGTCTATTCCACTGACCCGGGCGGCCTGGGGGAGTTCCAGAAGCGATTTGGAAACGTGAAGGTTGCAAAGAGCGAAGACGAGATTCTGAACGATCCTTCCATCCAGCTTGTTGCAAGTGCCGCGATCCTGGACCAGCGCGCACCTCTCGGAATACGCGTCATGCGCCATGGCAAGGACTTCCTGAGCGACAAACCCGGGATGACAACTCTGGAGCAACTGTCGGACGTACGGAAAGCTATCAAGGAGACAAACCAGATCTACGGGATTCTGTACTCTGAACGATTTGAAGTGAAGGCGGCTGTGAAAGCCGGTGAGCTGGTGAAGACTGGTGCCATCGGCCGCGTTATCCAAACGGTCAATCTTGCCCCCCATCAGATCAATCAACCGCACAGCCGCCCGCGGCCAGACTGGTTTTGGGATCCGCAACGCTATGGCGGCATCCTGTGTGACATTGGGTCACATCAGGCCGATCAGTTCGTGTACTACACCGGATCTACTAGCGCGGATGTGACCGCTTCGCAGGTCGGTAATTTCAACCATCCGGACAAACCGAAATTCCAGGACTTCGGCGACATGATGCTTCACGGGAACGGAGGGGTCGGGTACGTTCGCGTGGATTGGTTTACGCCCAACGGTTTGGGCGTTTGGGGTGATGGCAGGCTGTTTATCCTTGGCACGGAAGGCTACATGGAACTTCGAAAGTACACAGATGTGGCCAGGCAGAAAGCGGGCAACCACCTTTTTATCGTTGATCAAAAGCAGGCACGCTACATCGATTGCAATAACCTGGACTTGCCGTTCGGTAGGCAATTCGTCAGCGATATCGTCAATCGAACGCACGTTGCGCAAGACCAGGAGCAGGCACTGCTCGCGATGGAGCTTGTCTTGAAAGCTCAGAAGAATGCGAAGATTTTGCACTCCGCAACTTAGCGGCAGGAAAGAAGACGCAAAGGCTCTAACCAGAGGTTCAGAATGGCAGCGAAGCAGTACATCTCGCGGCGTTCCTTCATCAAATCGGCCGTCGCTGGTACGGCGGCTGCAGGTTTTCCGGCGATTGTGCCCGGAACAGTTTTCGGCCGAAATGCTCCAAGCAATCGCATCAACATCGGAGCCATCGGCGTGGGCCGCATCTCGCGCGGCCACGATCTGCCGGGAACATGGAAATACGATTCGGCACAGATCGTGGCAGTATGTGATCTCGATTCGAAGCGCGTCGAGCTTGGAAAGACTTACGTAAACGACTACTATTCCAAGAAGAGCGGCAAAACGTTCACGGGCGTAAAAGGCTACCCTAATCACCACGAATTGCTGGCGAACAAGGGTATAGACGCCGTCATCGTTTCAACTCCGGACCACCAGCATGCCACCGTTGCCGTCGATGCCGTGCGCGCGGGAAAAGACGTATACCTGCAAAAGCCCGCGTCACTCACGATTGCAGAAGGCCGATATCTCAGCAACGCGGTTCGGGCGACGGATCGCATTCTTCAGATCGGCTCGCAACAGCGTTCGTGGAAGCAATTCCATCGCGCTTGCGAATTGGTAAGAAACGGGCGCATCGGTGACCTGAAGCATGTAGAGATCGGGCTGCCGGGCGACCCTTCAGGACCGGACGCACCCGAGATGCCGGTTCCGCCAAATTTGAACTACGATGCATGGCTTGGCTCGACGCCCGTTGTTTACTACACGGAAATGCGAGTGCATCCTCAGAGCGGGTTTGACAGGCCCGGGTGGCTGCGATGTGAGCAATTCGGGGCCGGCATGATTACCGGCTGGGGCGCTCACCACGTCGATACTGCCCACTGGGGCATGAATACCGAACTCACGGGGCCGGTAGAAGTCTGGGGCACGGCGGAGTTCCCCACGCACGGCTTGTGGAACGTGCATGGAAAGTTCAAGACCGAAGCCCGGTATGCGAACGGCGTGACCATGGCTATCTCGGGCGATTACCCCAACGGGATCAAGTTCTATGGAACAAAGGGCTGGATCTTCGTCACGCGCGACGAGACGGTGACGGCAAGCGATCCCGGCGCAACGGCGGGCGAAAAGCCAAAGCCACTCGTGGCAAGCGATCCCAAGATACTCGACGCTGTGATCGGGCCGAACGAGGTCCACCTTTACAAGAGCGACGACCAACATGGGAACTGGCTGGAATGTATCCGAAACCGCAAAGCTCCGATTGCTCCCGTTGAAATCGGGCATCGAGCTTGCTCCACCTGCCTGCTCCACCACATCGCCATGAAGACGAAGCGCAAACTGTATTGGGATCCGGTCAAAGAGCGCTTCAACAACGACGAAGAAGCAAACTCGATGCTAAGCCGGCCTCAGCGAGCGCCCTATGCGTTCGTCCCGAGCGCTTAGTCGTCGGCCGCGCTGCCGCGCGTAATAAACTGAGCCTGTGCGTATCTAACCGTGGAGGTTCAGTTTTATGCCATCGAACGACAATCCGAATCGGCGCGAATTGATCGGCGGTATCGCCGCGACAACGCTCGCGGCAAGTCTTCCCGCCGCCGGTGCCCCCCAGGAGTCCCGCACCGGTGACATGGTGTATCGTCAGTTCGGCAAGACGGGAATCAAAGTGTCCGCCATAGGATTAGGCGGCTCTCATATCGGATCGCCGAAGGACGAGGACGAAGGGATCCGGATTACCCGGACCGCCATAGATCGCGGGATCACGTTCATGGACAATTGCTGGGATTATCACGATGGAAAGAGCGAAGTCGTGATGGGTAAGGCGCTCCGTGACGGCTATCGACAGAAGGTCTTCCTAATGACTAAGTTCGACGGCAGGACCAAAGCGGCAACGGCCAGGCAAATCGACGAATCTCTGCGCCGGCTGCAGACGGATCACATCGACCTGATGCAGTTCCATGAGAATATCCGCCTGGAAGACCCGGACCGCTTCTTTGCTCCCGACGGCCCCCACCAAGCGCTGCTCGAGGCAAAGGAGGCCGGCAAGATCCGGTTTATCGGCTTTACCGGCCACAAGGATCCCATTGTGCATCTGAGAATGCTCGAGCTCGCGGCCAAGCACCAGTTCCAATTTGATTCCGCCCAGATGCCGATCAACGTACTGGACGCGAATTTCCGAAGCTTCACAAACGAAGTGGTACCGAAGCTCGTGGCGCAGGGAATTGCGGTTTTAGGAATGAAGCCGCTAGCTGAAGGCGAGATCCCCCGCAGCGGCCTCGTGACGGCCATCGAAGCGTTGCATTATGCGATGAGCCTGCCGACCACGGTCGTGATCACCGGTTGCGAAACCATGGATCGCCTGGAGCAGGCGCTGGAGGCGGCGCGTACTTTTAAGCCGATGACGAAAACTCAAATGGCGGCCCTCACGGACAAAACGAAGGAGGTCGCCCTGACCGGCCAGCTCGAGAAGTTCAAGACGTCAAATGTCTTCGACGGTACCGCCAAAAACCCCCAGTGGATGGTTTGAGACCATCCACTTCTCTACATTGCCCGGAACGCAGGCAGCATCGGCAGTGAGCGAATGCGCAGTCCTGTCGAGCTGAATATCGCGTTCGCAATGGCCGGAGCGATACCGACAATGGGCGTTTCCCCTGCCCCGGCGGACGGTATGTCCTTGCGATCAATCAGGATGAGATCGATCCGAGGCACATCGCTGAAGCGTGGAACTCGGTACTGAGACAGGCGACCGTTCAAGACGCGCCCGTTTGCGAAATCGATCGCTTCGAACAGCGCTCCGCCAAGTCCCATCACGATTGCGCCTTCTACCTGGTTTTTAAGGTGGTCGGGATTGACGATGGCGCCGCATTCCCAAGCCGACACCACGCGTTCCACCCGAAGCTGCCGTCCGGAACCAATGGACACCTCAGCGCAACACGCAACATAGCCACCCTTTTCCGCGCCGCATGCCAGCCCGAAACCGCGGGTCGATGACGATTTCTCTCTGCCCCAGCCGAACCGGTCCGTTGCCGCCTTCACGACGGCCGTCAACCGCTCGTTCTTAAGGTTCTTCAGGCGGAACTCGAGCGGATCGATCCCGGCCGCAGCCGCCAATTCGTCCATGTGAGACTCGCGCGCAAAGTGATTTGCAGTGGAAGCTAACCCCCGGTACGATCCTTCCCGCAAAGGAGATTTCACCTGGTGGAAGTGCTCGTTTTTCTGAGCAACTTCATAGGGCGTGGGCAATCCGGAAGGGCCGGACATGTAGTTGTGGAATTCCCAATTTTTGAGCGTCCCGTCCTGTCCCGCATTACTGCGGACATCAATCACACCTGCGGGCCGGAAGTATGCCCACGTGAACTCTTCCTCGCGACTCCAGATAAGCTTCACCGGCTTTCCAGCGCCTTTGGCCAGCCTGGCCGCTTCGACCGCACATTCGCCGTTATGCTTGCCGCCGTACCCGGAACCCGTATCGGGCATAATCACTCGAACGTGCTCTTCCGTTGTGCCCAGCGCTGTTGCCAGTTCACCGCGCACTCCAAACGGGCGTTGGGTTCCCGTCCAAACCGTCACATTCTCACCTTCGAACTTCGCCACAGCGGCACGGGGCTCGAGCGGCACGTGCGCGATATACGCGACCGTATAGCTACTTGATAAGGAATGCCCGTCCGGTGATGAGGTTGCAGGTGGAGCGGCTTCAGAGCCTTTTTTGATGTACGGGAATAACTCTCGAGCGGAAATCTGGGGTTGCAAATCCCACTTGGCGTCAATACTCAACAGCGCTTTCTGAGCTTTTTGCTCGTCGGTCGCTGCAACACCGATGAAGTCGCCGTCGCGGACAACGGTAACGCCTGGAATCGTGGAAGCCGCAGCCGTATCGGCCGAGACCAGCTTCGCCCCGAAGCTGGGCGGGCGGAGGACTCGCCCGTAGAGCATACCCGGCAGCTTTAAGTCGGAAGCGTACTTGTGCTTGCCGTTGACGATTTCCTTTCCATTTACTTTCGGTAAGCTCTTCCCGGCGATTTGCCACTCACTTGGCGGGGTGACATAGTCAGCCTTGCCAAGCACGTTCACCCAATCGATCTTAGCCGCGAGATCGCCGAAGCTGGCTTTCTTGCCCGACGTTTTGTCGCAAACGCAGTTGTTCTCTACCTGCAGGCGCGAGCGATCGAGACCCCAGGTTTTGGAGGCCTGATCCACCATCGTTTCGCGTGCGGTCGCTGCCATACGGCGAAGCTCCGGGGCCATGGTCGGAGTTGTTCGGCTCCCAAACGTACCCATATCCCAAGGGGTTCGCGCGGTGTCGCCCATAATAAGGTGCACCGAGTTTGGCGGGCAGCGCAACTCGTCGGCAACGGCCTGCGTCAGTGACGTGCGGATATTTTGCCCCACTTCCACCTTGCCCGTGAACACCTCGATCGTGCCGTTGGGCGCGATGTGCAGCCATGCGGCAACATTCTGGGGCAGCTTCTGCCCCATGCTACGGCCGCCGCTTCCGGATTCCTGCGCAGAGGTCTCCGGGTCAAGCGCGAAGAGGACAACCAGGCCGCCCCCGATGGACTTCAGGAACCCGCGCCGGTCGAAGCGCATCGCGGGGCCTTCAGGTGTTTTAGAAGCCGCCTCACGCATGGCGATCACCCTTAGCCATGGCGCCCATGGTGTGCGCAGCCTTCTGAACCGCGGCCACAATGCGGTTTTGCGTGCCGCATCGACAGACATTGCCCTCGAGCTCGCCTTTAATCTCGGCCTCCGAGGGGGATGGATCTCGACGGAGGAGTCCGGCGCTTTGCATGATCATTCCCGGCGTGCAGTACCCACACTGCATGGCGTCGCAATCGAGAAAGGCCTGCTGGAGTGGATGCAGGCGTTCACCGTCAGCCAGTCCTTCGATTGTGGTGATCTCTTTTCCTGTGACGGAGCCGACCGGGGTCAGGCAGGACCGGTGCGCTACGCCGTCGATCAGCACCGTACAGGCGCCACATTGTCCCTCGCCGCACCCGTACTTTGCCCCCGTTAAATCGAGGTCATTCCGAAGCACCCAGAGGAGCGGCCGTTCCGGATCGGTATCGACGCGGGAGCGCACACCGTTCACCATGAGATCCATATGGGTTTATTCTAGAACCCGGAAAGGCGGTTTGGGAAATGCCCCAAGTAACGGATTCAGTTGGCAGGCAGACAGCGGCCGAAATCAGTATTGTTGCGCCAGCCGCGTCCGAGGCAGTTGCTCCGCGCAACGTCGCGCTCGATGCGTACCGCGGGCTGGTGATGCTCCTGATGATGGCCGAGGTTCTGCGATTGTCCGAAGTGGCACGCGCGTTCCCGGGCAACCCCTTCTGGGCCTTCCTCGGCTATAACCAAACGCACGTGGAGTGGTCCGGTTGTTCGCTCCACGATCTCATTCAGCCGTCGTTTTCACTCCTGGTCGGCGTCGCGCTGCCTTATTCGCTTGCGAGCCGGATGAAGAAAGGCGCCAGCTTCAGGACTCTTTTTGTCCACGCGCTTTGGAGATCGTTTCTGCTCGTTGCGCTAGGTATCTTTCTCCGGTCGATGCATAGTACTCAAACGTATTTCACGTTCGAGGACACGCTCACGCAGATCGGCCTGGGTTATCCGTTCCTTTTCCTTCTGGGATTTTGTTCGCCGCGTTGGCAGTGGGGTAGCCTTGCCGGCATTCTATTCGGATACTGGCTTGCCTGGGCGCTGTACCCTGCACCCGGTCCACATTTCGATTACGCGGCGGTCGGTGTTCCGCCTGACTGGCATCACAACTTCTCAGGATTCGCCTCCCATTGGAACAAAAACAGCAATCTCGGGAACGCCTTCGATCAATGGTTCCTGAATCTCTTCCCGCGATCTCATCCGTTTGTGGCCAATACCGGTGGCTACCTCACGCTTAGCTTCATTCCCACGCTCGGGACCATGATTCTCGGACTGATTGCGGGTCGCTGGATCCGGACGGACGGAGCCTCCCGCGTTTTGAAGCGACTCACGGTCTGGGGAGCGGGCGGCATCGCTTTGGGCTTGCTTCTCCATGTGACTGGCATCTGTCCCGTGGTCAAACGGATTTGGACGCCATCGTGGACGCTCTTCAGCGGCGGCATCTGTTTCTTGTTCCTGGCCGGTTTCACCTGGCTGCTCGAAGTAAAGCGCCAGCGCCGGTGGGCGTTCCCGCTAGTCGTCATTGGGATGAACTCAATCGCCGCTTATCTCCTGGCTCATCTCGGTGAGGACTTTGTCGGGAGCAGTCTGCGGATCCACCTTGGGGATCGTTTTTTTGCGAGTCTTGGATCCGGAGTGCAGCCGCTCTTCTTCGGCGCGGCAATCCTGTTCATCTACTGGTTAATGCTGTTTTGGATGTACCGGCGAAAAATCTTCCTGAAAATCTGAGGCCGCCACAAGAGGTGGCGCCGTATCAACCGGCAGGAAGCGGGGAAAGCTCGTCGATCTCGAACATGCGGTGACCCGCACGATCCGGGATAGTCGCAACTGGTACGACCGCCAATCCGCTCGCTTTTGCAAGCTGGGCCAGCTTTCCTCGTTGATTCGGGAACATCTCATGGTTCGGGGTGTGCAGAACGATCAGGGACCGAGATTGTGCCCAATCCTTTGCTTCCTGTGTTGTCGAGTTCCCATCTTTGAGACTGAAGCTGATCTCTTCGATCGGGCGAGAGCACAATGTACGCACTTCGGCTTGCGTTGCAATTCCCCAGTCCGCGACCAGAATGCGCCGGTTCGGATGGGCAGTCAGGTATTGGGCCAGAGATTCATCCGCGTCCGTCCAGAAGTTTGAGGGGCTGAACTGCTGGAAATCGCGAAACTGCGCGTATACGGTGTTAAAACTGGCCCCACAGAGCAAGACACCAACCGTGGCCAGGAACAGCGTTCCATAACGGCCGAATCTCCAGGCGATCTCTTCTCCTGCCAGTCCAACGGCGAGGAATAAAGCCGGATAGAAAATGACCACGTGGTGAACGAATCCACCCGCATCCTTCGTAATCACCGATTGCAACCAGGCGAGAATGACGGCACAGAATAACCACAGGATTAAACGGCGCCGGTCCGGTCGCGCACACGCAACTCCAGCCATTAGCAACAGAGCAAACGAGAGAAAGCGCCAGCTGGATGGGTTGCGCGAGCGTCGTTGAGGCAAGCTTGGCGTTGATATGGTCTCGCGATGCGAGGGCGCAGAGTCGTCAACGAAGAAGTGGACGAAAGCTTGACCGTTTAGCGCATACCGCACGAACGTGAACTTTGGGCGAATTTCCGCGAACGTAAAATGAGCGTTGCCTCCGATCGTCTGATTTGGGCGCTTTACGTTGTAAACGACAAGCGGCGCGATGCCGACGGCGAAAGCGACGGCCGCCACGGGCAGCTTCTTCAGCGTTTGTTCCTGCCTCAAAACGCGGAATCCGAACGCAAAACCGGAAAGCACGAGCCCGATCAAGATCCATAGAAAGATTGCCTTGTCCCATAGCGCAAGTCCCAGGGCGAAGGCTGCTAAGGGAAGGCCAAAGATCGTCTCCCGGTGCACCAAAATCAGATACAAAGCAGCGGATAGCAGAAAGTTTTGAATGACGACAGGCCCACAATCGAAGGTCGAACATAGGAGGAAACTGATATCAGTCGCCAGAAGAGCACCAGTGAACACAGCCGCCCGCACGCTGCTTCGTCGCCGCACCGTCTCCGCAACCAGGAATACCGTCAAGCTTGCCACGACTAGCACTGGCAGGCGGACCGAATAAACTGTCGGACGCCATAGCTTAAACAGCCCTGAATAGAGCCAGATTTTGAGCGCCCCTATGTAGCTCATTTCCATCACGGGAATGAAGTGGTGAGAAATGGGCGCGGCAAACAGGCTCTTGCTCGGGTGAAAAATCATTGGTACGAACATGACCTCGTCATATTCGAAGCCAAGATATGGCAGAAACAGCAACCCCAGCAAGAAAAACCCTAAGACGGTAACTGCGATGGCAAACCAGAACCCGACCGGATAGCGTGCGAGCGTTCGCGGTTTCACAACCGCGGCTACTTCTCGCATTTGTTTAGCTGAACCGCTCAGGTCGATACGGAGCGAGCATGTCTACCCGGGCCTGATCCAAAATCTCCAGCGAGGCAAACTGCCCGATGATGGGAGCCATCGTCATACCGCTATGCATGGCGGCGACATAGAGATTCGGATACTTCTCGAAACGTCCGACGATGGGGTAATTATCCTTTGGCAATACGCGGTAGCCGAGAGTCATATATTCCAGCTTTGAGTCTCGACACGCGGGAAGGTACTGCGCAGCGGTCTTCAAATACTCTTCACCAACCTCTCTCGTCGGCTCCAGGTCGCCGGTATCGTCGAAGTTGAACCCTGTGACGATCCGCCCGTCGAGGTTCTGTTTGATCTCGGCGCTCGGCGGCATCAGCACCCGATTGAGAAAGTGCTTCTGCGGACGGCTATGGGCAAGGATGCCCTTCGAGAGTTTGAGGGGAACAGCGAGACCCAGCGTTTGAGCAAGCCGTTGCGTTTCGTTTCCCGTGGCGAGCACGATTGTGTCCGCCGCAATTTCACCGGACGACGTCTGCACGGCTTTGATTCGTTCGGACGACGTTTGGAATGATTTAATTTCGCAGGGATAGACAACCTCAGCGCCCAACTCACGCGGTTTCGCAACCAGCGTTTCGGCCGCCAGGACAGGGTCGATCGTACCCTCCTGATCGGCGAAGTTGGCGGATCCAAATTCGCCAGGAGTTGCGTACGACGCCAAATGGCCGAACTGCTCCCGGTCGATCATCTCGACCGAGTAGCCCCAGCTCTGCCGCTCGGCAACGCGTTTCTTCATCGATTCCTGAGCTACCGCTTCGGGTTTGCACCATTGCAGTCCGCCTCCCCACTGCAGCGGTAGAGACGGCCCTATCTCAAGCGCAAGCCTGCGCCACCCGAGCATTCCCGCCAGATTTAAATCGTAGTAGGCGCGCGGCGATTTACTACTCGCGTTCAGCCATGCAAACGAGTTCCTGGTGGTACCCGCGGCCGGGCGTTCCCGTTCGAGAAGAGTGACGCGCGCGCCGCGCTTTGCAAGGTGATACGCAATGGAGGCTCCGATAATGCCGGAGCCCGCCACAACGACGTGATCTCGTGTGAACGCAGTAAGTCTCGCACCACCGTAAGCAGCAGCGATGGACATTCCGGCGTGTTGAAAAAATCTTCTTCGTTCCACAGTCAGCTACCCGTTCCGTCCACGGTGGTTGGCGGTTGCGCGCCAGTAATGAGGGCGACCTGAGTTTTTTGTCGAGTTTCCCGTTGTTCATCGTCCTTTTGTGCAATCAAGGATCGTAAACGGATCAGATTCTTGAGTGCGCCATACCAGAACGGAGCGCCCAGGCTTAAGAGAGTAGCGGTGAGGATAATGCCGACCAGCTTCATGAAGAAGTTGTCCAGCGTCCACCGGCCCGTCCACTCCCGTATGCTGGTTGGAAACTCGATGATGTCGTCCTGGACGAGATCGCGCAATCGCTTCCGATCCGGATCGCTGAAGGTAGGAAGCAATGATGGCGATTTTTCCGGCCCCGGAGTGAGATTGCCTCGATCGACAGCTATAGCCTGTTTCACGAGTTCTCCTCTCAGGTTCGGATCTTCGGATAGCCGATTGACAAGCTGAGCTGTGTCGAGTTGCAGCACCAGCGCAATCAGCAGCGAACCGCAGAACGTCACGATGCGCGTAGCTCGCGTGAAACGGTCGGAAACGCGATCGATCGTCTGGTCGAACCAGCCGTGAATCTTCGCCACGAATCGGCTGTTCGCTTCCTGGACGAAGGCTGTCGAGTACCGGAGATTGTTCGAGAGTTCGGGGTGAGATAGCTCCAGCTGAAGCGCGAGGGCACGAACGTTTTCGAGGGTCTTCTTCGGATCTACAATTCCATTGCGCTTCAGCATTTCCGTCAACTGAGCGAGGATTTCCGGCGTAAGGCGCTGCGGACCCTCATCGGCTGCCAGTTCAAGAACCAACTTGGTCAATTCCTCGCGATGAATCACGCTGCCGAAGCGGGAGCCATGCGATCGGATGAGAGGATGAGTAAGAATCGTGGTCGCAACCACCTCGACGACGTGTTCGGGAAGATCCCGGTCCACTTGCCTTAAAAGGCCGATCACACCTTGGAGGAGATGCTTTCCACGCATCTGGAGCAGGTTCGTAACGGCTTCGGTCAAAACTGTGACGATCAGGCTGACCATCAGCATCACCACCGAGAGTCCGAGCAGGATATCGAGAGTCTTAAGCACTTAGGAGAGTTTTATCATCTTCGGCACGTTCCGGGCGGATGAGGAGCCAGCTCGCGGCTGCCATCAGGTACAGACCGGAAAGTATGTGAAGCGGCAGGCTCCAGTTTCCCCAGCGATCGACGATATACGCGAGAACCACGGGACTGAGCATGCCGCCAATCTGGCCGGCCGTGTTCATGGTCGCGCTCAGGGCACCCGAATTCCTGCCGCCCAGGTGAATTGCGGTCGCCCAAGCCGGGGCGAGAGTAAACATGGAGAGCGCACCCCCGATCGCGATCAGGAGTCCGGCGAGCCGTCCATTCCCCACGACGGTTCCTGCCACCATGCCAATCGCAGCCAGAAAGTAAGCGACCGCTCCAACACCGCAACGCCCAACCCACAGTCCGAAGTGCTTCGACAGAGCGTCCGTCGTTAGTCCTCCTGTGATGTCCGCAATGACGCTAAGAAGCAGAGGCAGTCCCGCGAACAGCGCGAGTTCCACGTTCGCCATGCCGCGGGATTTCGTCAGGTACGTCGGCAACCAGGTGATAAAGAAGAAAAACCCGTAAGTATTTGCGAAGTATTGCAGACAGAGCGGAAGCAGACTTCTGGTCTTCAACACGTCTTTCCAGGAGCCTGCGTGCCCCGGAGGCAAACCTCGCGTCTCTTCGATCAGGTCTCGCTCGGGAAGTGAGACGCCGGCGTGCTCGCGCGGCTCGTCGCGAAACCAGAAGAACCAGGCAGCCGCCCATAGAATGCCTACCGAACCAAGCAGAACAAAAATTGTTCTCCAGTGGAGGAACGTAGCGAGATACGCGACAAACATAGGGGTCAGCCCTCCCGAGAGATGAGCGCCTGCGAAGAAGAACCCCTGAACACGCCCTCGTTCCCGTGAAGGAATCCAACGGGCAAATACTCGTGCCGCATTCGGCCACGCTCCGGCTTCTCCTACACCGAACAAGAAGCGGATCACCAGTAGAGCAACGTAGTTGAATGCTCCCGCCGTGGCCATCGTGAACGCCGACCACCAAAGGACGATGCGGGTCAGCACTTTCCGGCTTCCGATCTGATCGGCCCAACGCGCGGTCGGAATTTCGAAGATCGCGTACGCGAGGGTGAACGCACTGAACACGTAGCCCATCTGGATCTGGGACAGCTTCAGATCCCGCATGATGCTTGGGGCCAGGATCGAAATGCAGACCCGATCGAGATAGGTGACGGCGGCCAGCGTCATGGTGAACGCCACCACCCTGTAGCGAACTCGCGTCAATGGGTTAGTGTACCCGGCGGCGAAAGTCGCTTTCCCGGCCGGGGTTTATCAGCCGCCGGCGATAGCTCCAACGATCAGGAACGGCTCGCTCCCATCCGCGACCTTGTCGGGTAACAAGGCATCCGGAGCCTCATGAGACAGGTCTTCAGAGCAGCCAAAGAAACGGATGAACGCGCGCCGCTGTTGCGTGTTGTAGTCACGGATAGTGCCGCGCAAGGCTGGGAACGCGGCTTCGAGCGCATCCAGAACCGAACGCTGAGTGACAGGAGCTTCGACCGCGAGCGTGAGTTCATCTTCGATTTGCACGAGCTTCCGCAAGTGAGACGGAAGCACTACTCGGATCATGCGAGTGTTTGAACCTCAACCGAAAGCACCGCGGGCAGGTCTCGCACGATCGGAGCCCAGGTATCGCCCCCGTCCGCAGACGCATATACCTGGCCGCCAGTTGTACCGAAGTAGATGCCGCAAGCGTCCAGCGAATCAACCGCCATGGCATCACGAAGGACGTTCACGTAACAGTTTTCTTGCGGGAGCCCGGCGGTAAGAGGCTCCCACTCATTACCACCCGTTCGACTGCGGAAGACTCGTAGCTTTCCGTCAGGAGGAAAGTGCTCGCCGTCGCTCTTGATCGGAACGACATAGATCGTCTCGGGCTCATGAGCGTGGACATCAATCACGAATCCAAAATCGGTAGGTAGATTCCCGCTGACCTCGTGCCAGGATTCACCTGCGTCGTCCGTTCGCATGACATCCCAGTGCTTCTGCATGAAGAGAGTCTCGGGCCGCGATCGGTGCATCGCGATGCGGTGCACGCAATGCCCCACCTCGGCGGTCGGATCGGGCAGGAAGTTAGATTTCAGACCGCGGGTGATTGGCCGCCACGTGGAGCCGGCGTCGTCGCTGCGAAAGACGCCCGCAGCAGAGATGGCGATGAAAATACGCTTCGGATCACTCGGGTCGAGCAAGATCGTGTGGAGGCACATGCCGCCCGCTCCGGGCTGCCATTTTGGGCCCGTGTCGTGGTTTCGCAAACCTGAAAGTTCGCTCCAGGTTTGTCCGCCGTCAGAGGAGCGAAACAGCGCAGCATCTTCTACACCCGCGTAAACTGTTTCCGGATCGTTCAAGGACGGTTCGAGGTGCCAGACCCGCTTGAATTCCCAAGGGTGCTGCGTGCCGTCGTACCATTGGTGAGTGCCGGGTATCCCGTCGTACGGAAACTGATTCCCAACCGGATTCCACGTTTTCCCGCCGTCATCGGAACGCTGCATGACCTGCCCGGACCACCCACTCGATTGAGACGCGTAAATGCGATCCGGATTTACAGGCGATCCCTTCACGTGGTAAATCTCCCATCCCGCGAAGTAAGGACCGTCAACTGTCCAGTTCTTACGCTTTCCGTCTGCCGACAAGACGAATGCCCCTTTTCGCGTCCCTACCAGTACCCGAACCTTGCTCATCCACTCGTACTCCTTTTCGCTTTGTTTTTTGTCCTTCGAATCTAGGCAGTATTGGCGTCCGATCCTTTTCAGCCCAGCGCCTGCGTACCTCTGCAAGTACCTGTTCCCGATTTCTTTCCATGTGTTCTATCACGGCGCAGGGCGCTCCGGTTTCTTCGTGGTGAGCCGCCCATATCAGGAGCTCAAGAAGCACCGGGGCTAGCGAGATCCCCTTTTCCGTCAGCTCGTAGTGCACCCGCCGGTAATCCGTCAGTTCCTGGCTGGCAACGATGATTCCCGCGGTCTGCAGCTTTTTGAGACGATCCGCAAGGATGTTTGTGGCGATTCCCTCACCCGATTCCGCGAACTCCTTGAACGTCCTGTGACCGCGCACCATCAGGTCACGCACGACCAGCAGTGACCAGCGATCGCCGAAGACTTCGAGCGAGACGCTCACCGGACAACCGGACCGTCGTTTCTCGCTCTCCGCCTCAGACACAACGGACACGTTATCAATCTTGCTTGCAGTTTGCAAGTGATTTCTTAGTACTATTCGCGAGCTGAATTTGCGGATTTGGTCCTATTCAGCGGTCGCCGGAGGCGGGCGAAGTATGATCACCGGAGTGTGGACACTTCGCTTCTGCTTCTTCCTGTGTCTGGCTCTCCAGGCGATTTGCCAACAATTTGAGGTTGCGATCGTAAACGGTCGCGTGATGGATCCCGAGAGCGGTCTGGATCAGATCCGAAGCATCGGTATCCGCGACGGACGCATCGCTGCGGTCTCGTCGGAAGCGCTTGCCGCAAAAACCCTCATCGATGCCAAGGGATTGGTCGTCTCACCAGGCTTCATCGACCTGCATTCTCACGGACAAACGCCGGAGAATTACCGCTTCAAGGCACGAGACGGTGTTACGACTGCGCTTGAGCTGGAAGTCGGTGCATGGCCTGTGGCACCGTGGTACGCAGAGCGGGCCGGGAAAGCGCTGATCAACTTCGGAGCGAGCAGCGGCCACATACCGGCGAGTATGGCCGTCATGGGCGATTCCGGGAAGCTCCTGCCTCGGGACCGTGCGGCAGAACGCGCTCCTTCGGCCGAAGAGCAACGACAGATTCTGACGCGCATTGCACAGGGTTTGCGGGACGGTGCACTGGGCGTGGGGCTAGGCATCGCTTACGTTCCGCACGACACGCGCGAGCAGATACTCGAAGTGTTCCAGACCGCAAGTACGAACAAAGTAGCCTGTTTTGTGCACATGCGAAACGGCGGACCGGTAGAGCCCGGCGTCGTTGATGCGTTGCAGGAGGTACTGGCGGACGCAGCCGTTAGCGGAGCCGGGCTGCACATAGTTCACATTACGAGCATGGCGCTTGGGCAGACATCGCTGGCCCTGAGCATGATAGCCGGAGCAAAACAACATGGCGTTGACGTAACGACGGAGGCTTACTCCTATACCGCGGGAATGACGGACCTGTCATCTGCGATCTTCAACCCCGGCTGGCAGGAGCATCAAGGCGGAATCTCGTACAACGATCTGCAATGGGCGGCGACAGGTGAGCGCCTGACGAAAGAAAGCTTCGAGCGCTATCGCAGGCAAGGCGGAATGGTCGCCATTCACAGTATTCCGGAAGCCGCCGTAAAGCTGGCTATGGCAGACCCATCCGTGATGATCGCAAGCGACGGCATTCTCGAAGAAGGAAAGGGCCATCCGAGAGCGGCGGGATGCTACGCCCGTGTTCTAGGGCGATACGTAAGAGAACAGCAGGCCCTATCCCTGATGGACGCATTGCGCAAGATGACCTTGTTGCCGGCCCAGCGTCTCGGATTAGAGAACAAGGGACGGATACGCCTGGGCGCTGATGCGGATCTCACCATCTTCAATCCTGTTCGCGTCACTGACCGGGCGACATTCGAGAATCCCGCCCAATACTCGGACGGCATACCCTATGTGCTCGTCAATGGAGTTCCGATTGTACGCAACGGAGAACTCGTCGAAAACGCAGCGCCAGGACGGGGCATTAAGCGGCGAAGGTAGTTCGCGCGTCGTCCGCCTATTTGCTGCCACTTTCCGACCACGGTTGTGAAATGTCGTTGAAGCGCGCATAAGCGATCAACTGTCCCATATGCTCGTGCGTGTGGATAATGATGCGCAAGTATATTCCGTCAACCGTCGCGCCTCTACCGGCGAGCGTGATCTTGCGCTCTCGATCGGTCGGACTGAGGCCAGCGTGTGCTTTTTTCACGGCATTAAGCGAACGAGATGACGTCCGCTTTTGCTGTGATGGACTTCTCCGCCCCGGGCGATTTCAAATCCGTAGGCGTTAGCGGCCGGCAAAAGCTGCAAAACCGGCCTCCTTGCAATCTGATTTCGAGCCCTGATCTTCGTGCCACTTACTGGACGAAGCCTAGCGCCGACAACTGAGCCTTGGGTGACGGTGCATTGAATTGTGCTTGCTCGAAGCTTTCTTTCACGCGGCCATCGACCAGAGCCACGCCGTAAGGCGGATTCACGAACGAGAACTTTGCCCTCAGCTTCGCTCCATCCAGACTGGTATCGGCTTTGAGGTGTGTATCGTGCAGGAAAGCGGCCGCGAACTGCGGATCGTTCGTCGGGATGGCGATGATCCGAGTGTCCTTCCAGGTGAGCGTAGATAGAAATTTCGACGCGGCATCACAATGTGAGCACATCGGATCGTAGAAGAAGAGAAATACTTTTCCTGTCCGCAAGTCTGTTGGTTTGCCATCCACCATGACTGGATACGGCATCTGCAGGTTGCGACGCTCCATCGCTCCGACTCCGAGACTTGCCCCTGCCAGGACGGCGACGGCGGCCAGCATCATCACGGGAACGCGGAAGGCCTTTACGGCCGGCGCCCACGCTGCAGCCACCAACCCGAACAGCAGAAAGACCGCGTCGCTCACAAAAAACCCGGGACCCACGGCGCGCTTAATGATTGGAAAGCAGCTACACTCCTTCCCAACTAACTGCTGGTAATAGAAGGCAATCCACCCAATGAAGAAGATCATCAGTGCCGATCCGAGCAGGCCGCCCAGTTTCCTGTAACGAGGAGTGAACAGAAGAAGAGCGGTAAACAGCTCGAGCGTTCCCAACACGGACGCGCCGATTGTGCCGAATCCGGCAGGAACCCGCGCCTGCTCCAGGAGCTCACCTGTTTTATAAGGTTCAAGGACCTTCCATCCTCCTGAAACCAGGAAGATGATGCCCAACAGGATGGCCGCAACGGCTACGGCATAATGCCGCCAATTCCTATGACCGGCAATTGCGGTCGGCGCAGCAGACTCAAACACGGCTTCTTTCATGGGCTATCTCGATTGTATTCTGAAAACTTGATCCGACCCGCGCTTCTGATTCCTCTCGCACTTCTCATCGCGCCCGATAGTTTCCCGAAAGTGCCCGAGGGGAAAAAACTGGACGCCGAAGTCGCGAAGATCAGGAAATCGGCCATCCTGATCGACACGCATAACGACACGCCTTCGTTCACCGTGGACGGCACCGATATTGCGAACGCTCCGAAAGATCACACGGACATTCCTCGATTGCGAGCCGGGGGTGTGGGCGCGGTTTTCTTCTCGGTGTACGTAGCCGCTACCTACGTGGAAGGAAACCATTCAGCGAATCGGGCTTTGCAGATGATCGACACGGTGCAGCACGATATCATTGACCGGTATCCCAAGGAGTTCGCGCAGGCCTTTACGGCGGCGGATATCGAGCGAGCGCATCGTCAGGGAAAGATTGCCGCCCTGATGGGCATTGAAGGCGGGCATGCCATCGAGGATAGTCCCCGATTGCTGCGCGATTACTACCGGCTTGGGGTTCGCTACATGACGTTGACCCACTGGAACACGAATAGCTGGGCCGATTCTTCGGGCGACATCAACAACGATAAGATTCAACATCACAATGGCTTGACCCCGCTCGGAAAGGACATCGTGCGTGAGATGAACCGGTTGGGCATGATGGTCGACATCTCTCACGTGGCGGACAAAACGTTCTATGACGCGCTCGAGACGAGCGAGGCGCCCATCATTGCGTCACATTCGGCATGCCGGGCCCTGACAAACGCTCCCCGCAATATGACCGACGACATGATCCGTGCACTCGCGAAGAAGGGCGGCGTCATTCAGATGAATATCTATTGCAACTTCATCTCTCAGAAGTCGGCCGATGCTCCTAAAGATGCGCCTGTGCGAGCAACGCTCGACGATTTGGTCGCCCACATAGATCACGTCCGCGAGATCGCCGGCATTGATGCCATCGGGATCGGCACGGATTTTGACGGGATTACTTGCACGCCAACGGGGCTCGACGATGTCTCGAAATTCCCAAACCTCACTCGCGCCCTGTTGCTGAAGGGCTACTCGCCGGGAGATATTCGCAAGATCTATGGTGGGAACACGCTTCGCCTCATGCGCGAAGTGGAGAAAGTTTCAGCGCGCCTCAGAAACGGAAAGGCGTGACGGGGAGGACTGATCTCGTCCGGCTTTTTCACGCTTCTTTGCGTCCTGCCAGAGTTCTTCCATATCTTCGAGTCGCGTAGAGGCCAGTTCACCTCCCCGGTCAGCGATCTTTTGCTCGATGAAAGCGAAGCGCCTGCGAAATCGTGCGTTCGTTTTCCGGAGCGCCTGTTCAGGGTCGACCTGGTAGAAACGCGCGAGGTTGACGAGCGTAAACAACAAATCCCCGATCTCGTGTTCGATTTCGCTGCCCTCTTGACGGTGGGCGGCTTCCGTGAGTTCTTTTGCCTCCTCCACCAGTTTTTCCAGAACACCATGGACGTTTGGCCATTCGAACCCAACATCGGCAGCCCTGCTTGAGATCTTGTGCGCTTCGACGAGCGCCGGAAGCGTGCGGGGAGTACCATCCAGGATCGAAGCATTCGCCGCTTGAGCAGTCCCGGCCTTTTCCTCCGCCTTGATTTGATCCCAGCGGACCTTTACGTCTTCGGCAGTTTCAGCTGTAGCGTCCCCGAAAATATGAGGGTGCCGGCGGACCAGCTTTTCGTTGATCGCCCGGAGGGAATCGGAGATGGTGAACACGCCCTCCTCTTCCGCAATGGCGGCCAGGAAAACGGGTTGCAATAACAGGTCGCCGAGTTCTTCGGACAAGCCGGCCCAGTCGCGGCTGTCGATGGCGTCTAGAACTTCATAGGTCTCTTCGAGCGTGTAGGGCTTGATCGAATCAAAGGTCTGCTTCCGATCCCACGGGCAGCCTCCTGGAGCCCTTAACCGAGCCATCAAACGAACCAACTCGCTGAACTTCTTTCCTGCATCCTCACTCGACTCGGGCATGTCCCGAATATACCCGGCGGGGAGGAATCGACCTTCCGGCAGCTTCCGCGAGACCGTCTGACAAAATAGCGGTGGGAGCGCGTACAAGTGGCCGCCGATCCATTGCAATTTCCGATTCCGCCCGCAGACTTTTTCTTCCTCGTTGAATCGATTCTCATGCAGGCACAAGTGCAGCTTGGATTAATCGATCTGGGCGGGGAGGAGGAGACGACGGAACCCAATCTGCCCCTCGCAAGGCATTCCATCGACCTCCTGGCCATGCTAGGTGAGAAGACCAAAGGTAACTTGACGGTCGAGGAACAGCGGCTTCTCGAGAACGGCTTGACCGAGCTTCGGTTTCGTTATGTCCAAGTCTCAGATGAAATGAGCCGCGCCGGCGGTAGAACCAAGACTGCGGAAGACACACGGGAAGACAAGGGGCCGCTGATCATCACGCCGGACGGCGGCAAAGGCTCCAAAACCGAATAGATGCTCAACGACTTCGAGCACGCCTCGATTCTCGTGCTCGGCTCCGGTACCAGCGTCGGTGTACCCATGATCGGGTGCCACTGCAAAGTCTGTACATCGAACGATAGGCGCGACCGGCGCCTTCGACCTTCGGTTCTCCTTCGCCTGGGCGAAAAACGGCTGCTGATCGACACTTCGCCCGATCTGCGATGCCAGGCTCTCCGGTACCACATCGATCGCCTCGACGGCATCCTGTATACACACGCTCACGCCGACCATATTCTAGGCTTAGATGACGTTAGGCCGTTTAACTTCATGCAAAGACAGGCCATACCACTGTTTGCATCCAGCGAGGCCTGGGTAACCATCGAGCGCACATTTCGCTATGTATTCGACTCCTCGCCGTCACAGTCAAGCCGGCCCCGACTGTGTCCGAACCTGTTCGACGACGAGCCATTCTTCGCTGCCGATGTGGAGATCGTGCCAATTCCCGTGTCGCACGGCCGGACGACTGTCCACGGGTTCCGTTTCGGCGATTGCGCTTACCTGACGGACCATAGCGAGATACCCGATGGCAGCTTAGCGAAGCTGCAGGGGTTGGATGTCCTGTTCCTCGATGCGTTACGCCACAGCCCTCATCCCACGCACTCCACGGTCGAAGAATCACTAAGAACCGTGGACATGCTGAAGCCGAAAAGGGCCTATTTCACTCACATCTCCCACGACTTACTTCACGCAAAAGTAGAAGCGAGCTTGCCGCCTAACGTTCATATGGCCTTCGATGGACTGGAAATCCCGATCGGTTATGGTGATCATCCTTGAGCGAGACGACAGGACGTGAGGGCCGGAGACGGGCTCTGGCCATCGGCAACTTCGATGGCGTCCACCGGGGACACCAGGCGCTCTTGGGGGAGGCTGTTCGTTTCGCGAGGGACCAGGATCTCGAACCCGCTGTCTTGACCTTCGATCCCCATCCAACCGCCGTTGTCGCTCCGGACCGCGTTCCACGTCAAATCTGCAGCGTTCAGGATCGGGTCCGGCTGCTGCATGACAGCGGAATTGCGCACGTCCACGTTCTGCCATTCACGCCTGCATTGGCGCGATTATCCCCTGAGGAATTCGTGCGGAATATCGTTATTGACTCATTGCGGGCAAAGGGCGTGTTTGTCGGCCAGAATTTTCGCTTCGGCCACAAGAAAGCCGGGGATTGCGAAACGCTTCGGCAACTGGCAAGTAAATACGGATACGTAGCGGAGTGTTTGCGGCCCGTCCTTTACAGGGGTGAAGTGGTGTCGAGCACAAGGGTCCGGCAGTACATCGAGACGGCAAAGATTGTCCAGGCAAACCGGCTTTTGGGCCGACCGTTCTCATTGTCCGGTCCAGTCGTCCCTGGCCGCGGAATCGGCTCGAAGCAAACGGTGCCGACGCTCAACCTGCGCCCGGTTCCGAACCAGGTACTGCCTCCGGGAGTTTACGTCACTCGCACGAGAGATTTGTCAGGCTCTCGCACCTGGGAGTCGATTACGAATGTCGGAACACGGCCAACCTTTGGCGGCGAAAATTTCACGGTCGAAACTTACATTCTCACTACCTTTGAACCGCCGCCTCCGTCGGACATCGCGGTCGATTTTCTGCATTTCATCCGAGCAGAACGTCAGTTTCCCAGCGCTGAGGAATTGCGCTCTCAGATCCTGCGTGATGTCGCAATTGCGAAGAAGTATTGGCGGCGTGTCCAGGGCTAGTGTACCGCTGCTGCTTCGGTATACTGAACTCGATTCATTCAGTATCCCGGAGCAGACTACCATGCAGCTATCTGAAGGTAAGATCAAGCATTTTCAGGCACTTTCTAATGACAAGGGTGTGATCGCCGCAGCGGCGATGGACCAGCGCGGGAGTCTGCGTAAAAGCATTGCTTCTGCGAAGGGAGTTGATCAGAAACAAGTGACGGACGACATGATGAGCGAGTTCAAAGTCTCCGTGTCGAAAGTCCTCACGCAACATGCAAGCGCCATTCTGCTGGACCCGGAATTTGGATTGCCTGCGGCCAAAGCTCGCGCAAAGAACACAGGCCTTCTGCTTGCATACGAAGAAAGCGGATACGACAACACGAAACCGGGTCGGCTGCCGGATCTTCTTCCGCATCTCTCGGTGAAGCGCATCAAAGATGATGGAGCGGACGCGGTCAAGATCCTCATCTATTACTCTCCTTTCGACGCAGCAGACGTGAACGACATCAAGCACGCGTTCATTGAACGGATTGGCGCCGAATGCGAAGCCTACGACATACCGTTTTTCCTCGAGTTTGTCGGCTACGACCCGAAAGGCGGAGACGAAAAAGGTCTCGAATACGCGAAGGCCAAACCCGACGTTGTTATCGGATCCATGCAAGAGTTCGGCAAACCCCAATACAAGGTGGACGTTCTAAAGGTGGAAGTGCCGGTCAACGCCGAATTCGTGGAAGGTAGCAGCGTGTTCAAAGGTCAAGCTGCCTATACGCGGAAAGAGGCCTTAGATCATTACCGGCGAGCTGCCGAGGTTGCGCAGAAGCCATTCATCTACCTGAGCGCAGGTGTCGGCAACGCCCAGTTCGTGGAGTCGCTGAACATGGCCGCGGAAGCGGGAACCGACTATTCGGGCGTTCTGTGCGGACGAGCCACATGGAAAGACGGGATTCCTGTTTACGCCAAATCCGGAGCCAAGGCCTTAGAAGACTGGCTAGAGGATCAGGGCGTCAAGAATATCGCGGCAGTGAACGAGGCGATCCGTCCGGCGAAGCCCTGGTATGAAAAGTACGGCGTCGCAGTAGGGTCGTAAGCGACTCGTCAATGAGTGCTGCTTCCCAAACCGAAGCGATATTTGCCTCAGTCTCCGAGGCTATCGAAGATTTCCGAGACGGCAAGATCGTTGTCGTAGTTGACGACGAGGATCGTGAGAACGAGGGCGATCTAACGATTGCGGCGGAGAAGATTACGCCGGAAGCGATCAACTTCATGGCCACTCAGGGGCGAGGATTGATTTGCCTCGCCCTCGCGCCCGAAATCTGTGACCGTCTCGATCTCCAGCCGATGTCGCCAGTGAACACGGCACGGTTTGGGACGGCATTCTGTGAAGCCATCGACGCGGCGGAAGGTGTCACGACGGGCATCTCGGCGTATGACCGGGCGCATACGATCCGGGTGGCCATTGATCCAAATTGCCGGCCGCAAGATCTTGCAAGGCCCGGCCATGTGTTTCCGCTGCGGGCGCGAGCGGGCGGCGTACTCGTCCGTTCCGGACAAACGGAAGCTGCCGTCGACCTCGCGCGGTTAGCTGGATTGAACGCGGGCGGCGTGATCTGCGAAATCATGAATCCGGACGGCACCATGGCGCGGGTCCCCGAACTTTCTGATTTCTGCCGGCATTACGGGCTCAAGATGATCTCGGTAGCGGAACTGATCCGGTATCGCACCCAAACCGAGAAGCTCGTGGCGCGCTCAGCCGTCGGAAGCATTCGAACCGCTTTCGGCGAGTTCAAGACGATTCAGTATAAGAGCGAAGTAGACGGGGAAAACCATCTCGCACTCATCCATGGCGAGGTTTCCGGCAAGCCCGACGTTCTGGTTCGTGTTCATTCCCGCTGCGTTTACGGCGACATATTCGGCTCGCTCGATTGCGATTGCCAGCAATTGATCCACGCGGCTCTCCGGGAAATTTCCCAAGCGCCGCACGGAGTGCTTATTTATCTGCACCAGTCGGGCTCCGGCATGCAGAGCGTTCCGCGCGATGGTCATCGAGAGCTATTGACCCACGGCCGCAACCAAACCACATTCACACCGAACGTCGGTCATCAACCGGTTCAACACGATACCGGAGTCGGTGCTCAGATCCTTTCCGACCTGGGCCTCTCGACCATACATCTGCTGACGAATCACCCCCGGAAGATCGTTGGTCTCGAGGGCTTTGGCATTCAGATCACGAAACAGGTCCCGTTCTCCGATCCTGGTCACGCCGGGTAAGTTCGGTCGACTCTTCACGTACCTTGCCTTCTCTACCAGACGCTTTCCAGCTTCCCCGTTTTTACCCCATCATCGACACTGGCGCGCTCAGTGCACGCAATTGGTCCGTGTTCGAGTTCGGCGAAGTGCTGTTGCAGGCCGGGGTAGGCATTCTCCAATATCGCCACAAGGAAAGCTGGACACAGACTCATTTCAATGAGGCGAAGGCCCTGGCCGGTCTGGCAAGAGAAGCCGGGGCGGTTTTCGTGGTCAATGATCGAGTGGATTTCGCGAACCTTCTCGATGCGGCCGTGCACCTTGGGCAAATGGACCTGCCGCCTCTGGCTGCCCGGAAGATCGGCGCCGAAGGGATTATCGGTCTTTCCACTCACAACCGAGTCCAACTCGAGGCTGGTAATGAGCAGCCTGCGAACTATCTGGCGCTCGGGCCGATTTACGCCACCAAATCCAAAGCTCAACCGGACCCCGTGGTCGGTGTGGATGGACTGCGCAATCTGCGCAAGCTGACGGGCAAGCCCCTCGTCGCAATCGGCGGCCTTACTCTCGACAATGCATCGGAAGTCCTCGAAGCGGGAGCGGACTCGGTGGCAACCGTGGCCGGCATACTTCCCGATGAGCTTGGGAAACTACAGTCACTCGCCGTAGAGTGGCTGCGAAGAACGAGCTGATCTCCGCGGCAAAGTTGAAAACCGGACCTGACCGAAATCGACGAGAATTCTTCGACCTTGCGGCCTTTCTCATCCTGTTTGGCTGGCTCGGTTTTAACTGGTTCTCAACCGTCACCCACGTTCTGCGCTACTACAATCCTCTCCCCGTTTCGGATTACTGGCGAGTGATTGAGGATCTGCCAGCCTTCGAAGCCGGCAACTTCAGCTGGCTATGGCGTCAGCACAATGAGCACCGGATCATGTTCCCGGAAATCATCTTTGCGCTCGACCAATTGTTCTTTGCAGGGCGGCAGATCCTGCCGATGGTCGTGAGTTTCTGCTGCTACGTGGCAAGTGTCGCTCTCCTCGGGCGGGTCTTCTGGCGCGATAACGACACCGGCGTTCCTGCCAGGTTACAAACGATTATGCTCGCCGGCATCATCGCAGGCTGGCCTTTAAGCACCTTCGTGCTGGGCACACCTTTCCTGTTGAACTGGACACTGCTGCAGCTGGCGGTGGTTCTCGGCCTCGTGTGCGTCTCAAAGCGAACCGGGAACTCCCATGTGGTCTGGCTGATGGCCGCAATTACGTGTGGAATCGTGGCGACCTTTTCGTGTGCCAACGGTCTCGTACTCTGGCCTATTCTGCTTACGGTCGCTGCCATTCGCCATGCGCCCCGCAAGTGCCTGATTGCCTTGGCAGCCGCGGCAGTGGGTTGTGTCGCGCTGTTTCTTGTCGGGTATCAGAGGCCGGGGACGCCTCCTCTGGGGCTGCTCAAGCACCCGATCTACTCTATCGGGTTCGTCGTGTCTTACTTCAGCATGCCTTTTGGCGTATTGAGAAACCCCGCCATCGGCTTTGCCTTCGGACTACTCAGCCTGACAGCCTGGCTGGTGTGTTTCGCCCGCACCCTTCGAACGCGGGCCGCTGGCATGTCGGATGTCAAACTACTTGCGTTTGGATATTTTGCATTCCTACTCCTGACGGCGGCTCTGACCAGCTTGGCGAGACTTGACTTGACGGATATCGGGTTCTCAGGCGCCAAGGCGGCTCGTTACGTCACTTTGCCGCTGCTGGGCTGGGCTGTTCTGCTCCTGTTAGCCATACGCATATCCTTCGGGGAGAAATCGAAGAGGTTCCCGCCCCGGGTGATCTTAGTTTCAACCGCAATCGTCGTCGCATTCATGCAAATCAGGCTGGGTCGCTGGTTGCGGACTAACGACGATTACGTCTCACACCAGCAGTGGGCCGCCTTGAGCCTTGAGAATGGCGTCTTCGATCCCGCTCTGCTCGGGAGTGTCTTCCCCAAAGAAGCCTTCATTGCCCGTTATCTGCCAGTCCTGCGGTCACACCGTAAGTCGATCTTTTCCGAGCGAGAAAGCAGCTTCCCCGGACAACAGTTCCGGTCCCTTTTTCCCAAGCCCGGCAGGGAGAGCGAACGCGGAGGTGTCATCAGGCTCACGCCCGTACGCGGAGGAATATCTGTTCTCGGATGGGCGGCGAGCCTCGGTCGTGGAGGAAAGGACACGGTGTTGTTTGTAGACAAGTCGGGGATGATTGTGGGGTTTGGGCAGCGTCTGTGCGCGGGCACTCCCCGGGAGTTCATGCCCATTCCGGTGCCTGCTTCTCAAACCTGGGTCGGTTTCGTCAACGGACAGTACGGGACAACTTTATTCGTGCCCTATCTCGTCGACACGGATAGCGCCGCCGCCTCCCCCATCGCCGGTGACACGAGTATTCAAGCGCCCTACCATAACTGAAGGTTCGGCGCTGTCGTTGCTTCCTTCCTTATCTGTCTGTTAGCCTATCGTGTATTCATGAGCCTTACTCGTAAGAAGTCGTTGGCGCTGCTGTTGCAGCAAGCTTCCGAGAGCGGCCTAAAACGAACCTTAACTGCAAAGAGCCTGGTCGCTCTCGGTGTCGGCGCCATTATTGGTGCGGGCTTGTTCGTGCGCACCGCGGCGGCTTCCGCCGAGGCTGCGGGGCCTGCGGTGACCTTATCCTTCATCGTAGCTGCGATCGGTTGTGCTTTTGCAGGCCTCTGTTATGCCGAATTCGCGGCAATGATTCCTATCGCAGGCAGCGCCTATACATACGCCTACACGACCATGGGTGAGTTCGTGGCATGGATTATCGGTTGGGCACTGGTGCTCGAGTATGCGTTGGGCGCTGCTACCGTCGCTATCAGTTGGAGTGAGTACCTAAATAGTTTGCTCGGCGGACGAATTCCGTACGAGTGGTGCCATTCGCCCCTGGAGGCGAATGCTGCGGGCGTTCACGGCATCTTCAACGCCCCTGCCTTGCTCATACTCGCACTACTTACGATCTTATTGATAAAAGGCACACAGGAATCGGCCGTGGTGAACATGGTCATCGTCATCGTCAAACTTTCCATTGTGGTGGCGTTTGTTGCTCTGGGCTGGCAGTTCATCAATCACGCGAATCTAACACCTTACCTCGTTCCTGCTTCCGTTCAGGGACACGAAGGCTTCTTCAAACATGGATGGGGCGGTGTTCTCGGCGGCGCCGGGATTGTTTTCTTTGCCTTCATAGGCTTTGATGCCGTATCCACTGCGGCCCAGGAGACCAAGGATCCGGCCCGCGATATGCCGATCGGAATCATGGGATCACTCGCGCTATGCACGGTTCTTTACATTCTGTTCGGGTATGTTCTTACGGGAATCTGCAATTGGCAGGAATTTAGAGCTGCCGGTAAAGAGGCGTCCGTTGCTTATGCCGTTCTGCACTACATGCCGGGTTATGCCTGGCTCGCAACCGCCATCACCGTAGCGATTCTCGCGGGCTTCTCGTCCGTCATCCTCGTCATGCTCATGGGGCAGAGCCGGGTCTTCTTCTCCATGGCGAACGATGGTTTGCTCCCGAAGCTGTTCTCGGAGATCCACCCACGTTTTCGCACGCCTTACAAGTGCAATCTGGTTCTGTTTGTCTTTGTTGGGCTGTTCGCAGGATTCATACCCGGCTCTCTCGCCGGTGATCTGACTTCGATCGGGACACTGTTCGCCTTCGTTCTCGTTTGTATCGGCGTTTTGATTATGCGGCGAACCGATCCTGCAAGAGAGCGGCCGTTTCGCACGCCTCTCGTGCCCGTTGTGCCCGTCCTGGGTATTCTTATCTGCAGCGGCATGATTATTTCGCTCGACAGCCGAACTCAACTGACGGCGTTCTTATGGATGCTGATCGGTCTCGCCATTTACTTCCTCTACAGCAAATCGCATAGCAACCTCAATCGCCCTTTGTTGCAAGATCAGCCCGAGCCCGCAGGATCACTCTGATTCACCAACGGGGTTTTATGCGTCATACACCTCGTGAAGCGTTCTCTCTTCGCTAGCTTACTGTTTACCTTCGCAGCTTTCGGGCAGAACAACAGCTTTGTTCTGTCCGATGTACGCCTGATTGACGGCACCGGTCGTGCTCCGGTGGAACACGCCAGTGTCGTCGTCCGAAACGGAAAGATCGTTCGTGCCGGAGCTGGATGGGGCGGCGATACTGGTGGTGCTAGGGTGATTCGCCTGTCCGGGAAGACCGTTATTCCCGGTCTCATCAATGGCCACGGTCACGTGGGTCTCGTCAAGGGTACCGCCGTTGCACCCGCGAATTACACAGGCGTAAACATCATGCGCCAACTTGTTCAATACGAGCAGTACGGAGTTACCACCGTGATCTCGTTGGGCATGAACAAGGATTTGCTCTACAAGATCCGATCAGATCAGGAGAAGGGTGACGAGCCCGGCGCAACCGTGCTGACTGCGGGCCGGGGGATCGGTGTACGTGGCGGTGTACCTCCGGTAAAGGTTGGCTCCGATCAAGTCTACCGGCCCAGAACTCCGGACGAGGCCCGTGCCGCAGTGCGGGAGATGGCCACGCACTCTCCCGATTTGATCAAGTTGTGGGTGGACGACAATCTGGGAAAGTTACCTCGGCCGAATATGGATATTGAGGCTGCTGCGATCGACGAAGCTCACAAGCTGAATCTGCGAGTGGCGGCTCACGTCTACTATCAAAGCGATGCCAAAAAGCTTCTTGAGGACGGCATCGACATTCTCGCTCACAGCGTCCGCGATGGTGTTCTCGATGCCGACACAATCAGCGTCATGAAAAGCAAGAAGATCTATTACATACCCACTCTGCAGCTGGACGAGTCTTTCTACGGCTTTGCAGAACATCCGGAATGGGTGAGATCACCGTTCTTTCAGTTTGTCTCAGACCAGCCGCTTGAGGCTGCGGTGGATTCCGACCGTTATCGTTCCAGCGTGGCTAAGGATCCCGCGACCGAGACACATAAAAAATCACTCGAAATTGCAAAGCAGAATGTAAAGAAGCTTCACGACGCAACAGTCATGCTTGCATTCGGTACTGATTCGGGAGCAAATCCCTACCGGGTTCCGGGGTTTGCCGAACATCGTGAGCTGCAGCTTCTTGTTGACGCCGGACTTTCTCCGCTGGAGGCTATCCACTGCGCAACTCAGTCGACCGCAGCAATGCTTCACATTGACGAGAAAACCGGGACGATCCAGGCAGGTAAGCAGGCAGACTTGCTTGTGCTGAACGGAGATCCTTCTAAAGACATCGCCAACACGGAGAAGATCGAGATGATCTTCCACAACGGCCGGCAGGTAAAGAGAGAGCCCGTGAAAGACTAGACGGTCGGTCTAGTCTTCTTCGGCGCTAAAGAAGGGCTCTTTGCCCGCCAGCATCAAACGTTCGTCCAATGCGGCCTTGACGAGAGCTTCTTCCACTTCGGAAAGGCCACGAGCGTCGGTGCTAACACGCTCAAACATGCCTTTGACTCTCCCCCGCGACGTCTCGCCGGGTAACGCGAGAGCATAGGCGAAGATAGCGTCCGAACGAAGATCTTCATCGTCGAATAGCTGGCGGAGACGGTCCAGTTCGGCTTTCAGACCGTAATAACCGACGCCCCAGACGGCACTTCTTCGCACTTCGACATCGGGATCGCCAAGATGCTGGGCAAAATTGTTGCGGAAGGATGGATGCAACGAGCGCCACATCGCTTCCAGCGCTTTCGCACGTCCATCTTGTTCCGTGTAGAGCTTGTTGATGGCATCTCGAACTTCGTTTCGATCGGTTTCCGGCGCAAGGCCCACCAAAAGACCGCCGCGCTCTTCCACGGAAAGCTCAGGATCCCGTAAAGCCTTCAGCATAGAATCCATTACCTTTGCGTCTTCCGTGCTGTTCATCAGAGCTTCCCAGGCGCGAGCCCTCACCGAAGCATCCGCATCGTGAGTTGCCGATTTCAGCAACTGAGCTCGTTCCTCGGGTGACAGATCGAGATTGAAGAAAGACGCTGCCGCAGCGGCCCTCACCTCTACCGAAGCAGCGCTGTCGAGAAGCGACAAACGCTCACCGCGTTCCAGCAGTTCCAAAGGCAGATCGGCTTTTTCGGGATAAAGAGCCCAGATGTCGGGTTCCTCGCTTTTCACGCCCGAAGCGCCTTCGGCCCGGGCAGCATCTTCGTCGAGCACCCGTATCGCTTCTTCAATTTCCTTTCTGAGCTGGGCGTCGCCTTCAGGCAGATTTGCGGCTTGCGCCTCCAAAGCCTCTCGTGCCTGCGGATCGCCATAAGAAACGAGCAGCAGGACGGTATCCGAGAGATCGAAATCGACCCGGTCCAGCAAAAGCTGGAGAATACGTGGATCTTTTACTCCGAGATTAGCGAGGACAAAGGCGATCTCTCCGCTATCTTCCTCCTCGAGCTCACCGTAAAGCTTCAGGAGAGGTTCGAGAGCGGGCGCGCCAATGGCAACGAGAGCCTCAATCGCCTCGTCCGGCACATCCGTCGGATCTTCTTCGATGTACTTGAGGATGAACTCAAGTCCTTCCGGCCGTTTCCAATGCCGGAACAGCAGGATCAGGTCCGGAGAGAGGTCGACAATATCGTCCGCGAGATTGTGGCGAGAGAATTCGAGGACCGCGCGAAAGGCTTCTTCCGGGCGGTCCAATAGAGAGTGAAGAAAGCGATGATCGAGCCCTAAGTGGCCCTTCGATGCAGCGGCCAGCACCTCAGCTCGCGCCACATCGGAAAGTTTATCGGGATCGAGAATCAATGGCCCTACTCAGGCTCGACAACGACTTTGATAGGCGTCGTCACGTCGCGGTGCAGCCGCACGTTAACGGTGTGTTCGCCCAAAGTATGGATCGGCTCCTCGAGCAGAACACGGCGACGCTCTACGTGATACTTTTGAGCCTCGAGCGCGTCGGCGATATCTTTGGCCGTTACCGAGCCAAACAGCTGATCGTTCTCTCCCACGCGGCGCTTGAATGTCAAGACAACGTTTGAGAGCAACTGGGCCAAGCCCTCGGCCTCCGACTGGAGCTTCGCTTCCCGCCGCAGGTGGGCCTCGCGCTCCTGTTCCACGATTTTCTTGTTCGATTCCGTTGCCGCGACGGCAAGGCGTTTCGGAAGCAGGTAGTTCCGCGCGTAACCGTCAGCAACCTTCACCACGGCGCCGCGTGCGCCCACTTTTTCGACGTCTTCTCTAAGAATTACTTCCATGATGATTCCTCAGACACGGGAAGCAAATGGCAGGAGGGCAATGTTGCGGGCCTGCTTGATTGCTTCGCTCAACCGCTTCTGGTGGGGCGTACACACGCCCGAAATCCGACGCGGAGTAATTTTGCCGCGTTCGGAGATGAAGCTGCCGAGTAGCTTAGAGTCCTTGTAGTTGATGTCGTCAACCTTGTCTACACAAAACCGGCAGACTTTTTTACGACGGAAATACTGTTTCTTTCCGGTTGCAATTGCCTTGTCGCCACCGGTGGGGCGTTGTGAAGCCGCGATTGGGCGGCCGCCTCGTTGTTCAGCCATAAGAATCCTCCTTTACCTCTCCTCTACCCGTTCGCCCGCATTAGCGGCCGGGGCTGCAGGCGCCGCTCCGGGGCCACCCGGTGCGCCCGGCATGGGCGCCGGTGCTTCCTGTGGCAGAGCAGGCGAAGCAATCGCCGGAATCGAGGGAGGTGGTGGGGGCTTCCGGGCTGCGCGCTTCTCGCGAGCCTTCTTCCGCTTCTCGATACGTTTGAGCTTCTCGTCAATGCGCACCGTCAAGAACTTCAGGACCACGTCGGCCACACGCAGACGACGTTCGATTTCCCGAACAGTATCCGCGTTGACCGTAAATTGCAGCAGGATGTACTGGCCTTCGGCGTGCTTCACCAACCGGTAAGCGAGTTTTCGAATACCCCACTTTTCGGTTTTGTCCAGCGTGCCCCCAGCGTGGGTAACAATGTTCCTCACTTGCTCGATGATGGGATCGATTTCTTCATCGGTCGCATCCGGACGAACAATGAACAACTCTTCGTAGATTCTCATTCTTCCTCGTTTGTCATGCCTCGGGCGCGGCGATTGAATTTCGCCATGGCCTTTTCGGCGCCTTCGGCGACAAGAAATTCGATTGCGTCCACGGTATAAGACACAACCTCTTCCTCGTCCAGTTTTAATTCTCTCTCGAGCGGAGAGAGAACATACTTAGCCGCGTCCGACACCGGGTGATTCGGGCGTATACCCACCCGAACCCGGGTAAACATCTCTGTCTTCAGCAACCCAATAATCGACTTGACACCGTTGTGTCCAGCCGCCGAACCGCCAACCTTGATCCGCAGCGCGGTCCAAGGCAGGTCGAGTTCATCGTAAACAACAATCAGATCTCTCGCACTCAGCTTGCGGAACCGGAGAGCAGCCGCGATTCCCTGCCCGGAGAGATTCATGAACGTCTGCGGTTTGACTAGGAGAACGGTTCGGTCTCCTAGTCTGCCGCTTCCGATCAGATTTTCGCCTTCCGTCCTCAACCGGACGTCGAAGCGCCTTGCAAGCGCGTCGACCACCCAGAATCCAACGTTGTGGGGACTTGCCTCGAAGCGAGTACCCGGATTCCCCAGCCCCGCAATGCAGACGAGGGAGGAGCGGTCAGTGCCACCCTCACTCGTTTTTTGACTTGCAGGATCCGAAAGGGACAAGCCGCTCTCAGCCATTCGAGGCAGAGAAGAGCATTACTTCTTTTTGGCCGATGCGTCCCCGGCTTCGTCTTCCTTCTTGCCCTTCTTCACTACTTCCGGCTCGGGAGCGGCGGTGCCGCCTGTTTCGGCTGTGGTGGACTCCTCAGCGCGCAACGACACGACGTGAGAGATTACAGCGTCAGCAGGGCTCAACAGTGTCATCGATCCAACCAGAGGGATCTCGCCGGCACGGATGCTTTGACCGATCGAAAGATCGCTGACGTTCACTTCAAACTGCTCAGGGATATCGTTCGGGAGGCACTCGACTTCGATTTCGCGAGTGACGATCTCGTGGATACCACCCTGCAACTTGACGCCTTTAGGATCTCCAACGGTGATAACGGGCACCTTGACTGTGATCCGCTCGCTAAGGTCAATCCGTTTCAGATCGACATGGAGCAGCGACTCTTTGATCGGCTCGTTCTGCCAGTCCACGATCATCACCGGGGTGTCTTCGGCACCAGTGATGCTCAACTGGAAGATCGTATTGTGTCCGGTTCTGCTGTTCAGAATCTTGTTGATCTCTTTCGGATCAACTGAAACAGCGGCCGGCTCCGCAGTGCCACCGTAAACAACGGCGGGTACAAGGCCCTTGACACGCAGGCGGCGCGCTTCATTTTTGCCCCGCGACTCTCGGCCCTGGGCGGCAACTTTTAAATCCTTTACCATCTTTCACCTCTTCGCCAGGACGGCTGCCTGCCACTACTCACCGAGCGCCGGCCCCTGACTTGATCTTTCGCTCTTTTGCGAAGCTTAAAACTAAATAAACAAGGTGCTGATCGAACCACCATCGTGGATCGATTGAATTGCCCTTGCCAACAGCGATGCCACCGAGAGTGTCCGAATCTTGCTGCACCGTGCAGCCTGATCCTCGTGACGAATCGAGTTCGTCACAACCAACTCGTCGAGCGGCGACGCAATGATTCTTTCCACCGCCGGTCCAGACAAAACCGCATGGGTGGCACACGCAGTCACGGATTTTGCACCCTGACTGAGAAGCGCCTCGACGCCCTTTACGAGCGTTCCCGCCGTATCTACCAGATCGTCCACCATCAGGCATTGCCGTCCGTTGACGTTGCCGATGATGTTCATCACTTCCGCCACGTTCACGTCCGTCCGCCGCTTGTCGATGATTGCGAGGGGGCAATTCAGACGCTTCGCGAAAGAACGGGCCCGCTCCACACCACCAGCATCGGGCGAGACTACCGTCAGATCATCCTGGCGGTACCGTTCCTTAAAGTAGTCAATCATTACCGGAGCCGAGAACAGATGGTCTACCGGAATGTCGAAAAAGCCTTGGATTTGAGCGGCATGCAGATCGAGCGCCAAAATCCGACTGGCTCCCGCCCGCTCTAGAAGACTCGCTACCAGTTTGGCCGAAATCGGCATGCGGGGGCGGTCTTTTCGATCCTGCCGCGCATACCCATAATAGGGTAACACTGCCGTGATCCGTTCCGCACTCGCCCGCTTGAAGGCATCGATCATCAGCAACAATTCGACGATGTGGTGATCAACCGGAGTGGATGTGGGCTGGACGAGGAAAACGTCCATTCCGCGCACATTTTCGCCAATCTGAAGGTGGGTTTCACCGTCTGCGAACGGCTTAATCGTCATTTCCCCGAGCAGACACCCCAGAGCAAGACAGATCTCTTCGGCTAGGAGGCG
This sequence comes from Bryobacteraceae bacterium, assembly GCA_045807925.1. GTDB lineage: Bacteria > Acidobacteriota > Terriglobia > Bryobacterales > Bryobacteraceae > Bog-105. The sequence continues at coordinate 65,743 of JBJMGK010000075.1, read as the reverse complement.
ATTCGCGGTGCCGCTAAATACCTTGAAATCGGTGAAAAGAGTTCGGACTGGTTTAGGGGCGGACATCGTCGATTAATCGGAATTGGCGAAGCAGCTAGCTCCCGCGGCAGAACCCAGGGCTTTTGTCCAGAGCCTACGGTACATTCCCCGGTCGACGAAGCGCGACAGGAAGATATTACCGGGCGGGAACGACTGAGCGGCGGCTTTCGCTTGAGCGGCTGTTTCAAATATCCCAAACACGGCAGAGCCACTGCCGGTCATACGGACTGGCATGGCACCGGCGCGGCGAAGTTTACGCACGACCGCGGGTAACTGGCGATGGGTCTCGAAAACAGGTTTTTCAAAATCGTTCGCGAACGGAAATTGACGAAAATCGGACCGATCTAACGTCCAGGTGATTGTTTGAAACTCTCTCAGGATAGGGAACTCAACGGGCGAAGTCAACGTACTTGTAACACTTGACGGGATGGTCTGGCGAGCTAACTGGCCGTAAGCGGTCGCAGTAGACACGTGAACGCCCGTAGAGATAACAAGAACATGCCGGCGCGGCTGATCAGCCAAGGGGTACAGTTCGGTCCCGCGTCCGATGGCCACAGCGGTTCCGCCGAGCAGAAAAAAAGGCACGTCACTGCCAAGCTTTTCCGCAAGCCCGATTAGCCGGCCGATCGGCACGCGCTTCCCCGATAGGGCCGCAACGGCAATCAGTACCGCCGCCGCGTTACTCGAGCCGCCGCCCAAACCTGCCCCCATCGGAATCTTTTTCCGCAGGCGAAATCGGATTCGCGCCTTGATGTTCAGCTCTTCGCTGATCAGCCTCGCAGCTCGCAAAACGAGATTGTCGGCAATCTCGACGGAGCTATCGAGACTCAACTCGGAACGCCTGGCACTCTCAAACTGTATGGTGATTGCGTCTTTGAGGCTGATTGTCTGAAAGAGACTTCTCAGCTCGTGATAACCGTCGTTTCTCTTAAACAAGACGCGAAGATCAAGGTTGATCTTCGCCAGCGAAGGAACCGTTACGTCCACCGTCAATAGCGCAAGAGCGAGAAAACATCCTGGCCCGCCAGCCTGTCGCGGCCCTTCAGGAATGTTAGTTCCAAAACAAAACCTAAGCCGATCACGTTACCTTCGCATTCATTCACAAGCCGTGCGACTGCGCTTGCCGTACCCCCGGTTGCGAGTACGTCGTCAATGATCAGAACATTCTGGCCGGCTTCGATGCCGTCCGCGTGGATCTCCAGCGCGTCCCTTCCGTATTCGAGGTCATACTCAATGCTGCGTACCACCGAGGGAAGCTTCTTCGGCTTTCTCACGGGTACGAACCCCGCGCCGAGCGCATGAGCCATCGCGGGAGCAAAGAAGTATCCCCGAGCCTCGATTCCGATCACCACGTCAATCGGCTTTCCTCGATAATGCGCAGTCAAAGACTCGATCGTCTCGCGGAAGCCATTCTTATCTTTCAGCAAAGTCGTAATGTCGTAGAAATTGATGCCGGGCTTAGGGAAGTCGGGGCATTCCCGAATGAGAGTCTTCAAATGGTCCGAAGCCGGGGCAACGTCAATAGCAGGAGCAGACACGCCGCGATTGTAGCAAGCGAACCAGCGGTACTCCTTGCAAATGCGCTCGCGCTGACCGCATCTTTTATGCTAGAGGCTGGGTCTGAGTTGCTCTTTGAGAGAACAAATCTTCGTTCGACGGGGTTGGTGTCCGCGCTGCTTATCGGCATGTTCGTGGTCACAGGCTTCTGTACATCGTTTTACAAGCATCAAAGAGCCAATCTAGGCGGCAGGCACTATGCGGAAGGGCAACGGCTGGAAAGCACCGGTGATATCGAGGCTGCCGTTGAGGAATATCGGCGAGCGCTCATTTTTGCTCCGGACGACACCGACTATCGGATCTCTTTTGCGTCTGCTCTGATCGGCGCTGGCCGCTTCGAGGAGGCCGCTTCCCACATTGATCAACTGCTTGGAGAAGATCCGACTAACGGCGCTCTCAATCGTATGCGAGCGCATCTGGCGGAGCGGCAGAACCACACGGCGGCAGCCATCGACTATTACCAACGAGCGGTGTACGAATATTGGCCGCCTAACAAATTGGCGGAACGCGCCAGGGCCCGTTGGGAACTGATCAATCTACTCGAGAGGACGGGTCGGCGGGAAGAAGCCGTGGGAGAGTTGATGACCCTCTACGCTAATACGACAATCGGGCCGAGCGGAAAGCTCGACATCGGCTTTGCGCTCTTGCGCAACAACGCCGGATCTGAAGCAGCGCAGATCTTTCGAGATGCCGCCCGGACCCAACCGAAAGATCCGAGGGCGCACGAAGGCCTTGGCGAAGCCTACCTCGCATCCGGCGAGTTTGTCTCGGCTCGACATGAGTTCGAACGGGCCATCAAGTTGGAGCCCAAGGACAAGGAGGCAGCCAACTCACTCGCTTTGACAAACGCAATCATCGACATGGATCCGGATTTGCCGGGTGTGACCAACGCGGAACGGCGCCGCCGCAGCACGAATCTTCTCCGCCGGGTTGTGTACTTTCTTCGGCAGTGCTCCGGGGGAATGGACGTGGATGATCGGCTTCAGACTGCGGACAATTTAGTCAAAGGCGAGAAAGTCAAGAGCGCCGACATCTCATTCGACACGCTGGATCTCGCCAAGGAACTCTGGAAGGATCGGGCGAGCCTCTGTCCAGACTCCCCGCCCTCCGATCCGGAAGTTTCTCGAGTCATGGACAGGATGTCGCGTGAGTAAGCCCATCCCAGGCTCGAGTCGATACGGCGATGTCAGGCAACTCTGGTCATCTGCCCGACGCCTGCAGTCCACGCTGAGCAACTTCGGCGTATCTGAGACCCAGCGTTTCCTCGTCCTGGCACTCGTCATCGGCGTCTTCGCCGGACTATTGATTGTTCTGTTTCACATCCTGATCGATTTCACCAGCTGGACTTCGCTCGGTGCTCTTGCCGGCCGTTTCCGATTTGCAAGACTCGTAAGTCCCGCAATCGGGGCGGTCGTGGCGGTCTTCATCGTCCGGATGATTTTTCCTTTGGCGCGAGGGAGTGGCGTCAACCAGACGAAGATTGCGGTTTATAGCTCCGAAGGATACGTTTCATCGACGACCATTGTCGGGAAATTCCTTGCGTGCGCCATATCCATCGGGACCGGCAACTCGCTCGGACCCGAAGACCCATCTCTTCAAATGGGGGCCGGCGTCGCGTCAAGGCTTGGCCGCCTGTTCCACCTGCCCAGGAACAACATGCGGATGATCGCTCCGGTGGGAGCAGCAGCCGGGATCGCTGCCGCGTTCAACACACCGATTAGCGGCGTTCTGTTTGTCATGGAAGAAGTGCTGGCCGACTGGAGCGCGACCACAGTAGGCTCGATTGTCCTTGCCGCTGTTTCCGCTGTGGTGACCATGCGCGCGTTTCTCGGTAATGAGCCTCTCTTCCGGATTCCGGCCTTTGAGCTCGCGAGTGCCTCCGAGCTTCTGGTCTACGCAGGCATAGGGCTCGCCAGCGGGGCTCTATCTGCGCTCTTCATCCGCCTCATCGAGGACATGAAGAGAAGAATCGAACACCTGCCGAGTTGGAAGGCGTACGGGCTTCCGGCTGCGGCGGGTTTCCTTACTGGCGTCGTGGGCCTCTGGTTCCCCGAGGTCATGGGCGCCGGCTACGAAGCGATCAACAGTGCGCTGCATGGCCAGTTCACATGGGATGTGCTTCTCTACATAGGACTTGCCAAGCTGTTCGTCACGCTTTTGTGTTTCAGCGCCGAAACTCCCGGTGGAATGTTCGCGCCCGCACTGTTCATTGGCGCAATGATCGGCGGAGCACTCGGAGGGTTCGCCCATCGCTACTCGCCATACGGAGCCGCACCGGAAGAATCCTACATCCTCGTAGGAATGGGGACCTTTTTCGCCGGTGTGTTTCGTTCTCCGATCACCTCGATCTTCATGGTGTTTGAGACGAGCGCGAGCTACGTGATCATCCTTCCGGTCATGATCGCGAATATCACCTCATACCTCGTGTCTCGCCACTTGCATCCAACGCCGTTCTTCAAGATGTTGGCTCAGCTGGAGGGGGTCAATCTGCCCACGGCAGAGGAGAAGCGCACGTTCCAGCCGCTCCGGGTGGAAGACGCACTACTTACGGCCAGACCTCACGACGGCATGGACGGAGGCATCTCTCTGTTCCCGGATGAACCGCTGGACGCGGCTATGCGGCTGCTGGCGATACAGCCAAGCGTCACTGTAGTGAGCAGACTCCATCCGGACAACGTGCTGGGTGTTCTGACTCTGGAAGACGTCCACAGAGCTTATGGAATCACCGAAGAAGCTGGGCGCCTCTAAGCCAATTTTCTTCGCATAAGAAGGAAGATAGAAGAAGTGGCTCTTCTATTGAATGCGACCGGCCTCAAGCAATCCTACGGGGCTGTTCCGCTCTTCGAAAAGCTGTCTTTCAACGTCTCGGAAGGACAGCGGCTTGGGCTTATCGGTCCGAATGGTTCGGGCAAATCGACCCTTTTAGAAATTCTTGCGGGCAAGCGTGAACCCGACGAAGGAACGGTCGCGCTAAGAAAAAATACGCACGTTGGCTACGTCGCCCAACAATCCGAATTCCGTGCCGGTCAGACTGCGCGGTCGGTCATGGAGCAGGCGCTGTCGGAAACGGCCTTGTCGCCCGCCGAACGGGAAGGGCGTTTAGCGGAGACCCTGGGGCGTGCGGGTTTTGAGGACTTTGATGTCGCGGCCATGAGCCTTTCCGGCGGCTGGCGGAAGCGTCTCGCCATTGCGAGCGCACTTGCTCTTTCTCCTGATCTTTTGTTTTTGGATGAGCCCACGAACCACCTGGACATCGAGGGGATTGAGTGGCTCGAGAAACTACTGCAAAACGCTCAATTTTCGTCTCTCGTGATCAGCCACGACCGCTACTTCCTCGAGAATGTGGCAACTGAGATCGCCGAGCTCGACCGTATCTACCCGGAAGGTATTTTTCGCGTTGCGGGCAAGTACGACTATTTCCTCGAGAAAAAAGACGAGTTTCTCGTGGCCCAGAACAAACAGCAGGAATCACTCCACAACCGGGTTCGCACCGAGATCGAGTGGCTCCGGCGCGGTCCAAAAGCGCGCGCGACAAAAGCGAAGGCGCGAATCGATAAAGCGCACGAACTGATTGGGCAGCTGAACGACTTGAACTCGAGAACCCGGACCTCTCGGGCCGACATCGATTTCACGGCTACGGATCGTAAGACGAAACGGCTTGTCGAACTGAAATCCGCCGGCTTTGACATCGAGGGGCGCACGATCTTGAGCGACCTCAATTTCGTCATGACGGCGGGCACGAGGGTCGGACTTGTTGGGCCGAATGGCAGCGGGAAAACGACGTTACTGCGGCTTTTGCGTGACGAAATACAGCCAAGCCAGGGCGAGATCGTGCGTGCTGAAGCCTTGCGCATCGTGTACTTCGATCAGAACCGGATTCTCGATCCCGACGTTACGCTGCGCAGAGCGCTTGCTCCTCACAGCGATTCCGTGCTCTACGGCGATAACACCATTCACGTTGCGTCCTGGGCGGCCCGGTTTGCTTTCACCAGCGAGCAGCTGAATCAGCCGGTCGGACGATTGTCGGGCGGTGAGCGAGCCAGGGTCTTGATCGCGAAGTTGATGCTCGAACCGGCAGATTTGCTCCTCCTCGATGAGCCGACGAATGACCTCGACATCCCGACGCTCGAAATTCTTGAAGAGAGCTTGCTCGAGTTCAGAGGAGCCCTCGTTCTGGTCACTCACGACCGGTACATGCTCGATCGGGTATCGACCGTGGTCTGGGGACTGGACGGCGCAGGGAACGCCGGATCTTTTGCCGATTTCAGCCAATGGGAAGTTTGGCAGGGCGAACAAAGGAACGCAGGAAAACCGCAAGCAGCGTCGGCGGCACAGGCGAAGACGGTCGCTGCGCCAGCACCACCGGCCAGGAAAAAGCTTTCTTATTTGGACAGCCGGGATTTCGAGACCATCGAAGAGCGCATTTCGACTGCCGAGGATGTCCTTGCCTCCAAGCGATCTCTTCTCGAAGACAGCGAGATCGCTCGCGATCCGAAGCGTTTGCAGGACGCGCTACGGGGCGTTGAGGAGGCCCAGGCAGCCGTCGATCAACTCTACGAACGATGGGCCGAACTGGAAGCAAAGATCAGTTGACCCAGGCAAATCGGGGAGTGCCTCAACGGTACACTTTGAGGCGTGCAGAAGGACTTGGTTTGCGGAACTTCCGTTCTTGAAGAAAACCCGCGCTTTTTCTCGGATTACGGCGGACGTGTCTACCCGTTCTGTTCAACTGAATGCAAGCGCAAATTTGATGATCATCCGGATTACTTCATCCACGAGAACGCGAAGCGAGCGCTCGGCCTTACTGCTGAAAAGGAGTGACGCTCAAAGCACCAGCATGCAGTCGCCATAGGAAAAGAAACGGTATCGTTCCTGAACGGCATGCTTGTATGCGGAGAGCACGAGGTCCTTTCCGCCCAGCGCACAGACGAGCATCAGAAGACTCGACTGTGGCAGGTGAAAGTTGGTTAGCATTGCGTCCGTTGCGCGGAAGTGAAACCCCGGGTGGATAAACAAGTTCGTCTCTCCGCTCATTGACTGCAGGCCCCCGCGCAACATAGCTGTCTCGGTTGTTCGCACCGACGTTGTGCCCACACAGACGATGCGCTGGGCCGCCCGCATGGTCTCGGCGTTGTCTCGAGAAATCTCGAAATACTCTTCATGGAGCTGTATCTGCGACAACTCTTCCGCACGTAGGGGCGCAAAGGTCCCCAAGCCAACGTGCAAGGTGACATACGCGATGGCTGCACCGGCGGCCGAGCAGCGAGCGAGCATCTCGGGCGTGAAATGTAGCCCTGCCGTGGGCGCCGCGGCGGAACCGTGCTTCTCCGAGAACACAGTTTGGTAGCGTTCGCGGTCTTGACCGTCCGGCGAGCGATGGATGTATGGCGGGAGCGGGATCTGCCCAATCTGCTCCAAGATAGCTCTGACCGGCGAATCGGCTTCGAAACGAACGGTGCGTTCGCCAAACTCGCCCGAATCTTCCACCGTTGCTTCAAGACTTAACCCAAACAGAAGCTTGTCGCCGTTGCGTACGCGCTTCCCGGGCCGCGCCAGGACTCGCCAGTGCTTTTCTTGTTCGTCGAGAGCTCGAACAAGGAGCAGTTCAACCTCAGCACCGGACGAGGAATTCCGACGCCCACGCAGCCTGGCCGGAAAAACGCGGGTATTATTCAGCACCAGGCAATCACCAGGGCGAAGATATTGGGGAAAATTCGAGAAAACATCATCGTGAAATGATTCGTTTTCCCTGGAGACCACGAGCATTCGTGACGCTGTTCGTTCTTTGAGCGGCTCCTGGGCGATCAATTCCTCGGGAAGCTGATAATTGAAGTCAGAGACTTGGGCCAAGCACTTATTTTAGGGATCGAGAGTTCGTGCGATGAAACAGCGGCAGCCGTGGTCGAAAACGGATCAGTGATCCGATCAAATGTCGTCGCTTCACAGCTCGTTCACGCAAAATACGGAGGGGTCGTGCCTGAACTCGCATCGCGCGAGCATCTTCGAGCCATCGTTCCAGTCGTCCGGGAGGCGTTGGATCAGGCCAATGCAAACTTCCACAATCTCCATGCTGTAGCTGTCACGGCGGGTCCGGGACTGATCGGTTCACTTCTCGTGGGCGTTACGTATGCGAAAGCGATCAGCTTCGCCGCCGGTATGCCGCTCATCGCCGTGAACCATGTAGAGGGCCATATCCATTCCGTCCTTCTGGAGCATCCGGAGGTAACGTTCCCTGCTTTGGCGCTCGTAGTGAGCGGGGGCCACACCCATCTCTTTGAAGTCCGGGAACCCGGGGCCTATCGACTGATGGGAAAGACTCGCGACGACGCCGCGGGGGAAGCGTACGACAAGGTCGCAAAACTCCTCGGATTCGGGTATCCTGGCGGCCCTCTGATCGATCAACTCGCGCCCTACGGCGATCCGAAAGCGGTGAAATTCACACGGGCGAGGATGAAGGGCAACGAGCTGGATTTTTCGTTCAGCGGATTAAAAACTGCTGTGCTGCGCTGGACCGAGGAGCAAACCGGGATGGCGGAAGAATGTGCCGTACGCAGGAAGAATTCCGACACGAGTATCGCGGGGTGGCTGGCAGTTACCCCGCAGCGAACGCTCGATATGCTGGCCAGTTTCCAGGCGACCGTTATAGAAGAACTACTGCGGCGCGCTTCGGTATCTGCGGACCAGATTGGAGCCGACGCAGTCATTGTCGCGGGCGGCGTGGCCTGTAACGCCGGGCTAAGAGCCCAGGCCGGGACGCTAAGCGGGCTCTCCTTCTACTTTCCATCGCGCGGCCTGTCAACGGATAACGCCGCGATGATTGCGGCTGCAGCGTTTCCGAAGTTAGAGCGCAAAGAGTTTGCGACCCTCGATCTCAAGGTACAACCCGGGTTGATGTTAGCTTGAGGATATGGGTCCTCAAGCTCCTCCGGAGCAACCGAAGCTTCCGATCACGGGAGTCGAAAACATCATCGCGGTGGGCTCGGGCAAAGGCGGAGTCGGCAAAAGCACCGTCGCCGTGAACCTCGCCATCAGCCTTTCCAAGCTAGGCCACAAAGTTGGTCTGCTGGATGCCGATGTGTATGGCCCAAACGTTCCATTGATGATGGGAGTGCGACAAACACCGCACGCGATCGGACAGCGCATTCAACCCTTGGAAGCGCACGGGATCAAATTGATGTCGATGGGATTTCTGAACCCCGGCGACAAGCCGCTGGTTTGGCGTGGCCCGATGCTGAACAGCGTCATCCAGCAGTTCCTGCGAAGCGTGGATTGGGGAGCACTTGACTATCTCGTCATCGATCTGCCTCCCGGTACCGGCGATGTGCAGCTAACTCTCATTCAAACCACACCGCTCACTGGGGCCGTGGTGGTGACCACGCCATCGGACGTTTCTCTTGAGGATGCGCGGAAAGCCGTGCTTATGTTTGAACAGGTACGAGAGCCGGTCCTCGGCATCGTGGAAAACATGAGCTATCTGGAACACAACGGAGAGAAGCTTTACGTGTTCGGCAAAGGCGGAGGAGAACGCACGGCTCAGACCATGAAGGTGCCGCTACTCGCAGAGATACCGCTTGATCCGGCTACCCGTGAGGGAGGAGATTCCGGGCGGCCAATCACAACGCAGGGCAGTTCGAAACAAACGGAGCTATTTGCAACTCTCGCCCGGACAGTGATCGACCGCGCCAATGAAACGAAGCAGCGCCAACGACCGACGATTACCGTGGCCGACTAACGCTGCCACAGATCTTAGCCGTCCGCGTTTGCAGGATCGACCTGCATCTTTGATCCGGTGCTCCATTCAGTGAAGGGCCTGAGCGGTGTCACCAGGTTGTCGCGTTCACGCCAACTACCCCGAAGATAATCGCGGTTCATTGCTGCAATCACTTCGAGCGGGATCTCTTTCGGGCAAACACCCGTGCATTCGCCGATGTTTGTACAGCCACCGAAGCCCTCTTCGTTCATCTGTGTCACCATGCGGATCGCTCGCATGTCCCGCTCGGGCTTGCCTTGGGGCAGAACACCCAGATGTGTGATTTTAGCTCCCGTAAACAAGGCCGCCGAAGCATTGGGGCACGCGGCGACACAAGCACCACAAGCGATGCAGGCCGCCGCGTCCATGGACCGGTCCGCTGCTTCTTTCGGAACCAGAATTGCGTTACCGTCCGGAGCACTGCCCGTGGACACCGAGATGTAGCCGCCGGAGGCGATGATCCGATCGAACGAGCGGCGATCGACCACCAGGTCCTTGATTACTGGAAACGGACGGGCGCGCCATGGCTCCAGCGTGAGTTCCTCGCCGTCCTTGAAGTGGCGCATGGTCAATTGGCAAACTGTTGTAGCAGGCACCGGGCCATGCGCGAGTCCGTTGATCATGAATCCGCACGAACCACAAATTCCCTCGCGACAATCGTGCTCGAACGCGACCGGGTCTTCACCCTTCTCGACCAACTCCTCATTGAGAACGTCGATCAATTCGAGCATTGACATGTCCGGATTGGCGTCCACCGGATAACTGACAAATTTGCCCGAGTCCTTGCGGCTTGTCTGCCGCCAGATCTTGAGAGTCAGTTTCATCTACTTATAGCTCCTCTGTGACGGGTGCACATAGTTGAAGTCGAGGGGCTCCTTCACAAGCGTCTCGGGGTTCCCTGCCCCGCGATATTCCCAGGCGGCGACGTACGAATAGTGTTCATCGTCGCGCTGCGCCTCTCCGTCCGGTGTTTGATACTCTTCGCGGAAATGACCGCCGCATGACTCGTTTCTCTGGAGCGCATCCACACACATCAACTCAGCGAGTTCGAAGAAATCTGCGACCCGACCAGCTTTCTCCAGCATTTGGTTGAAATCTTCTCCGCTACCGGGAACACGGAGATTCTGCCAGTATTCCTCCTTCAGCGCTTGAATCTGCCCGATAGCGGATTCAAGCCCGGCAGCGTTGCGGGACATCCCGCAGTAATCCCAAACGATCTTTCCGAGCTGGCGATGGAATGAATCAACGGTTCGCCGCCCATTGACACTCAGAAGCCGTTTTAAGATGTTCTCCGTCGATCCGACAGTGCTGCGGAGTTCCGGATTAGAAAGCGAGACGGGCTCGAGTTTGTTATTGGCTAGATAGTCGCCCAGCGTGTACGGGATGACGAAGTAACCGTCGGATAGCCCCTGCATGAGAGCGCTTGCTCCCAATCTGTTGGCCCCATGATCGGAGAAATTGGCTTCTCCCAGAACGAATAAGCCCGGAATCGTGCTCATCAGGTGGTAGTCCACCCAAAGACCGCCCATGGTGTAGTGAATCGCGGGGTAGATCCGCATCGGAACCTGGTAGGGATCTTCGTCCGTAATCCGCTGGTACATGTCGAAGAGATTGCCGTACCGCTCCTCGATTGTTTTGCGGCCGAGCCGTTGAATGGCCGCCCCGAAATCGAGATACACACCGAGCCCGGTTTCTCCGACTCCGCGCCCCTCATCGCAGACCTGTTTTGCATTGCGGGAAGCGACGTCCCGGGGAACCAGATTCCCGAAACTCGGATACCGGCGCTCCAGATAGTAGTCGCGCTCGTCCTCAGGAATCTGATCGGGCCTGCGTTTATCGCCATTCTTTTCCGGGACCCAGATACGCCCGTCGTTTCGCAACGACTCGCTCATTAAAGTGAGTTTCGACTGGTAGTCACCCGAGACCGGGATACAGGTGGGGTGGATCTGGGTGTAACAGGGGTTCGCAAACAGGGCGCCGCGCTTGTGAGCACGCCACGAGGCGGTGACGTTTGAGCCTTTGGCGTTTGTCGATAGGAAGAATACGTTTCCGTAGCCGCCGGTTGCTAGCAGGACAGCATCGGCAATATGAACGTTGATTTCACCCGTAACAAGATGGCGGGTCACGACGCCCCGAGCCCGGCCCTCAATCACGATCAGGTCGAGCATTTCAGTGCGCGCATACATGCTGACGCTGCCGGCTTCGACCTGCCGTTCGAGCGCCTGGTATGCGCCGAGAAGAAGCTGTTGCCCGGTCTGTCCCCGCGCATAGAAAGTTCGCGAAACTTGCGCGCCGCCGAAGGATCGGTTTGTCAGCGTTCCGCCGTATTCTCGAGCGAACGGAACGCCTTGAGCAACGCATTGATCAATAATCTCGACGCTGATCTGGGCGAGGCGATAAACGTTGGCCTCACGCGCGCGGAAATCGCCGCCTTTTACCGTGTCATAGAACAAGCGGTAGATACTGTCGCCGTCATTCTGGTAGTTCTTTGCAGCGTTGATGCCGCCTTGCGCCGCAATCGAGTGCGCCCGGCGCGGCGAATCTTGAAAGCAAAAACAGCTCACCTTGTAGCCGAGTTCGCCAAGAGTAGCCGCCGCAGAGCCGCCGGCAAGTCCAGAACCAACAACAATCACTGAGTGACGGCGCTTGTTGGCGGGATTCACCAGCTTCATGTCGAAGCGAGTGCGGTCCCAAGCCGTCTCGATAGGGCCAGAAGGAAGACGCGAGTTGAGTTCCATTTATTTACTTGACGAGTCCCAGAAGAACGCTGACGGGTATGGAGATAAAGCCGCCTGTCACAACAACAGCGAAGACGAGTGCAAATTTGCGGAGTATTGGTGTGTGCCGCGGATGGTTGATGCCGAGAGACTGGAACATGCTCCAGACTCCATGCCGCAGGTGCAGACCCAGCAAGATCATGCTGAAGATGTACCACGCCGAAACGTACCAGACCTGAAAGCCGCTGACCGTGTTCCCGTAAACGTCGCCCTCTTCAAATGTGCTTCCCGGGTGGACCACTCCAGCAGTCAAGTGCAGGAGGTGATAGATGACGAATGCGAGCAGGATTGGTCCGCTCCAGTACATGGTTCGCGAGGCGTAGGTGGAAACAGTATTTTGACGACCGGCGTAGCCGACAGGCCGCGCAGACAACTTTCTGGACGCCAATCCTACTGACGACCAGATATGCAGACCGACGGCGAGCAGCAGCCCGATACGAACGATCCACAACACCTCCGGAACCCCGTGGAGAAAGTGTCCGTAGGCGTTGAACTTGTCCGCGCCGGCGTAAATCTGCATGTTGCCCATCATGTGTCCCACCACAAAGGCAAAAAGAATGAAGCCTGTCACTGCCATGACGACTTTTTTGCCGTTCGTGGAAGCGAAGAAGCGGGCCGGGCGCGCGACCCGCGGGCTAGTCACAGTTGAAGCCATTATTGATCCTAAGGAGGATCATACAAACCTGATCCCTTCCCAGTATCGCGAAGAGATCGCAAAGAACTTCAAGGACGGCGACTGTTGTAGGATTCGAGCTCTGATCGTTCGCTCTCAAAGGGGTTTCGAAGGGAGAGAGCCGAGCTTGCTAGAGAAGATAGAACGTCAGGGGTGTGTAAGGCGGAGGAGGGCCGAGCGTTTCTCCACACCCCAAAGAGAAGCGCCCGGCTCTGGATACAGCGGCTACGGCATCCGCAGTCGCCGTCGCCCAACCAGCACGATTGCCAGCCCACCGATCGCGGCCATTCCAAGCGACATGGGCTCTGGAGTAGGCGTGATGGTGCCAAACAATCCCTGTGTTTCCCCATTGATTCCCGCGGCGAAGTAGACCGCGTTCGGATTGAATCCAGGGCCCGTTCGCGTAGCAAGAGCCCAAAGCCCGCTGTTCACGATCGGCTGTCCATTACTGTCCGTTACTGTCCCGACAAAAGCACCCGTCGTAGGATTGAACGCATTGATCTCGCCGTTGCCGAAATTCCCTACGAGCAAATCGTTCGCAAACGCTCCCCAGCTTGCGGGCGCCACAACGATTCCCCAAGGCTGGTCGAGCTGTCCGCCAGTGCTGATTAATCGTCTCTGGAACACCCCGTTGGCATCGAAAACGCTGACAATTCCAGTGCCGAGGCCGCCAGTACCGGCCTGCGCTCCATTCTGGTATTCCACATACAGCAATCCGTTAACGTTCTGTATGTTGTAAGGCGTGTAGCCAGCGGGAAGATTCGGATCCCTGAAGGACCCGGCCAATGTGGTCGGTGCGAAGCTCGAGTTGAAGACGTCGATTGTGCCGCCTCGCACATTAGCGGCGTACAGGAAGTTGCCTGAAATTGCAAGTCCCGTGTACGTCGCTCCGGCAGTCGTCGCGGTGAGCTGGGCAGTGGTGCCATTGCCATTGTTCCAGGCGTAGATCGAACCGCTGATCGTGGCGAATACAAAGTTCGGCGTTGAGCCATTCGGCTCAACGAATGACGTGCCGCCCGTGAACACTTGTCCCGTCGGCCCCCCAGGAACCGACACGACTAACGCATTCGGCGTACCGTTGGCGCCGTAAAGAGTCGACGTGTTCGTTGCCTGATTGGAAATCCAAAACGGGCTGGTGGCTGAAAACGACATGCCCCAGGGATTTTTAAGATTCGAGTCCGTTACTGCTGCCATCCCGGGAACGCTCGAGACCAGATTGGTCTGCGAGAACGCATCCGGCAACGCATTCAACGAGAAAACAAAGAACGCTGAACAGAGGAGGAGGGACTGCTTCGAGAATAGACTTCGTGACAACATGATGATTAACCTTCGTGAATGGAATCGCCAGCCTCCCTAAGGTATTTCTTCTGGCGCTCAACGTATCCTCTGCTGTGTAAAATTCGTGTAAAAACGGCAGACCGAACATTGCGGCCGCGGCGACTTGTTGCGAATCGACCTGATATCGTTACTCTGCGGAGCCGGCTGGAAAGGGCTCAGCGCAAGAGAGGCGCATTGAGAAAGCAAAGAGGCGGCAGGAAGATCTTCGAAGGCATCTTCGCCGTGTACCTTATATCCGGCTTCACGCAAGCGATCCGGGCAGAGACCTTGGTTGAGCGCAGCGTGGAAACTCGGTTCCAGCTCGACCTTCTGGTTCCGGACTCAGTCCTAAAAACATATCTTCCAGCGGGCTGGGCCCCTAATGTCGCGACCCAGGGCCCTGCAAAAGATTGCAATTTGCGTGCAGTCTTTATAGATCGAATGACGATAAATGCGGCTGACGGGAAGCCGGTAGGAAAAGGGTCGAATCGACTTGTTTACCTGGTCGCGCCCGTGAAGAACGGAGCAGGCGAAAGCGTCCAACTGGTGATTGGAGGTATCACGGAAGATCCTGCGGATGCGCCCGGTCCTTTTGGGGTGTACCTACCGGCGAAAACGCATCAGGTCGAGCGATCGACTTCCGCGGTTTCGAACGTTCAGACCGACTCTCAGGATTGGGTGTTTGAAGCCGCGTCGGGCGAACACCTGGAGATGCACATCAAGTTCGAGCGAGGGCCCGTTAACCGCACCAATCCCGTCGACGTTAAGTTTTACTCGGCAAAGACGCCTGACGTGTACCACATCTCACGCCAGGCTCAATCCCTGGACATTCTTCGCAATACGACCACCACGCCCCCGGATCGGGTGAAGGCTTTTTCCTTCAAAGGATCAGGAGGAACGTATGCAAAGCTGTTCGACGGCACACAGAAACTTTTGAGCTGGGATCACATCGTGTGGATCGACCGCTCAGTCCTCACACCGTAAACGTGAGAGCTACTTGACCCCCTTGGAAGGGTCCCAAGATCCTTGCAGTCTTCGTATATAAATGATCTGTCCTGTGTGGTAGGCGTTATGGGTTCCGATGTGTTCAATGGCCGACGCCCAATTCTTCAGCTTGTTCTCATCGGCCGCCTCGACCGCCCTTTCCCACTCAGTAAGCACGCTTTCTAATCGCTTGACTGTCTCGCTCCAGGTCTTGCTATCGAAGCTGTTGAAGGTCTCTTCGTTGTTCCCTCCATAGGCGGGCGGCTTTTCGCCCTTAAATTTCGCCAGTTGCTCGGAGTTCCAAAACGCCAGGTGATTCGTCAGTTGCCCGATCGAGTGATTGCCGGCCTTGTCCCGCCACTTCGCTTGCTCCGGGGTGATGCCGTCCACTGCTATATTGACCGGCACGAACCATTCTTTCTGGTTGTGAGTGGTACGAAGCGATTCCAAGAGGATGCCTTTGAGTGTCTGCGGCTTTTGCGTCTGCCCGTAAGTCAGCAGCGCCTGAGCGAGGGCGAATAGGAATAATACGGGCTTCACGAACTCCTCTTTTACCTGATCCAAAAAAAACTTGACAGCCTATCTCGAGTAGATTCAATATACTACCAGTCGAAGGACTGAGGGGGGATAACCTTGGGACCACGTCTGCGTCTCTGTTTGGCCCTGTTTGTATCGGCGCTGGTCTGGGCACAGCGCGCTGATCGCGCAACCATTACTGGGCTCGTGACGGATCCGTCCGGGACAGCGGTAGCCGGAGCAACCGTCAAGATTGTTGACAACAACACAGGGGTCGAAACGCCTCTCACCACAAATGACTCGGGGCTTTACACGTCGCCTCTTCTCGTTTTAGGCAGTTACACCGTTACGGTCGAGCACGCCGGCTTCAAGTCGGGTGTCCAATCGAATATCCAACTAGCGGGCGGCCAGACATATCGAGTCGACATGTCGCTTCAACTAGGGGCAGTGAATGAACGGGTGGAAGTGTCTGCCGAAGCGTCGATGGTAAATACCGAGCAACCTGATGTCGCGAATACCGTGAGCGAACTCTATTACCGCGATCTCCCGATTGTTATGGGTTCTGATATCCGCTTGGCGGAATCGCTGCTACAGATGCAGCCGGGGTTCACTCCCATGCGTCCGAATGGAGACCCGATGTTCCGCGGCAGCCAGTTCGGTTCGCGAGTTAATGGCGGCCAAGCCTTCGCCGTGGAAAACTTCTTTGATGGTGTCGCGTTCGGTTATGCGGCAGGCCACCAGGGTAGCCAGGAGAGCGCACCCCCAGTCGAAAGCGTCACCGAGATGCGCCTCACGGAGGGCAATTACTCCGCTCAATACGGGCACACGAGCGGTGGCACCGTTGAATACACGTCAAAGAGCGGCACCAAAGACCTGCATGGAGTTCTGTATGAGTACTTCGCAAACGATGCTCTGAACGCCAGAGGCTTTTTCAACAGTACAAGCAGCCCTGCGAAGCAGCGCAGTAACACGTTTGGGTTTGCCGTTGGTGGCCCGGTCATAATACCGAAGATCTATAACGGACGAAACCGCACGTTCTTCTTTACTAACTTTGATTGGCTCAAGTATCGATCCGGTGTGCTGCCCGGATTCGGCAATACTACTCCGATTGATGCATTCAAGCGAGGCGACTTCAGTGCGCTTCTTGGGACTCAGGTGGTGGGGAGCGACGTACTCGGGCGGTCGATTCGCCAGGGCCAGATCTTCAACCCTTTAATAAAACGCGACGCCAACGGAATTCCGTATCGCGATCCGTACGCCGGAAATATCATCCCGGCGAGCGACCCGCTGAGGAGTCAGGTGGCGGCCAGGATGATCCCGCTGATGGCGCAGCCGAGCAGACCAGGCATTGCTTTTAACGTCGCGGGCAATCCAAACGGAGACCAGACATGGATTGGAAATTTCAGGACGATCGTGTTCCGGGTTGACCATCAGATCAGCGAGAAATTCAAAACAGCTTCGAGCTTCTATTGGCCTGCGCGTCCTGCTATTCGGAATTGTGGCGAGGTGCTTGGCTGCACTACTACTACGGACCCGGCGGCAAACCAGAACTATCTCGGGAACGGCTTCTTCCAGCGTATATCGACGCAGCACGCCAATCAGCAGTTCGATTACATCATTCGCAATAATCTGCTCTATCACGCAACCGTTTCCTGGGATCGCTGGTATATGGGCGGAAGTCCCTTGGCCGCAAACCAGAATTGGCAGACTCGATTGTGGGGACCCAACGGCAGCGGGCTACTCGACAACACCGCTGGGCCACCAAACATCCAATTTACCGGGAGCACTCCTTACACCCAGCTTGGAATGCAGTGGCAGGGTTTCGGGTTCGAAGCCATCAACCGCACCCAGTTTGCGAACGATATGACATGGATCGCAGGGCGGCACACCGTGAAAATCGGCTATGAATTCCGGTTCCACCAGTTCAACTTTCATGGTTGGGCGGAGAACACGGGCGGACAATTCAATTTCAGCAACGTTGGTACCGGAGGTTACGACGCAACAGGAAACTCGTTGTCGTCCACAGGGGATCCCTTCGCTTCCTTCCTCCTGGGTCAAGTAAACACGGCCAATTTCAGCGTTCCAGCCTACACGTCGTGGAGCGACACCTATCACGCGGTCTATATTAACGATGTGTTCAAGCTCACCGACCGGCTCACGCTGACCCTCGGGCTCCGGTTCGACTATCAAACAGCTTGGCACGAACGGTACGATCGATTCTCCAGTTTCAGTCCGTCTGCACCGAATCCCGCCGCTGGCGGCCGGCCTGGCGCGATGCTATTCGCTGGGAATGGGCCGGGCAGGACGGGTTCGAGTACCTTCGACGACCCCCCGAAAGATGCGTGGGGACCTCGCTTGGGCTTCGCCTATCGGATGGGAGATCGTACGGTTTTCCGAGGCGGATACGGCATCTATTACGCGGGAGTCCAGTTTAACGAAGGAACGAGGCCAACCCAGGGTTTCACGAGCAACAACCTTGCGGCAAACGTAACCAATGGCCTCCAGCCCGCGTTCCAGATGGACGCCGGTTTTCCGAGGAATCTCGTCACCATTCCGCCGGTGATAAACCCGAGCGTTGCAAATGGGCTGAATCCAGTCGGTTACGTAGCGTCTGGACTCACATTGCCTCGATATCAGAACTGGTCTTTCACGATTCAACGGCAGCTATCGAACAGTCTGCTGTTCGATATTTCGTATACCGGAAATCATGGTACTCGACTGCCTATAGCCAGTCAGTATTTAGGCATTCCCTCAAACACGAACAATCCCAGCGTTTTGGGCTTGGGTTCAGCGCTGTTATCGGCGGACATCAACTCGCCGGCCGCCCGAGCTGCAGGCATCACGGCTCCCTACCCAGGATTCACCGGAATC
Source organism: Bryobacteraceae bacterium (assembly GCA_045807925.1). Classification (GTDB taxonomy): domain Bacteria; phylum Acidobacteriota; class Terriglobia; order Bryobacterales; family Bryobacteraceae; genus Bog-105. The sequence continues at coordinate 47,259 of JBJMGK010000075.1, read as the reverse complement.
GTGGCGCAGGCGCTCCGCCCCTTTCCGCAGTACCAACGCATCGACTATCGCAACTGGCCGATGGGCAACAGCATCTATCATTCCGTTCAGGTAAAGCTCGACAAGCGTTTCACAAATGGTTCTCTGTTCCGTGTGTTTTATACGCGCTCGAAACTGATCAACAACGGTGCGGAAACGAGCGGCGCAAACAACCAGCCCGGCAATCCACAGAACCCCTTGAGTACCCAACTCGAACGCTCTGTCAGCACCGACGATGTGCCAAACACTTTCGTCTTCTCGTACACGTATCGCCTTCCGTTTGGAAAGAATCGAGACAGCGGACTAGTTAAGTATCTGATCGCTGGCTGGGCAATCAACGGGTTGCTTCGGTACGAGAGCGGCCGCCCAATGGGCGTCACAATGAACAACGACTTATCGGGCCTTCTGTTCAACTATGGAAAACGACCGAACGTTGTCACTGGCGCTACCGCGACAGTGGACGAAGGAAGCTTCGATCCCGGGCGGGGTCCGTATCTGAACAAAGCGGCCTGGACAGATCCCGGGCCTTTGCAGTTTGGTAATGCCCCAAGGCAAGACGCGCACATCCGCGGGTTCCGAAACGCTGTCGAGGATGTTAGCCTCTTTAAGGAAACGATGTTCGGCGAGCGTTTCAAGTGGAGGCTCGAGGTCCAGGGCGGTAACATCACTAACAGAGTGGTGTTCGCCGATCCCAACTTGAACTGGAGCTCAGGCCAGTTCGGCCAAGTCTCTCTGCAGGCCAACCAACCGCGATCGATTCAATTAGGGACTAGAATCGAGTTTTAAGGAATCGTGGTCGTTTGAGAGTAGTAACAAGGGGACGCCGCGAGAGGCGTCCCTTTCTCATTTTCGGAACCACAGCGATCGCGCTGCTATTCCCTTTCTTACTCTTCGGAAATCAAGAGTCGGCTACTGCGCACAATATAGCTGGAGCGCGAGCGCTCTCGCAGCGAAACTGGCAAACCGCCATACTCGAGTACCGCAGTTCTCTACGTCTCGATCCCAAGCAAACGGACGCGCAGATTAGCCTCGGTATCGCGCTTTGGAGCACCGGTGATCGCCAGGGTGCCGCGGACGCCTTCCAGAAGGCCATCGCACTTGAACCCAATTCAGCGAGAGCTCACCTGAATGTGGCAATTGCCTACCGTGATCTTGGGCAGAGCGACCGGGCGTTAAAGGAAGTAAGGACAGCACTCAAGCTAAAGCCCTTTTATGAAGAGGCCGAAGTAGCGCTCGGGATTTTACTGCAGCAAGCGGGTCAGCCCGACAAAGCCATCCTGCACTATGGTGAAGTGGTGAAGCGGCACCCGCAAAGTCCAGACGTGCACAACTGGCTAGGCGTTGCCTACCTGCAGAAGAGCAGGCTCTCAGACGCCGAGCGGGAATTTCGTACAGCAATTAAACTGAATCCGCGCTATCTGCGCGCCTACAACAATCTGGGATCTACTCTTGTTCAGGGTGGAGACGTTCCAGCCGGGATCGAGGTGTTTCGAACAGCGGTTAAGGTAGCGCCGCAGGATCCGGAGCTTCGCTTGAACATGGCGATTGCGCTGCGATCAGGCGGAAAAGCTGGCGAAGCACTTCCTATTTTTCAAGGCCTCGCGAAAGAGCATCCGGAAGACGCCAACCTCGCTCTACAACTCGGGCAAACCCTGCGGCAGACAGGAGATCTGCAAGGCGGGATTGCTTCTATCGAGAAAGCGCTCCAGTTGAACAATGAGTCGCGAGAAAGTTATTACACGCTCGGTTCGATGCTTAGAGAATCTGCGGCTGGGCGGCGCCGGACTCTTTCCCGGCCTTCGCACATGAAGCGGAGCGAAGTATCTACGCTCACACGCTCGGCCGAAACAGATCTCGTTCAGGGAAAACCGGCTCAGGCAGTCGAGACGCTGCGCCGCGCCGCTGCGCTCGATGGAGAGGATGCGGACGTCCACAACTTGCTTGGATCGGCTTTAGCGCGAACCGGCGATCTCTCGTCGGCGATTGGCGAATTCCAGAAATCAATCGCACTCGCGCCAGACCTGGCGACTGCTCATTACAGCCTGGGTGTCTCGCTGTGGTTTACGGGCAAGCGCGCGGATGCGATAGGAGAACTCGAGCGTAGCGTCAATCTCGATCCATCTCAGGCAACGGCCTACAGCTTTCTCGGTATGGCTCTTCGGCAGAGCGAAAACGCACCGCGCGCAACCCAAATGTTGCAACGGGCAATCGCGCTTAACGGAGAGTCGCCCCAGCCTTATTTCGACCTCGCGAACCTCTATCTAATAGAGAATCGGCTCTCACCAGCACTTGCGCAGCTCGATTCGGGTCTGAACCTCCGCCCTCAGCCGGGTTCGATTCCCGACTTGGACCTCACCCTTTCGGAATTGCGAAAGGCTGCGACGGCAAATCCGTCGAACGCCGAAGCGCAAAACGTTCTGGGACGGGTTTTGGGTTTGGCCGGCGCAGATGAGCCACAGATCGTGGCCGCCTTCGAGGAAGCAATCCGCCTGGATCCCAACTATGCTGAAGCCTACAACAATCTAGGTCTTGTTTACACGCAATCGGGTACTGATGACAAGGCGGAGAAAGCGTTTCGTTCGGCTGTGACCCTTAGCCCTGAATTCGCAGACGCTCATCAAAACCTGGGTGCGTTGTTGATCATCTCCGATGCGGCTGAGGCAGTGCGGGAATTGGAGAAGGCGATCACTCTGCAGCCGCAGATGTTGAAAGCGCATTACAACCTTGCCTTGGCCTATGACGCGAGCGGTCCCGATGGCTTGAGCAAAGAGATCGACGAGTTGCAAAAGCTCCTCGCAATCTCGCCCAAGTATCCCAAGGCTGATTTTGCACTCGGCAAAGCTCTCTTAAAGAAGGGCGACGCAGAAGGCGCCGTCACTCATCTGCAGGCAGCCGTCGCGAACGACAGCAAGTCCGGCGAGGCGTATTACCAATTGGGTTTGGCCCTCTCGCGCGCGGGGCGAAAGGCGGACGGAGCGGCCGCCATGGCAAAGAGCCGTGAGCTCAACGCGGTGAATCAGCGGCAGGAGGCGGCGAATCTCGATATCCGCGAAGGCCGTGCACTGCTCGAAGCCGGCGGTAAAGCCGACGAGGCATTGGCCCGGTTCCGGCGCGTGGTTTCCGATAATCCCGACGCGGCCGAAGGCCACTACTACGTCGGCTTGGCATTGACGCAGAAGGGCGAGAACGTTCAGGCCGCGGAGGAGTTTCGGAAAGCGATAGCAATCCTCCCGAACTTTGAAGAAGCCAAAGCGGAATTAACCAAATTAGAAGGTAATGCCGGCGACGGACAGAGGGCAGCGATCGAGGCCGCGATCCGCGGTGGAAAATTCGCAGACTCGGAAAGATTGCTCAACAGCTATGTCACTGAGCAACCGAAGTCGGCGTGGGCGTGGTACGCGTTAGGGTATACGTATTACGGACAGCACAAGGTGGGAGAGTCCATCAAAGCGTTGGCTCACAGTCTGCAACTCGAGGTCAAAAATCCCGAAGCGCATAAGGTCCTCGGTCGGGACATGATGCTGATTGGTCGCTTCGATGCGGCTAAGGTTGAGTTCCAACAAGGTATCCGGTTCGACCCTAAATCGGCTGAGTTGCAGTACAACCTGGGAAAGCTTTACTCCATTCAGGACAACTGGGCGCAAGCAAAAGCCTGCTTCGAACGTGCGATCGCCCTCGATAACGATTTCATGGAAGCTTACGACGGGCTCGGGCTCGCTCTCGAGTCTCTCGGGGACAAGACCGCAGCCCCGGTCCAGTATCAGAAAGCGATCGATCTTGCTGAGCAGCGGCACGCAAAATTCAGCGCCGCCCACGTCAACATGAGCGCCTTGTACAACAACTTGGGGGATCCGAAGAAAGCGCTCAGCTTCGCGCAACGAGCGCTCCAGGTAAACGCCCAATCGGATCGTGCGCTGTTCCAAATGGCCAAGGCTTACGAGTTGGACGGCCAAACCGATGCAGTGATCCAAACTCTGAATCGCGCGATCGCCATCAATCCGAATTCATCGTCATACTTTTATCTCCTGGCAACAGCCTATCGCCGGGCCGGCCGGGTGGAGGAGAGCCGCCAGGCGCTGGATTCGTTTAAAAAGCTCAGCGATCTGAACAAAGAGCTAGAGCAGAAGAGACTCGATTGGGTCAAGGAGGAAGGCAATCGGGCTCCGACCAAGTCGCCAGCCGGGGCTGGTTCGTTCTAGCCAACGCCTCATTCCCGTTTGCTTTCCCGAAGACAACTGCTCCGCATCGGGGCCACTGCTCCCTTTGTTGCCGAGGGGCTTCGACAGAATCTCTTCAGCCAGTCTCGCGGCGAAGAAGTCACATTCACGGACATCACAGCGCGAGCCGGTCTCAGCCGCGCGGTCAATGTGTCCGGCGCACGGGTTTCGAAGAAGCTGCTGCTTGAGGAGATGGGGTGCGGCGTTGCGCTATTTGATTACGATAACGATGGCTGGCTCGACATCTTCCTGGTCAATGGATCAACAACGGACGGCGCTCGAAAGCCTCGGCCATTTCTCTTCCGGAATAACCGTGACGGAAGCTTTACCGATGTGACTGCAAAGGCCGGGCTCACGCATTCCGGTTGGGGGCAAGCTTGTTGCGTTGGTGATTTCGACAACGACGGGTGGGACGATCTGTTCGTCAGTTACTGGGGCCGGAATGTGCTTTACAAGAACAATGGCGACGGCACGTTTACGGACATTTCGGAGAAGGCCGGTGTTGCGGGAACGGGAAATCGTTGGGGCGCCGGGTGCTGTTTTCTGGATTTTGACCGGGACGGCCATTTAGATCTGTTTGTCGCAAATTATGTACAGTTCGACCCGTCGCACGTTCCGCCTCCCGGGTCATCTCTTTACTGCCGCTACAACGATATCGGTGTGCCGTGCGGACCACAAGGATTGGTGGGCGGGACGAATGTGCTCTATCGCAACCGAGGCGACGGAACCTTCGACGATGTCTCTGAGCGATCCGGGGTCACCACGCCACGGAGCTTCCCTGCTTCCGCTTTCATCAGCAAAGACTGGCGGCCGGTCGGTTCTTATGGGATGGGTGCAGCTTCGGCGGATTTTGATAACGACGGCTGGCCTGATATCTACGTTGCGTGTGATACCGCACCGAGCCTGCTCTACCACAATAACCACGATGGAACATTCACAGAAATCGCTGTCCCGGCAGGCTGCGCTTTCGATGAGAACGGCGTTGCACTTTCCGGGATGGGTGTGGCGGTTGGCGATTTCGATAACGACGGCTCGCTAGACATCGTGCGCACAAACTTCACGGACCAGGTGACGTCAATTTATCGGAACAACTCCGACGGGACGTTCACAGACGTTAGTCTCCGAACCGGTTTAGGCGTCAACACGCGTTATCTTGGGTTCGGCGTCGGTTTGATCGATTACGATAACGACGGGTGGAAGGACCTCTTCATCGCGAACGGCCACGTTTACTCCCAGCTTGCAAACCGCGACCTGCACCTGAAATATCAGCAGCCGGCTCTTCTGTACCGAAACCATGAAGGCACCCGGTTTGAAGACGTTTCCCATCGTGTCGGGCCGGATCTACTCACGCCGAGAGTTGGGCGCGGTTGCGCTTTCGGTGACCTGGATAATGACGGCGATGTGGATCTCGTGATCAATGTCCTGGACGGCCCGCCTGCGCTCCTGCGGAATGACAGAGCGAACAAGAATAGCTGGATCATCGTCAAATGCATCGGAGTGAAGTCGAACCGGAGTGCGATTGGGGCACGGGTTTCGATCGGCGCTGGCGGTCGCACTCAGATGGGCGAGGTGATGAGCGGCGGGAGCTATTACTCTCAGAATGACCTTCGAGTGCATTTCGGACTGGGCACGGCATCGAAAGTTGACACTCTTACTGTAAATTGGCCATCGGGCATCGTGGATCGTCTCGAACGCATACCGGCAAATCAGATCCTGACCGTAAAAGAAGGCAGCGCACCGATACTCAATGCGCCGGGTAGCGCACGTGAACGCTAGGTCTGCCATATTCAAATTCGCCATTATCACTCTCTCCGGTGCGCTCGCTTGGGCTATCTCATCGTCACCAGCGAACTTCATCGACATCACGAATCGGATCGGCCTCGACTTCCGGCTCGAAAACTCCCCGACCCCTGAGAAATTCCTCCCGGAGACGATGGGAGGCGGCGTTGCTCTGCTGGACTATGACAACGACGGACGCCTTGATGTGTTTTTCGTGAACGGCGCTCGCTTATCCCCGTCCATGACTGCAAAGGACGTGCCCGACAAATCGGATCCCAAGTATTGGAACCGGTTGTTTCACCAGAACAAAGACGGAACGTTCAGCGAAGTGGCGGAGCCGGCAGGATTGACCGGCAAAACGCAGGGCCGCTATGGCATGGGCGTGGCCACAGGGGACTACGACAACGATGGGTGGGAAGACATCTTCGTGACTGGTGTGGGCAGCAACACGCTCTATCGCAACAACGGAAACGGGACGTTCACTGATGTCACCGAACGCAGCGGAGTCGGCGGCTCAGGATGGAACACCAGCGCTGGCTTTTTTGACTACGACAACGACGGCAAGTTGGATCTATTCATTTGCCGCTATGTGGAGTGGTCGTTTGGCGATCGGAGATACTGCGGAGATCGAACACCGGGCGGAAGAGCCTATTGCCATCCCGACAATTTCCGCGGGGTCGCCAATTTGCTGTTCCACAACAATGGAGATGGCACCTTCACAGATGTTTCCACCAAAGCTGGCATCGCAAATCCGGAAGGCAAATCGCTTGGCGTCGCATTCGCGGACTTTGACGGAGACGGATGGACGGATATCTACGTTGCCAACGACTCCGTTCCCTGTTTTCTCTATCACAATAATCGGAACGGCACCTTTACGGATGTAGCTCCCGAGGCTGGAGTGGGTTTCAACGAAGACGGCCAGACGTTTGCCGGAATGGGTACTGATTTCGCTGACTACGACAACGATGGGAAGCCCGACCTGGTCGTCACTGACCTTTCCAATCAGCGCTATGTGATTTTCCACAACAATGGACAGGGCGTCTTTACAGACCTGACAACTCAATCCGGCGTGGGCAGTGCAACGGCGGCCTACTCGGGCTGGAGCACGCGGTTCCTCGACTTTGACAATGACGGCTGGAAGGACTTGTTCTTCGCTCAGGGGCACGTGATGGACAACATCGAAGTGACCACCCCGAATATCCGATACCTGCAGCCTCCGCTGATTCTACATAACACGGCGGGACACTTTGCGCTCGTGGATGGCGGCCCAGGTCTGAAGAAATCGCTTGCAGGACGCGGCGCTGCTTTCGGAGATCTCGACAATGACGGGCGCCTCGATATCGTCGCCACCAATTTGGGCGAGAAGGCGTACGTTTTACATAACGAGAGCGAAAACACAAACGGCTGGATCAGGCTCGAACTCACCGGGAAGAAGTCCAATCGGGACGGCATCGGATGTCGCGTGAAAATAACAGCGGGACCGAACCTGACCCAGTCCTACACCGTCAACACTGCCGCCGGCTATCTCTCCGCCAGCGATAAACGTCTGACGATAGGCTTGGGACCCAGTCGAACCGCAAAGTCGATAGAATTACTTTGGCCAAGCGGAGTCCGTCAGAGTTTTACGGACGTTCGCTCCGGAACAACGGTCCGGGCCATCGAGCCATCAGTTCAATAGCGCTTCCTTTTCCATGAGAATAAACCCAGGTTTGTTTTTCCTCTTCGCGGCAGTCGGCGCGTTGCCATTCTTTGTGCGAGCGGGTCGGGCCCAGGGCGACACGGCGGCATCGACGACGAAACGCGATTACCCGATCGAACCTGTTCCCTTCACGCAGGTTCACGTCAACGATGAGTTCTGGGCTCCAAAAATCGAAACGAATCGAAAAGTCAGTATCCCAACCGCTTTCGACCAGTGCGAACGGACGGGACGGATCGAGAACTTTGTTCGAGCGGCGGAGGTGTTGCGAGGCGTAAGCATTAAGGACAAGCATTACCCGCCTTTCCCTTTTGACGACACCGATCCCTACAAGGTGATCGAGGGTGCGTCCTATGCGCTTCGCGTGAATCCGGATCCAAAGCTAAAGGCCTATATTGACGGGCTGATCGACAAGATAGCTGCGGCGCAAGAGCCAGACGGCTATCTTTACACGACGAGAACGATCGACCCGCAGCATCCACATCCCTGGGCCGGTACTCAGCGTTGGCAAAACGAAGAAGTTCTTAGCCACGAACTATACAACCTCGGCCACCTTTATGAGGCGGCGGTCGCGCACTATCAGGCAACGGGAGAACGCAAACTGCTGGACGTGGCATTAAAGAGCGCCGATCTCCTGGTCAAAACATTTGGTCCGGGGAAACGATCCATCTACTCCGGCCACCAGATCGTCGAGATGGGCCTGGTGAAGTTGTATCGCGTCACCGGAAGGCAACAGTATCTCGATCTCGCGAAGTTCTTTCTCGATAGCCGGGGCCCTGGCGGTCGCGCCTATAACCAGGCCGACTTGCGAGTTGTTGACCAGACTGACGCGGAAGGACACGCAGTTCGCGCCACTTACATGTATTCAGGCATGGCGGACGTTGCGGCGCTGACCGGCGATACAGCTTACTTGAAGGCAATCGACCGGATCTGGCAGAACGTCGTAGATAAGAAACTCTACATCACAGGGGGCATCGGCGCTCTCGGCGAAGGCGAAGCGTTTGGAGCCGATTATCAGTTGCCGAACATGTCTGCCTACAACGAAACCTGCGCGGCCGTGGGCAACGACTTCTGGAATCAAAGATTGTTCCTCCTCCACGGCGATGCGAAATACGTTGACGTTTTCGAACGCACGCTCTACAACGGCCTGATCTCGGGCGTATCGCTGGACGGAGAAACCTATTTCTATCCCAACCCGCTCGAATCGAACGGACAACATCAGCGCAGTCCCTGGTTCGGTGTGGCGTGCTGCCCGGGCAACATCACACGGTTTATGCCCTCCGTTCCGGGCTACGTCTATGCTCAACGCGGACGAGACCTGTATGTGAACCTTTACATGAGTAACACCGCGGACGTTACGTTGGCATCTGGGCAGAAGCTGAACGTCGTGCAAGAAACGCGCTATCCCTGGGACGGCGATGTAAAACTCACCGTGAATCCGGACGCGGCGGGCCAGTTCACTGTGCACATGAGAGTTCCAGGCTGGGCACGCAACGAAGTGGTTCCAGGCGATCTTTATCGGTTCGCAGACGGGAACTCTGCCGTGGCAGTCCATCTGAAGGTGAATGGACACGAGGAGCCGCTGAAGCTCGAGGCGGGATATGCCGTGATTGCTCGAACCTGGAAGAAGGGCGACGTTGTTGAGCTACCGCTACCTATGCCGGTACGCCGGGTTGTCGCTAGCCAGAGTGTAACCGCCGACCTCGGACGCGTAGCGCTGCAGCGCGGCCCTATCGTATACGCAGCCGAATGGGTAGACAGTCCGGACAAGCATGTCCGCAACATCGTCCTGAGCGGAGACGAGAAGCTGACAGCGCGCTTTGAGCCAGCGGTGCTAAACGGCGTCGATCTGATCAAGGGTCAGGCGGATGGCTTCAGCTTCGACGAAAAGCACAACGTGAAGCACACCCGAGAGTCGTTCACCGCCATCCCCTACTATGCCTGGGCGAATCGCGGCCCCGGGCAGATGGAAGTGTGGATTGCGACCTCACAAGCGACGGTCCATCCAACGCCGTATCCCACCCTGGCCACCAAGAGCAAGGTGACGTCATCCGGGCCGACCATGGCGGCAAACGGAGTCCGCGATCCGAGACTTGTGGCTGACCAGGAGGAGCCGACCTCTTCCGCCGACACCAGTTCTTTCTATGATTGGCTCCCGAAGAAAGGATCGAGCGAGTGGATTCAGTACGAGTTTCCACACACAACCACGATTCACAGCTCCGATGTTTATTGGTTTCAGGAATTAAACGGCAGGCAGATCAAGCTGCCGAAAAGCTGGTCGCTGCTTTACCGCGACGGGAACGAGTGGAGGCCGGTCGCAGCTCAAGGTAACTATGCGGTGAACAAAGATCAGTACAACCACGTGGAGTTCAAACCTGTCCAGACGAACAGTTTGCGGCTGGTTTTAGAACTGGAACCGAACGCTTCCGCGGGCATACAGGAGTGGCGGGTGCAGTAATTCGCTGTTCCCTGCCCGAATGGCTGATGTGCTTTGTCCGAAACCGGCGCACACTGTAGCCATGGATGCAATCAGTAGTGATTTAAGCAGCCTGTCCCAAGCTTTAGTCGAGCTAGTCGGGTCGGCTTCCGCAGGTGTCGTGGCGGTCAAGGCAGCGGCCTATCGAACCACGAGTGGGGTAGTTCTGGGCGGAAACCTGATAGCCGCGGCAAACCATGCGGTAAAACGCGACTCAGGTATCCCGCTCGAAACGGGATCAGGAGCGCAAGCTACTGCGAATGTTATTGGCCGGGAACCGGGCCTGGATCTCGCGATCTTGCGGAGTGACGATCTCCCGCTTCAGCCACTCCCGTCTCGCGATCCGGCGTCGGTCAAAGCCGGCGATCTGGTCTCGATTGTCGGTATGACGACGGATGCGGGCGCCTCGGCGAGCCTCGGCATTATGGGGGCGGTCGGCGGATCACGACGAATATGGCGTGGTGGGACCCTCGATCACTTCTTCCGTCTGGACGTTAATCTTTATCCGTCTCAATCGGGCGCGGCGGTCGTCGGGGCCGACGGCGCTCTCATCGGCATGGCGACTCCTGCGCTCCTCCGGCATTCGGCCGTTGCCGTTCCCCTCACGACGTTGAACCGGGTCGCAGACGAACTCGTGCGCCAAGGCAGAATCCGGCGCGGTTATGTGGGCGTCGGCTTGCAGCCGGTTTCCATCCCTGCTTCACTTCGGGAAAAGCTCGCTCTGAATCACGAAGGTGGATTGATTGTTCTAAGCGTCGAACCGGAGTCGCCGGCAGAAAAAGCAGGATGGCAGCTTGGCGACATCCTGGTGGCAATGAACGGCACCCCAATGGTCGACGTCGATGAACTCCAGGCTGTGTTGCGCGGAGACAGCGTCGGACGGCGAGCCAGTGCTCTTCTCATCCGCGGTGGTGAAAAGATCGAGAGTGAAATCACGATCGAAGAGCGCGCGAGTAAAGAGAGATGATATGGCGCTCCCAGTACCAGGACGCGTCGTAGAGGCGCTTCGCCGATCAACTGTAGAAGTACTGAACGGTTCCTCCCGAAGCTCGGGAAGTGGCACAGGTACCGTTGTCACAGAAGGACAGGTCGTCACGAACGCGCACGTGGTCCGGGGAGCGTCCCTGACGGTCGCGTCGTGGGAAGGCGACCGCCTCCCCGCGAGCGTGCTGAGAATCGACGGTCGTCGGGATTTGGCGCTGTTGAAAATTCAGGGGCTCCGAGCACCTGCTTCGGCGCTGGGCGATTCAAACGCTTTGCGGCCGGGCACTCCGATCGTAGCTGTCGGGAATCCGCTCGGGTTTGTTGGCGCGGTGTCGAGCGGTGTCGTGCACGCGGTCGGTGCTGCCCCGCCAATGGGCGGCCAAACGGCGATCTATGCTGACGTGCGCCTGGCACCTGGCAATTCGGGTGGCCCACTAGCCGATTACAACGGTCAGGTGGTCGGGATCAACACGATGGTCATCAGCGGCGGTCTGGCGCTGGCGATTCCGAGCCGGGCTGTGCAGTTGTTTGTCAAGCGGACCAGATCGGGTTCAAGCCTCGGAGTAGTCGTGCGGCAGGTAGCACTCAAAGATAAGACGGTCGGCATGATGATCCTCGAGGTGAGCCCCGGCGGGGCGGCGGAGCGGGCGTCCCTGTTACCCGGAGACGTTCTCGTCGGTGCCAACCAATCCCGGTTCCGAATGCTGGAGGACCTTGAAGCCGTCACGGACGAAGCTCCCGGTTCGGTGGTTGTTCTCGAGTTCTACCGCGCTGGCCAGCGCACTATGCGGCGCGTCGCTTTGCAACTCGAGCGCAAACCGAACCTGAGTGCAGCTTGATCCGGGTTGGAATTATCACGGATAACAACACGCGCGGACGAGCGCTCGCCCAGTTATTGGAGGACGAGGACCGAATCGACGCCGTCGTTCTCAACGCTTTCGCTCGGGACGGCCGGGAAACCCAACTGTTATATCTGCACGTCGTAATAGCCACCTCCGCCACGGTTGCGAGTTCGCTGCCAGCCGACGGCCCGCCCGTCCTGGTGCTCGCAGACGAGAGTGAAACAGAGCCTTCTTTCCGGGAACCGATACGCGGTTGGCTCACCTCCAACCCAACCGCATCAGAACTTTCAGCGGCCATTGCAGCGCTGGCTCAAAACCTCGTCGTGCTAACCGAAACGGGAGCCAAACGCCGTTTCGGCGCCCCGCGGCAGAACGAAGAGCACGAGGTGGCCAGCGAATCGCTTACGCCGCGCGAATTGCAAGTGCTTCGAATGTTAGCTGATGGCCTCGGCAACAAAGAAATAGCAACACGGCTGAAAATTTCAGAACACACCTCTAAGTTCCACGTTGCGCAGATCCTGGCCAAACTGGGAGCGGGAAGCCGGGCAGAAGCGGTTGCCCTCGGGATACGGCGAGGTCTCGTACCCATCTAACGAGTACCAGGGACTTTGCCCAAAGGGTTTCGGGTTAAGTTTAAAGGGAAGAGAGGTGCCGGTGAGGGATCACCATTTCCGACTGTCTCGGCTGCGTGCCGCGTTATTCGGATTCCTGTTATGTCAGTACGTCCTCTTGGCTCAGACGCCTGCGCGGTTAACGTTATCCGTCGACGGAACGACGGAACAGTTCAAGGAACCGGCGGTTCCCTCCGATCACTTCGAGCTTGTCACTGGGGACGCACAAGCGATTGAGGACGCCAGCCAAAGAGCCGACGTTGTCAACCTCGTGACCGAGGCGCGTCGACATTCCAATGTCCGAGCACAGCCATACAGCATGAAGACCTCATTCACTGCTTCCGGCAACGGGAGCTCAGACGGAACTTGGGAATTGCAGGACATTTCGCCCGGCAAAAACACGTACAGATGGACGGCTGAGGGGCCGGGATTCTCTGCGATAAACCTGTACGTGAACGGAGTTTTGTATAGCAACCGGGAGCTTGGATCTTTGCCTATCCGCTTGGCTCAAGCTCGAGCGGCCATGTTTTTCACCGAGCACAGCTTGGGACCCAGAGCATTTATCCGGAAGGCCGCGGGCAATCTTGACGGTGTTGATCTTACCTGTGTCCTGGTAAGCCACAACATGGACGCGAAGACTGTCTCGGGCGGAAGGTCTTGGGACGAAGCGGAAACCTGCATAGATCCGAACTCAAGTACCGTGATAGCGTATTCGCCGATTCCTGGCCTCTACATTCATTACGATTACTCGAATGGAATCAGATTCCACGAGGCGCTTGTCCCCGGAAAATTCACGATCATGCAAGGTAATCAACCGATCATCCAGGCGCAGACGGTGAGCGTCACCGATCCGTCCGGCGATCCGGCGTTGTTCCAGCCCGCCGGTCTGAGCGCGATGGGCAAGGGACCGGCCATCAGCTCTCCCTGGCACTATCACGCGGATGCACCCGCGCCGAGCGGAGTTTCCGTTGACCAGCCGCAAATGGTGGTAGTTCATGCCATGCAGTCGCCCAAAGGTCGATTGAGCGATATCGAGGTAATCTCGTCTAGCAATAATTCGCTCAACAACTCAGCACGGCACTATGCTTCCAAGTGGAAATCGGGACCAATGGGTGCAGTCGTTGCGCCGGGTGCCACACCGCAGTCGCACGAAGTGTTCCTCACACTCCGTTACGTTCCACCTCAACAGAATAAATCCGGGAGCGGCAGCAATCAGTAACCCTTCTGCTTGTCGACAACGTTGATCATCGGCTTACCAGCAACGAAACGCCGCGCGTTTTCAACGATGGTGCCAACCATGCGGGGAGCGTCCTGATCCGACCGCCCCGCAATATGCGGCGTGACAATTGCGTTTGGAAACTGCCAGAGAGCGTGGCCCTTCGGCAAAGGCTCGGGATCAGTGACATCGACTCCGGCACCGGCAAGCCGCTTCTCGTCCAACGCTTTCACCAAGGCGGGCATCTCATAAATCCCTCCGCGACTCACCGCGATAAAGTAGGAATTCTTCTTCATCAGTTGGAACTGCCGTTCGCCGATCATCTTATGGCTCTTCGGTGTGTCGGGAACCGAAATGAAGACCACGTCGGCAAGCGGAATCATCTGATCTAGCTGATCGGGTTTGACGATTCGTTCGACGAAGGGTAGAAACGGCTTATCTTCGGGATCGACACCAATCACGGTCATTCCGAACGCATTTGCGCGTAAGGCGATTTGCGAACCGACACCGCCGAGTCCAATCACCAGAGCAGTCTTGCCCCGCAGCTCGATCCCATGGAACGACTTCGGATCCCAGATCTGCTGCTGATCGTTTTTGTACAGAACATACAGGTTCCGGGAAAGCATCAGCAGCATCGCGAGCGCATGGTCGGCGATTTCGGGACCTTGCACAATCTTGTTGTTCGTCAGAATGATATTGCTGCGGCGCAGATCGTCCGAACCGTCGGCCGGAAACAGGACGCGCTCCACACCGGCGCTCATAATGGCAACCCACTTCAAGTTCTTGGCGGCGCGCACCTCCGCCGAACTGATCTCGCCCACAAACGCATCTGCATCGGCGATTTCGCTCATCACGTTTGCCTGGGTGACCGGCACAACGTTGACTTCAGGTCCTGTCGCCCGAAGTTTCTCAATTAGGCCCGGGTTATCGTAAGCAACCAGGATCTTCTTCGTCTGGGATAAGAGCGGCAGCGTGCAGAGCAAAGCGAGGAATGCAAGACGGAGCATCGAAACCTCCTTCCAAAGGTGAATTCCATTCTACTGGCGGCCTTTGATGCGAACTGTTAGTCCCGGTCCGCGTGAACGTGCGGGTGCGGACGCGGGGTGTCCGACGGATGCACGTGACGATGTGGACGGAGCAGGTTCGTGCGCTCGAGGAGTTCGACATCGTGGAGGACCCGGAGAGGTTCGCCTTCTCCTGCCACCTGACCTCGGTTCAGAATGTAGCAGCGGTCCGCGACCTCCTCTAAAGTGTCCAGGTCGTGGGTCGAAATGACGACCGTACGTGAGCTTCCAGCCCAGGAATTCAACAATCGGACTAGTTCATTCTGGCTGTCCGGATCAAGCCCAGCAGTGGGTTCGTCCAGAAGGATCACTTCGGGATCAAGGACAAGGACGGAGGCAAGAGCAACACGCTTCTTTTCGCCACCCGATAGCCGGTGTGGCGGGCGGTCCTTGAGCTCCGTTATCCCGAGCTTTGCAAGCACGGCATCCACGCTTTGCCTGACCTGCTCCTTGGGCCAGCGCATTTGAAGTGGCCCGAACGCAACTTCCTCGAGAACGCTTGCATTAAAAAGCTGAACATCAGGGTTCTGGAAAACGATGCCAACTCGTCTCCGAAAACGTGTGGAGAACTGCTCGTCGGAAAAGCGCGAATCAGTTAGAACTTCACCGTCGAACAAGACTTCGCCGCGCTGCGGAAACGAGAGAGCAGCGAGTAAGCGTAGTAGTGTTGATTTACCCGAACCGTTTGGACCCAGCAGTGCAACACGCTCGCCTTTCCTTACCTCGAGCGAAACGCCATTCAGCGCCGGGATGTTCTTGTAGGCATAGCCGACATCGCGCAGAACGAAGGTGGAATCCGCTTGGCCCAATCTCTATCGCCCGAGCCAAACCAGCAGCACAGCCAATACAAAAAACCCGGCCAGAAATACGCGGTCGCGGGCACAAATCTGGTGGTCTTCTAGGAGATAAACACTCCCACGGAACCCGCGAGCCTGCATGGCAGAGTGAACTTCGCGGCCGAGATGGAAGGTTTTATCCAGAAGAACACCTCCAGTTGCGGCCATCAGGTGGCGCTGTTCGCGCCCGTCCAGGTACCCAACCAACCGGGCGCGGCGGGCTTCGAGCATATTGTGCGCCATTTCCACCAGGAGAAACACGTAGCGATGCGTCATCTGGAGGATTACGATCGCCGTCGCGGGAACCCTGAAGGAACGGAGCGCGCGGAGCATCTGGTTCCAGGGAGTACAGAGAACAAGCAGGAGCGAGAACGTGCTGGCCGCCTCGGCCCGGGCAATCAAGAGCGCAGCACTCATCAGGCCCGTGAACGTAAAATTCCAACCAATCACCGGCAATCGGCCCAGCGCGTCGCCCGGAACCGTGAACAGGGCCGGTAAGGCAAGCAGGCCCGTAAAAGCCAGGACCGGCATCCAGATTCGCTTGAGCAGAAACAGCGGGGAGATTCGGGAAAACGCAGCTAGCAGTACACCCAGGCTGAAGAAGGCGAACAAGATTGTGAGCCTATGGACTGCTACGGATGCCACGACCAGAGATAGGATACTGAGCAACTTGACTCGGGGATCAATCGCCTGAAGAAAGCCGTCTGAACGAGCGATTTCCTCGGCGACCAGAGCCTCCTGCATGCTGACCAGTAAGCCATCAACAGTCTTCTCGAGGAAATTCCTGCGCACCCTTGGCGGTTGTGAACGTGTTGCACGGATGGGCGCATGGCGAAGGCTACCTTTACGCCCGATCGAGGTGATCAGAGTTGCAAACGCAATCACCACGCCGATACCCAGCGACGCGCACAGGAAGTAGGCTGCGGAAGAATTCCGAAGGAAGGCCAGCTCATAGTCTGCGAGTGGCGCGCGCCAAAATCGAGACAAATTCGCGAGCCCCGGAGGAACTCGGGACGGTGCCGCTGCTCCATCCGATGCTGCTGCCATGGCTTTCCGGCCAGCAGGACTGGCGAAATCGTCTGCGTTCCATTCGCCCCACGCTTTTCCGACGGCAACGATTCCCAGGGGCGTCAGACACATTGCGATTGCAAGGACGATCCAGAGCTTGCGAAGCCCGAACGCGCGGGGAATACGTACCGCTTCGGAACCAGAACCGCTCGAATCCCGGGCTGCGATTAGCAGCAGAGCAGGATCCACGCGTCCCAGATATTTCACCATCCCAGCGGATATAAGAAATTCGGCAAAACCGGCGAAAGTGAGGTGACCGATCATCATCGCAGGGATGGAGACGCTCAGAGGGTAAGGAGCATACAGGGGAGTTCCGTTGACGTCGCGAAAAAACAGGGGTTGGACACCGAATTCGACAGCGGCCAGCAGCGCGGCCACGTTGATCCCGGCGTAACCCGCAAGACCGGCGGCCAGAACACGCCGCATCGACGAGAGACTCGCTCCAAGGCTCCCCAGTCTGTACACACCATACGCGACCAGCGAACCAGCAATTGCCATATTGAAGCAGTTGGCTCCGTAAGACAATATGCCACCGTCTCCAAAAAAGAAGGCTTGTACGAACAGGGCCACCGAAATGGCCAAAATCGACATCCAAGGACCGAGAACGATGGATGCCATGCCCATACCGACCGCGTGTCCTGTTGTCCCGCCAGGCAACGGCAAGTTGAACATCATCAACACGAAAGAGAATGCGGAGAAAACAGCCAGGAGCGGAACCGCCTGTGTCGCAAGCTTCGCCCTGGCTCGCTTCATCCCGACATACCAGAACGGCGCCGCGGCTGCGTACAGACTGGCACAGGTGCCAGGACTGAGATAGCCGTCGGGGATGTGCATAGTTAGCCGGGGAAACGTACGGCGGACGTGCAAGCGCCGCGCCCGCTTTGCGATCGAATCTAGCGTAACACGTTAGGAGCCAACGTGTTACGCACGATCGGAGACTATGATAGGGAGTAACGCATGGGACAGTTGACACGGACTGGCGTCGCGATTGATTCCGATCTCCTGACGCGTTTCGACCGGTTCATCGCGAAGCAAGGCTACAGCAACCGTTCCGAAGCCTTCCGGGATCTTATACGCGATCGCCTGATTACCGCAGCGGTTGAAGATCCGGATGCTCTCGTTGTAGGAAGCATCACGCTGATTTATGATCACCACTCGCGGCTGTTGCCTGACAAGTTGACAAAGTTACAGCACGACCATCACGATCTGGTTATTGCAACCACACACGCTCATCTCGATCACCATACATGCCTTGAAGTCCTCGTGGTGCGCGGCAGGTCGAACCAGGTCCAGAGACTGGCTGATCTGCTGATTGGGACAAAAGGCGTCCACCACGGAAGGCTGGTAATGAGTTCACCGAAGGCAACTCTTCCGAAATCGGCATGATTGCCTGGCGCGGGTAGGGATTTTACCTCACTGGCTCCTATAAGCTTCTTACAGTTACATTGAGAAAGTGACACCACAACCGGGCAAGCAGCATGATCTGCACGGCAGTGCACCTGATACGCACGATACCGCCTTGTTGCTAATCGACGTCATCAACGATTTCGAGTTTCCTCGCGGCGATCAACTGTTCGAGCAGGCCATCAAGATCGCACCGAACATCGCCAGGCTCAAGAAGCGAGCAAAATCTGCCGGCGTCCCGGTAATCTACGTGAACGACAACTTTGGCCGTTGGCAATCGAAGTTCGACGAGATCGTCCATCATTGTCTCGAAGATGGAGTGCGGGGAGGTCCGTTCGTCCAGCAACTAATCCCGGCTGAGGATGATTACTTCGTTTTGAAGCCGAAGCACTCGGGGTTTTACCAGACACCGCTCGACATCCTCTTGAAGCATCTGGGAGCGTGCCGGCTCATCATCACAGGTGTATCTACGAATAGCTGTGTTCTTTTTACGGCAAATGATGCGTACATGAGGGACATGGAACTTGTGATTCCTTCGGACTGCGTCGCGGCGTGCAATCGCGACGAGCATAGCTTTGCGATGAATCAGATGAAGAACATGCTGAAAGCCGACCTCGCACGCTCAGACGAGGTCGATCTGGAAGCGGCCCTCAAGAACGCCTAGAGCCAACTGATCGGCCGGCCATAGTACGACGATGTGCGGCCCTCGATTTCTCCAGCACCTTTAGAGCTGGAACTGAACTCCATCGCTCAGGGTCTCAGGCTCGAAAACGTATATAGTGGAACATTCCCGGGTAGCTAGCTAATTTACGGGCCCACGAATCGGAGGAGAGCGCTTGCCGGACATCAGTATCAAAGACAACCTGGATCTTGATATAGAGGTTGAGCCCGGCGAGGGATCCGCGATCGCGAGATACTTCAAAGGGCCGCTGGAACTCCTTAGTCAAGGCGGAAAATTACGTCAGTTGAGTCCTCTTTCGCTGGCCGATCCGGCGATTACCAAACTACATGCGGATTTAAATCTCGCGCATCCTCTACCGGTCATTGCCGAAGGTGTTTCCCTCGCGATAAAAGCGGGGGTCAGTGCGGCGGTCGAGATCTTTGTTCCCGACCCGCATCTCGAGCCCGGAGAAACTGATTTGCTCTTCAGCCCCGACAATTATGGGGAAGACGTGCCCGTGAAAGAGAGCGAGCGCTATGTTTCCGTCGCCTTCACGGTAAACGCCGGACCAGCGGCTTCGACCACAGTCTCTGACGTCAACTTTGGGTTCGCTGCGGATTCTGCCATTACCCTCGTTAACTATCAGAAGTTCTCTCTCGAGCCCGCACCACCAACGCTCCTGAGCGCCATAAGAAAGACGTTTGCCTCATTTCAGATCCCCACATCTGTGGCCGATCTGTTTGCCATGCTGCCGGATAGCGTCGTTACCGTCGCGGGCACCGGTAGCCTCAAGTTCGCCGCGTCAGCCAACCTCCTGGCCGTGTCGAATCCTCTCGCGAGTGCCGACCTTCCGTTGGGGTTTGGCAGCATTGATGTCTCGGAAGGCGCCTCCGTACGCTTGGGGGCATCTTTCCGGCTTTTCGGCGATTTCGAAATCAGAGTACGGAAGACGAGTGCAACCACGGTCCGCCTCGGCTACTTCAAGGAGCGCGGCACGGAGCTAAAGGCAATGGTGAGTGCCTCAGCCGGATTGTCGCTTTCGTTCGGCGGCGATGATTTATTCGCTCAGATCATTTCCGCTTTGAGCCCGAATGCCGAGGCAGAGTTCAAGGAGCTAAAAGAAGCGAACGTCGATGCCCTTACCATCGCCTCGATTCAGGCGACGGTTAAAGCTGCCGCTGAACGAACGCTGGAACTTGCTACGTCGTTTGAGGTCGGACGCCTGTTCGCAAGTCAGGCAGCGTTTCTATACGAAATTGATGTCACCGCCCTTGACAGCGCGGGAGAGACCGCCATTCAGAATGCGCTCCGGGGCGATCTGAGTGCTCTCGTATCGGGCGAAGATTCGCTCATACGCGGCGTGAAGATGATTCAGAGTATCTTTACCAACGTCCGGCAAAGTAAGCGTGTTCTGAAGGTCAATCTTCTCGGCATCTACAACTTCATCTCGATCTCGAAGCTCACACTGAAAGGGAAAGTCCTGTACGATCCCGACAACGGTGAACTTATCCTGAGTGATACCGCCACCGCAACCGGAATTCAGGCTGGTGTGCTCAACATCGGCGGACGGCCGAACCAGGCGGATCCCCATAAACTGCGCAAGGTGCTAGCGTCCAGCTTGCTGATAACCGCCGCTTACCGTGCGTCACAGACGGCGGTAAGTCCGCCTAGTCTGAAATCCAGTCACATATACTGTGAAGCTCACGACCAGACCAGTCGAGAAACGATGTTGGACGAACTCAACGTCGCTGTCGGCCTCGGATTGATGACTCGGAACGAGCAGAATGATTTGCTGCGAACCGTCACGCAATTCGGACGAACGATTGCATATGCCAGCGCAGAGTACAACGACTCCGTTGCCACGGCGCTGTTCCTCGAGAATGATCTGCCTAGAGCGCAGATTGAGTACGAGAATATCGGGCGCCAAGCCATGCAAGTTGTGGCTACGCACGGCGAAGCGGCGGACCCGGTACGCCTAAGGCCTTTGCAGAACGATGACCTTTGGAAACAGATGAAAGAGGGAGGACAGTCTAAGCTTGGGACACTGTTGCCCGATGCGACACCCTTGCAGGCCGGCGTGATCGCGGCAGATTACTCGACAATTGTCTGGTGGGCTAAGACTATGAACGAAACGGGACAGGCGTTGATCAAAGTCAGGAACTTCCTCGTTAAGAATCCGGGGATCGATCCCAAGAACGGGGACTTTCAGAAACTCCGGTCGGACCTGGCGCAACACTTGAAAAGGGTGGCTGCGGACACGCGAGAGGAGTTCGGCCGTCCCTGGGGCCTGGTCGCGATGGATCTTGTGACCGGAGGCCGTTCGGAAGCACACGTCACCATCACCGGCCCAATCATCAACGTGATGAGGGCACGGCCGGTCGCGGCTGGCGTCGGGGGTGGGCGGCAAATGGTTTAGCCGGCGCGTCCGGACCTCCTCGGTCCATTGTTTATCATTGACGCAATGTTTAGCGTTTCAGTGTTCCTGCTGCTGCTCGCTCCTCAGGCGGCCCAAACTCCTCAGCAGCCTTCGAGACAGGCAACGCCTCCGGCAACGACCGCACCGCTAGAGCCCTCCGCTCCGGCGCCTCCGGCAGCTCAGCCCGCACGAACCGGGAGGCCGGGAGTACCCGGGCCCGGACCTGCCGTGGGCGGCGAAATCGATGAGACCTCCGTTGTTACTCACCACACCATCTCCGTGGCTGGGAAAACGATCAACTACACAGCAACAGTGGCACAGATGCCGCTGAAGAACTCATCAGGCGACACGGAAGCGCACATTTTCTACATGGCATACACGCTCGATGGTGTCACCGATGTTTCGAAGAGGCCAGTTACGTTTTGCTTCAATGGCGGACCCGGATCCGCTTCCATGTGGGTCCACATGGGCGGCATGGGACCCAGGAGTCCGAAGTTGATGCCAAACGGCACCATGCCTCCTCCGCCGTATCAGTTGAAAGACAACCAGGACACCTGGCTAGGCATGACCGACCTCGTCTTCATCGATCCCGTCGGCACGGGCTACAGCCGTGCAAAGAACGTGGAAGTGGCGCGCCGGATGAACAGTGTTAACGGCGACATCGAGTCCGTCGGAGAGTTTATGCGGTTATACGTGACAAGGAACAGTCGCGAACTTTCACCGCTTCTTATAGCCGGCGAGAGCTACGGCACCTTTCGAGCGGCGGGACTGGCGGGATACCTCATCGATCGCGGCCTGGCCTTCAATGGCATCGTGCTCATCGGTACCACCCTTAACTTAGAGACAATCTGGAGCCGCAGCGACGATCTTGTTTACGAATTGGAATTACCGACTTACGCCGCAGATGCCTGGTATCACAAGAAGGTAGCGCCCGAGTGCCAGAAGAAAGACCTCAAATCGTTTCTTAGAGAAGTGCAGGACTTTGCCACCGGTGAATACGCGCTTGCGCTCAACAAGGGAGATGCACTTCCGGCCCCGGAAAGAAAGACGATCGTGGACAAGCTGGTCCGTTACACAGGCCTTGATGCGCAATATGTCGACCAAAGCAACCTCCGATATGACGTTCAGCACTTTACGCGCCAGCTATTGAGGGATAAGAACGAAACCATCGGCCGCTACGACGGACGAATCACCGGAGCCTCGTCGCTGAACACGGGCGAGACGAGTGAGTTCGATCCTTCGAGCACGGAGATCACGCCGCCGTTTATGGCTGCTTTTACGAACTACATTCGGACCGAACTGAACTACAGGACAGACATGTTTTACTACCCAAGCGGTGGAATCCAGCCCTGGAACTACGAGGTCCAGAATGGCTTTGGCGACACTACAGCGATGCTCCGGAACGCATTGACCAAGAATCCCTACATGAAGGTGCTGGTTGCCGCAGCTTATTATGATTTGGCAACACCCTTCTACGCCGTCCAATACACGTTCAACCACATGGGACTCAATGCGGATATGCATAAGCGCATCTCATGGGCCTACTACGAATCCGGACACATGCTCTACATCGACAGCACCTCGCACACGAAGTTGAAGCACGATGTAGGAGAATTTCTGTCAAGCGCTTTGCCCAAGAACAGTACTGACTAGTTACTTCTCAAACGCACGGTTCGCTTCACGTGACCTTACCAGAACAGTGGCTCCCGGAATCACTTCGCAGTTTGCGCGGCTATAGCCGGGCCGATTTTAATGCAGATCTCCTGGCCGGATTCACGGTTGGATTGGTTGCCTTACCATTAGCGATGGCGTTTGCGATCGCCTCTGGTGTTCCTCCCCAAGCGGGACTCTACACCGCGATCGTGGCGGGAGGTCTAATATCGGCGCTCGGGGGATCCCGGCTTCAGATCGGCGGACCGACAGGAGCGTTCGTCGTTATCGTCGCTGGCATCGTCGCTCAATTTGGCATCTCCGGACTGGCACTCGTGACTGTCATGGCCGGCATAATGCTCGTCGTGATGGGTTTGACTGGTCTCGGAGCGGCCGTGAAGTTCATCCCCCGCCCTGTGACCATCGGTTTCACAAACGGTATCGCTCTTCTTATCGCCTCCACTCAGATCAAGGATTTCTTTGGCCTGAGAACGGGAGATGTTCCGAGCGCCTTCCTTCCACGAATGAAGCTTCTTCTTTCGAAATTCGATACGGTACATTGGCCGGCCCTGGCTGTTGGCGCAGGAACTATGTGTGTGATTCTGTTTTGGCCCCGTTTAACGAAGCGAGTTCCGGGCTCGGTCATCGCGCTGCTCGGCTTTACGGGCCTGGTCGCCGGGTTCGGGATTCCGCTTGAGACTGTCGGCTCGAAGTTCGGCGGAATACCCACGACCCTTCCGCGACTGTCAATTCCCACTTTTCATATGACGCAAGTTGTCCCGCTGCTCCCATCCGCAGTGACAGTAGCCCTGCTCGCGGCGATCGAGAGCTTGCTTTCCGCGGTGGTGGCTGACAGCATGAGCGGATACCGGCACAATTCGAACGTGGAGCTTGTCGCGCAGGGTGTCGCAAACATCGCTTCCCCACTGTTCGGAGGCATTCCCGCAACCGGCGCCATCGCGAGAACGGCCACGAACATACGGTCCGGGGCGAGAACTCCAATTGCCGGAATCGTACACGCTCTTACGCTTCTTCTTATCGTGCTTGTGGCAGGATCTATGGCGCGCTTCATCCCGCTCGCCACTCTCTCCGGTGTTCTTTTCATCGTTGCGTACAACATGGGCGAATGGCGGGAGATCGGCACCATTCTTCGACTTTCGAAGGCCGATATTGCGGTGTGGGCTACAACGTTTGCGCTTACCGTAGTCGCAGATCTCACCGTCGCAGTCGAAGTCGGGATGGTACTCGCGGCATTACTCTACATCTACCGGGTGTCACAAACAACGACGGTGGTCCCCGTTACGGAGGAGTACATCCGGGACGGACGGGCACATATACTCCAAGACAAACAACTTCCCTGGTACGTGACCATTCTCCGGATTCACGGCCCGTTTCTCTTTGGCACGACCGAGAAGCTGGCCGAAGCGACCGCGAAGCTCGAAACGTTTGCGCCGATCGTCATTCTGCGACTGCGCAATATGACTGCTCTGGATGCGACCGGCATCCATGCTCTCGAGACGTTCTCTGAGCGACTGCACAAGGCCGGACGCACCCTGCTCGTTTGCGGAGCTCGCAACCAGCCGGCGCGACTGCTCGAGAGAACCGACTTCGTTGAGTGCATCGGGCGAGAGAATGTGCTCCCTCATGTTCAGGCTGCTCTGGATCGCGCCCGAGAACTGAGCGAGGCCTTCGAAGGTACGGGGCCGGAAATCGCTAAAGATCTGGCGACTAAGTCACTTTGAGCACCGGTCTGCATACAATCCTGCTCTACAATTAACTTTCGATACTATACGCACCGACCGATTGCATCTTCGCGGTCCCGATAAGATGGCTTGGTGCAGACCGCCACGGATCGCTTTTTGCAGGTGGTCGCATTGGTGCGTGTGGAAAACGGGAAGCGCATCGTTTCCTCATGGTTCATCGCCATCTTAATCGCGGTGTTACTCTGGCAGACACGATGGCCCTCTCTGCACGTCGGCCTGCTCGTTCTGCTGGTTACGCAGGCTGCCATCCCGGTTGCGCTCCAAAATCAAAACAGAATCCTTTCGCGAGATTTAAATGCGTGGGAGAGCACGCCGCCGGATGAACACTCCATCCTGCACTGGTTTGCCCTGCAGGAACGGTCGGTGGGGCGGCTCGCAGCTTTTGAAAATCTAGGACGACTCGCCGGGTTTGCACTTCTCGCCTACGGCTTCTGGGTCGCGAGTGGATACATCTGGCTGGCAATCGGCTTGGGGTTGATTTACCCCGTCATCATTTACTTTGGCGTCACGCGCAATGACACTCGCCGAAGACGCCAGGAGCTACGAAAACGTAAGCAGGAATTGAACTTACCTCAGTAAAGGGTACAATCCAAGCGTGCCGGAAACTGCGATACCCGAAACACTCCCTTGGGAGGTCGCGCGTCAGAAAGTTCTAGACGTCGTCCGTTCTCTCGAGCGCGACTCGAAGACGGAAACAATTCCCCTCGATTCGGCGCATGGACGTGTACTGGCGGAAGCTGCTAGTTCGGATCGCGATTATCCGAGTCTCCGCCGGTCGTTGCGTGACGGTTTCGCCGTGCACGCGGCGGATCTTCCAGGCACGATAAAAGTGCGAGGGGAAATCCGGGCCGGCGAGGAACAGTCGGCCGCCTTGGATCGTGGCGAGGCTTTAGAGATCATGACAGGGGCCGCAGTTCCCGAGAGCGCCGACGCTGTTGTGATTGTGGAGCATGTGGTGCGGCAGGGTGACTCGATTGTTGTGGATCGTACCGCAGAGCCGGGACAATTCATCAACGCGCGTGGTGCTGAGGCTTCACACGGAGCAGTCCTGATGGCAGCGGGCGTCAGAATCGATGCGAGTCAAATCGCCACTCTCGCGATGACCGGCAAAACGACGGTGTCTGTCGTCCGACAGCCTTCGGTGGCTATCCTCGCAACGGGCGACGAAATCGTCGAACTCGAGGAAACACCCGAACCGCATCAGATCCGTAATTCGAACTCGTTCATGCTTGCTTCCCTGGTACGCGCTTCGGGTGGTTCACCAACGATACTGCCCGTGGCACGGGATACAGAGGAAGCTCTGCTGCCGTTACTCAGACGCGGGTTGGAGCATGACATGCTTCTTATCAGTGGTGGGGTCTCCGCGGGCAAATACGATCTCGTCAAGCCGTCTCTGCGCAAACTGGGAGTAAGGTTTCACTTCGAGCGCGTGCGGGTACAACCCGGCCAGCCAACTGCATTCGGCACATTCAATGAAAAGCCGGTATTCGGATTACCGGGCAACCCCGGGTCTTCTCTGATTACGTATCAGCTGTTTGCCCGGCCTGCGGTGGAGCTTCTCGGCGGCGAAACGGAGCCCCTGCTTCCGTTTCTGCTTGCCCGCTTCGAAGCGCCCTTCCGACACAAACTGGGACTGACGCGTTTCCTGCCGGCTCGTCTCGGCCCGGATGGGCAGAGTTTGCGTCATATACCGTGGCAGGGCTCAAGCGACATCCCTGCTCTGGCGCGGGCCAATGTCTTCCTGGTGGCCGATTATGATCGGGAGACCTGGGATGTGGGAGATACCATCCGCGTGATGCTGAAGCCGTAGACGCGAGGAGTTGACATGGAGGACAAGCTTTCTCACTACGATCCCGCAGGCAAGATATCCATGGTGGATGTTGGATCGAAACATGACACACAGAGAACCGCAACTGCACGCGCTTATGTCGCTCTGAACAAAGCCGTTCTCGAAGCTCTTCCGACGAATAAAAAAGGCGATCCGCTAGAAGTGGCTCGTATCGCCGGAATCATGGCCGCTAAGAAGACATCCGATCTGATTCCGCTTTGCCACCCTCTACCGTTGACTAATATCGGGATTGAATTGAACCTGGATGACAGCGGGGTTGAGATCGTCGCCACCGCCTCAACAGTAGCCCGTACCGGAGTTGAAATGGAAGCGATGACTGCGGCGTGCGTTGCGGCGCTTACGGTGTACGACATGACGAAAGCCCTGGATAAAAGCATTGAGATCCGCGAGATTCATCTACTCGAGAAAACGGGCGGAAAATCCGGTACGTTCCGGCGTGAGGACAGCCGATGATACAAGTTGCCGTGTTGACCGTGAGTGACTCGGCCGTTCGAGGAACTCGGGAAGATCTCTCGGGGCCCGCGGTGATCGCACATTGCCGGGACAAAGGATGGACCGTAGTTGCTCACGACACCGTTCCCGACGACCGGGAGACGATCTCTTCGCGATTGCGAACCTGGGCGGACGAACATATTGCGACCTTGATTCTGACCACAGGTGGGACCGGCGTAGCTCCTCGCGACGTCACACCCGAAGCAACAACGGACGTTCTTGAGCGCCACATATCGGGATTGCCCGAACTGATGCGTGCGCGAGGGCTTGAACAAACACCGTTTTCCGTCTTGTCGCGTGCCGTTGTAGGCAGCCGCGGGGCGAGCCTGATTGTGAATCTTCCGGGGTCACCGAAAGGGGCCGTTCACTCTCTGCGGGTCATCGAGCATTTGATTCAACATATTCTCGACCTGCTTGCGGGACATACTGAACACTCAGGATCCATGCAGGCCGAGGGCCAGAGGGTGCCCGAAACTCAGGACGCACGCGAGGCATCACATCAATGATGATCCAGAAGTCCGGTAAGCCAGTACTGTTCTTTTGGGCGATGTTGGCCCTAAGCGTGCCTTCTATTTGTCAGATTCAGCCTGGGCAACTGCCTTCTGGACCACCGCCGCAGCCCGGTCAGCTTGGACCGGCACCGATCAGTCCGGATAAGGCGAAGCAACCTAAGACCCAATCTTCGCAGCCGATCATTGGCGATTTGGGTACCGACGAGGGTCCGACGGCCAACTTCCGTACAACGGTCAGAACCGTTCTTGTGCCCACCACTGTTCTCGACCCGGACGGTCACGGTTATGTCAATGGGCTTCTCCCCAATGAGTTTGCGCTGTATGACAACGATAAAGCGCAAAAGATCTCGGCCGAATTCACCCAATTACCGATGTCGGTGGTAATGGTCGTGCAGGCGAACTCTGAAATAGAGCCATTTCTTCCCAAACTGAAGAAAACCGGTTTGCTCCTCCACGGTTTGGTGACGGGCGAGGGCGGCGATGTCGCCATTCTTGCATTCGACCACCGGATGACGCTGTTGCAGGACTTCACGCAGGATGCAGACAAGCTGGATGATGCTACACAGAAATTAACGTCAGGGTCCTCCCAAGCGCGATTGATCGACGCCGTTCTCGAAGCCGATCACATGTTGAAACGTCATGACCCGAAGAATGAGCGACGGCACGTGATCCTGCTCATCAGCAGAAATATAGATAAGGGAAGCGAGTCCCATCTGCAACCGACCGTTCGTCAGATGCAGTTTGACAACGTTATTGTTTACTGTGTGGACATCTCTAAAGTCATGACGGCTTTGATGAAGAAGATGGATTACCCTGCTCCGACAAACGGCCGTATTCCCGCCGAAGCACAGCCGAATCTGATCGGTAACGGACCGAGAACACAGACATCCGACGTTCAGCAGCAGACAGGCAATATTCTAAACGCCGCGCCTCCTCTGTTCCGGGGCATTCACGATCTCTTCAGAAAAACTCCGGCCGAGGCGATGAGTTATTTCACCGGCGGTCAGCTGTACAGTTTCGCCTCTGATAAAGCCCTGGAGAGCGCGATTACGGATATCGGGAAAGATTTGAACAGCCAGTATCTGTTGAGCTACACCCCCAACCAGGAAACGACCAAAGAGCCCGGATTCCACACCATCAAGGTCGACGTGAACCGTCCGGGTTTGAAAGTCCGAGTGCGCCCTGGTTACTGGTGGGGTGGCGGACAGTATTGATCCGCTCGCTTCTTATTTCATAAACTTCATCGCCCCGAACGTGACAACGCTGTGGGGATCGATTTGCCAGTGTTGGTAATTCAGGAGCTGTCCGCGTGCTTCCGGAACGGCTTTCAGGAACGTATAGAACGGGGCTGAGCCGCACCACTTCAGGTCGTCATGACCTTCCTGTACGAGTGACCAATACCCGTTGAGATCGCCCGTTTCGAGGGCACCGATTCTCTCCCGATCACGTCGCTCGATCGCCATCATTTCGCCCGTGTTCGCGGTCGCTCTTAGCGCGTCACCGTAGCGGCGTCCCATATGAGCCATGTCGACGCCCAATACCCAGAACAAGTTGTCTGCATCTCGCGAGGCAATGGATCCCAGTGCGTCAAAAAAGCGCGCCACGTGGTCTACCCGCTCGGGCATTCCCTCGCCATAGATACTCTTCACGAAGGGCCCGCAAAGAATTGGAAGGATCTGGACATCGGGGCCGTAAATGTGCTGGAGAAAGACAACCTGAAACTCAATCGAGTGCTCTACGGCATGGCAATAATCCTCCATCCGAATCGCAGCTGCTGCTTTCGCTTCGAGCTCGTCGACAATCACAGTGTTCGTTCGGGCAGCACCGAAGGGCGTGACGAATTGTTTCCGAGTCAAACCAAAGCGCTCCGGTGCGCCATAGTGAGATGTCCCGAGAATGACGAATGTTTTCTCCCGGGCTTCTTCCCGCGATGGCAACGCCTGATAAGCGGCCCGGTAACTGTCCCAACCGCCATCAGGACTCGCATGGGGCGCGGCGATCGCGATTGTCTTTCGATCACCATTCGCTTCCCCCACCCGACGGCTCAGAAGCGCGGACAAGCTGGAGCGATCTTCCGGATACGCTGCACCGGCAAAGGCAGGCTCACGCTCCGGCTCCCCTGCGAACACCTGTTCGCGCTTGCGCTTCAAATCGCGATAGCGATCGTTCTCGAGAAAACCTGCTTCGTCCAACGCGTCATACAGGTGCTTCTCGATTTCGCCCACCTGGATCTCGCCGGTAATCCTGACCAACTCGGAACGAAGGTCGATAGTCGTTTGCTGCCCATCAAAGCATTCAAGCGCCTGAACGAGCGGTGGCGGAACAAGCAATGTTGCGTCTGAGTAATGATACGGATCTCGAATGTACAGGCCCGGCCGTTCCGGATCGGACGAGGGCATGAAGTCGAGATTGAAACGAAGTCTGGGAAGTGCCTCGGACAATCTTTATTGTACGAATTGACGCATGCGCGACAGAAACTCAGCGGGAACTCGAATGTTGCCCCGCAGCCCAGTGCCAAGTTGAACGTCGCGCTTGATCGTACCGTGAAAATCCGACCCGCCTGTAGGCAGTAGGTTCAGCTCTTCCGCCATTTGACGATAGTGCGCCTGCAGTTCTGGAGAATGATCGGAATGGTACACCTCCAAGCCTTGCAGCCCTGCCGCTTTCAGACGCGTAAGCTCTTCGCGTTCAGATTCCCGCGATAGCGAGAGCCTTACCGGATGCGCCACGACCGGAAGCCCGCCACCTGTGCGAATACGCCCTATTGCCTGCTCTGTTGTATGGCTCTGGCGCTCGACGTAACTCGGTGCGTTCTCTCCCAGGAAGCGACTGAAGGCTTCTTCGAAATTTCGAACATAGCCCTTCTCCAGCAAGAGCTGTGCAAAGTGAGCGCGACCGGCAAGACTCTTCCCACGTGCTTCGACCTCTTCCAGGGTCACCTCGATTTCCTGCTCCCGTAACGCGTCGGCCAATCTGCGATTCCGATTGCGTCTGTCTTCTCGTTCGCTGTTCAGCCACTCAACGAATTCTGACGAGGGCGCCTTCACCGGAAAATACGCAAGCAAATGAACGTGCCTGTATTCGTGTCTTCCAGACAAATTCAGACGCGAGTTCAGCTCGATACCGCGAACCAAATCGAGCCCGGCCCTTGCGGCGAAAGGCGCCGCTTTCTCATATCCGGAAAAGGTGTCGTGATCTGTAATCGCGAGTGCATCAAGGCCGCTGGTGCCAGCCAGTTCGACGATTTCTTCAGGAGTATAAGTACCGTCCGACTCAGTTGTATGGGAATGTAAGTCGATGTAGCCCGAGGCAGATCGATGAGCGCTCACTGGTGGATTTTCGTCTCCGGATAGAATTCGAAAACAAACGTTTCGCCGCACGTTTTCGCAATAAGACGGCCGGGGCCAAGATTCTTTTCCTTGCCCTTGTTTTCGAAAAACACGGCTCCGTCCGTGCTGTCGCCCGGCTTCAACTTAGCGGGGACGAAAGTAATAGCGGATGCGGCCGCAGCCGCCTTGAAGCTTCGATTCACGAATTGAGCCATCGCCGCTTCTCGCCTTTGTTCGTAACCATTGGTCGATCGGAAGTTCGAGAGACCATAGATACTATCCTCGTACAGCAGCTGAAGCTTGATGACATCAGTCCGGCTCGCTTTTTGCAGGAGAGACCCGACGACGTCGTCGGCTGAGACAGGTTGCAGTGTCACTCCGCTCTGCCGCACGAAGCTGAAGTCGCTCGGTTTCACGGTCCAGGAGACCAAGGAACCATTTGTGACAGTCACCTGGACGATGTTGAAGTCTTTTATATGCGGAGGAAGCGCCGCGTACATCACCGTGATACCGTTTTTCGTCAGCGCTTCATAGTCCATCCCGTGGGATTGAAACTCCATGGGAGAATCTGCACCGGGCTTTTTGTCGGCGCCCTCCTGCGATGGCTGCGGGACCGGGGTTTGCGCCCGCCCGACAGAAGCGGAGAGTAGGAATGCTGCAACGAAGCCGTATCGCGTGACGCGACCCCCACTAATCACGCGAAACTTACCCATCATAAAGACCTACTTACATCATAAACATCGATGCTATAAGTTCTACCGGCCGAGAGCGAGTTTCGGCGTGAGATACCACTCGAGCACTGCTCTAGGAATTGGTGGAAAGCTGTCAACCGAGAGTTTCAAAAGCGCTCCCTTTTTGAAATCAACACGTATCGAAGAATCACCAAGCAGGTAAGCAGCCAAACTGCTGAAGAGTGGCTCATGCCCGGCAAGCAGCAGAGCGGGTTCGGCCCGATGGCCGCGCAATTCCTGCCAAACATCTTGCGCATTAGAGTCTGGTTGTAAGACCTTCGTCTTCAGGATCTTCCCGCGGTAGCCAAGAACCTCGTCCGCTATTTCAGCGGTTTCGATCGCCCTTTTCAGAGGACTCGACAAAATAAGGCTGGGTTGGACACCCGCGCCGCGTGCTACTTCAAGCACGGACCGCAGTTTGCGCCGTCCCTCTGGCGTCAAGGCACGCGCTGAGTCACTTTCCCCCGGCTTAGGATGTTCCGCGATGCCGTGTCTGAGTAAGAAAAGGTCCACTGGCCAGATTGCTCATTCTGTCATACTGAGCCTTCATGTCCGGACGCGAACAGACCCAGAACCGTGTTCTGGTCGGGGTTACTACAGCGGCGGCCGCGTTCATTCACATCTCGATCAGCATCAGTCAGTTGTTTCTTGGGGTCGGACTGCTTCTCGCCTTCATCTTTCGCAAGAGGTTGGAGTTTCCTCGTATCTGGATTCCTCTGGCAGCCTTCTTCGTCTGGACCGTGGTGGCCGATCTGGTCTGCCCTGATCCATGGACCGGTCGTGCGCAGATCAAGAAGATGGTGCTGTTCCTTTTTATTCCACTCGTGTACACCGTATTCGTTCGACAGCTTGCGAAAGCCTTCTACCTGCTCATTGCCTGGATCGCGACCGCGAGTGCATCAGCTCTTTTAGGCTTTGAACAATTCATTCAGAAATACGAAACGGCAAGAAAAACCGGCGAGAATTTTTACGTCACCTACGTCGGACACCGAATCACGGGCTTCGAAAGTCATTGGATGACTTTCGGTGCGCTGCAATTGAGCGTGCTGTGCCTCGTGCTCGCTCAACTATTTTTTGCCGATCGAAGATTGCCGCCGTGGGTGAGTTGGAGTTCGGTCGCCGTTTTGTCCGTCTCGATTCTCCTCGGCGAGACTCGCAGTATATGGCTGGCCTCGGTATGCGCCGTTCTCTATCTGGTTTGGTCCTGGCGACCCAAGATGACGCTGGCCGTTCCGGTTCTGGTTGCGGTCGCCTTCGCACTGGCTCCTTCGGCCACTCGCGCGCGGCTTACTTCCGTCGTTTCTCCGCACGGCGAAACCGATTCTAACCGTCATCGGCTTGTCACTTTCTCCACCGGTCTACGGATGATCGAGGCGCATCCGGTCTTCGG
Source organism: Bryobacteraceae bacterium (assembly GCA_045807925.1). Taxonomy (GTDB): domain Bacteria; phylum Acidobacteriota; class Terriglobia; order Bryobacterales; family Bryobacteraceae; genus Bog-105. The sequence continues at coordinate 14,255 of JBJMGK010000075.1, read as the reverse complement.
AATCGGTCCGGAGCAGATCGGCCGGCAGTTCGACCGGTATGTTCCGCCCGACATCAAGCGCCCGTTACCCGTGGGCTACTATGGGCACCTTCACAATATCTACGTTCAATACGCGGCGGAAAGGGGACTGCCCGCGTTGGCTTTTATTCTGTGGGCGATCAGTCTCACCGTTTGGGATTGCGAGCGGCAAATCCTGGCCGGAAACAAAGGCCGATCGCTGCGGCTGTTCTTATTGCATTCCACCGTCGCGGTTACGATCGCTGTTCTCGTGGGCGGTCTTCTCGAGTACAACCTGGGTGACAGCGAGGTCCTGATGATGTTCGTCAGCGTAGTCGGGTTAGGTTATGCCGCTGTCGCCCAGAACCAGGTGCGGGAACCTGCCGCAGTCATCTCTTCTTAGTTCCTACCGCTAACAGCGTTTCTAAATGAGGCGATTCGGCCTCTTTGTGAACAACCGACGTGAATACGTCCCCGAAGCCCACCTGTTCGAGAAATCGACGAAGCTCAATTTCTGTAAAGCCGAGCCAAACGTCCGCATACATCTCGCGTGCCTCCTCGAACTGATGGCGAACAAGATCCAAAATAGCGACCCGGCCGCCCGGACGAACGATGCGCCAGGCTTCGGAAACCGCCCGTTCCGGGTTGAGGGCATGGTGAAGGGACTGGCTGAAAAACGCCAGATCAACTTCCCCGTCGGAAATGGGCAGAGCTTCCATGTCCCCAAGCCGGTATTCGAGGTTGGCGACGGCATGTTTTTCGGCCAACTTTGCGCCGAAATCCACCATGCGCTCGGAGTTATCCACGGCTATGACGCGCTCGGCTCCGCGCGCAAGTAACTGGGAGAACGTGCCCTCTCCTGCCCCGAGATCTGCAATCACTATAGGCGGCATCAGGGTCAACAACGCTTCCGCCAGGCCCTGCCAGGATCGTCCGGGCAGGTATTCGCGGCCAAACCGGCCTGCCAGCCCGTCGAAATAGCTGCGCATCCGATCTCGCCTTTTGTCCAAGACGAGCGCGAGAGCTTCCCGATCCTCTGCCGCTTCGGGAATCTCGCTTGCGGCATTCCGAAGCAGGTCCAGCAGTTCCGCGCTAATCCTTGCGTCGCCGTCGCTGCGCACGGGCTTCAGGCGATAGAAAATATTTTTGCCGATGCGCCGATCTTCTACCAATCCCACGCGTTTCAATTGCGACAGGTGGGTAGAGATTTGGCTCTGGCCTTTCGCCAAAATGCCCTGTAGCTCAACGACGGACAGCTCTTCGCTCTCGAGCAGGAGCAGCAGCCGCACCCGAGTCGGATCGCTGAGTAGCCGTAGTGAGCGAAGAATTTGAGGCACTACCCATCAACATATCAAGATTTGTGGATATAATGGCAATCGAGGTTCAAATATGGGTAGTGCAACACTGAATCGGATCGCGGCGGAGTACAAAGTCGCGGACCTAAACCTTGCCGACTGGGGTCGGAAGGAAATTTCCATCGCCGAGCACGAGATGCCCGGCTTGATGGCCATCCGGCAGAAGTACGCGCCGCAGAGACCGCTCGGAGCCGTGCGAGTCACCGGATCGCTTCACATGACGATCCAAACCGCCGTGCTGATTGAGACTTTGGTCGATTTAGGCGCAGATGTCCGCTGGGCAAGTTGCAACATCTTCTCCACCCAGGACCACGCGGCAGCGGCGATTGCCGCCGCGGGCGTTCCCGTTTTTGCCTGGAAGGGCGAAACGCTGGAAGAATACTGGTGGTGCACCTACCAGGCGCTGAGCCATGCAAGCGGCACCGGTCCCCAGCTCGTGGTTGACGACGGTGGCGACGTCACGCTGCTGATCCACAAGGGTTACGAACTCGAGAACGGAAGCGATTGGGTCAACACGCCTTCCGCCAGCCTCGAAGAGAAGGTAATCAAAGACCTCCTCAAAAAGGTTCACGCCGAGGATCCGCAACGCTGGCACAAAATGGCCAAAGATTGGCGCGGCGTTTCGGAAGAGACCACAACAGGCGTCCACCGGCTTTACAAGATGCAAGAGGCTGGCACGCTGCTCGTACCGGCTATCAACGTTAACGATTCGGTCACGAAATCGAAGTTCGATAATTTGTACGGTTGCCGCGAATCACTTGCCGACGGGATCAAGCGCGCCACGGACGTCATGGTGGCCGGCAAGGTTGCCGTGATCTGCGGGTACGGGGACGTGGGAAAGGGCTCCGCACATTCGCTTCGAGGAATGGGCGCTCGCGTCATCGTCACCGAAATCGATCCGATCAATGCTCTGCAGGCGGCGATGGAAGGTTTCGAAGTGACCACGATCGAAGACACGCTCGGACGCGGCGACATTTACGTTACCTGCACGGGGAACGTCGACATCATCACGTTCGAGCACATGCAGTATATGAAGGATCAGGCCATCGTCTGCAACATCGGCCACTTCGACAACGAAATCCAGGTCGACCGACTGAACGAAGACAAGACCGTTAAGCGTACCAACATCAAGCCGCAGGTGGACATGTACACGTTCGCGGACGGCCACAGCATCTTCATGCTTGCCGAGGGTCGGCTCGTCAACCTGGGCTGCGCAACCGGTCACCCGAGCTTCGTCATGAGCAACAGCTTCTCAAACCAGACGCTGGCGCAAATCGACCTCTGGAATAACCGCGACACGTACAAGATCGGTGTTTACACCCTGCCCAAGAAACTCGATGAGGAAGTCGCTCGGCTCCACCTCGAAAAGATCGGAGTCAAGCTTACGACACTTACTCCGAAGCAGGCCGAGTATCTTGGCGTCGCGCCCGAAGGTCCGTATAAAGCGGATCACTACCGCTACTAACAACCTTCGCTGCTGCCTTAAGTCCGGGAAGCCTCCCTTCAAGGTTTCCCGGATAACTCTCAGTTAAGTTTCTTTCGACGACCTCCCTCCCCCTTTTCATATACTGTCCCTTCCACCATGCACCGAAGGGCACCCTCGTGTGTACTTCTCACATTCATTCTTGGGTTTTCCGCTACCGAACGCTTTGCGGCTGATCCTCAGCGCGAAGCAGCGCTCAAATCTGATCTGATGGGCCAGATCGATGGGATGAAAAAGCAAGCGCAAGTCATGAACGATATGGTGTTCAGCTTCGGCGAGCTTGGATTCCAGGAAGTAGACACTTCCAAGTACTGCCAGGAGTTCTGGAAAAAGAGGGCTTCAAGGTGGAGCGCGATGCGGCCGGCATCCCAACGGCATGGGTAGCGAGTTGGGGAGAAGGTAAACCCGTTATCGCATTAGGCTCCGACATCGACTGTATTCCTCAGGCCTCGCAAAAGCCTGGCGTGGCCTATCATGACCCGATCATCGCCGGTGCGCCCGGCCATGGGGAAGGCCACAACTCGGGCGAACCGCTCAACCTTGTCGCTGAGATTGCTGTCAAAAAGCTGACGGAACGCGAACACCTGAAGGGGACTATCCGTGTGTGGCCTGGTGTAGCCGAAGAAGTGGTCGGAACAAAGGCTTACTACATCCGTGCAGGAATCTTCAAAGACGTTGACGTGGTGCTATTCACTCAAGGTCCCTGAAAAACGTCTCGCGACCAAGTTGGCCGAACTGGCTGGCCCCATTCCTGAAGAGCGCAAGATGGGAGGCGGATCGGACGATATCGGCGATATCTCGTGGAACGTGCCGACCGTGACTCTTCGCTCTCCGTCGAACATCCCGAACCTTCCCGGACACAACTGGGCAAACGCGATCTCAATGGCAACTCCGATCGCGCATAAAGGCGTTGTAGCCGGAGCGAAAGTGCAGGCCATGACGATGGTCGACATCCTGCTCCATCCGGAGATGGTAGAGAAGGCATGGCAATTCTACCGGAATGACCAGACGAAAGACGTGAAGTACACGCCTCTGATCCGTGCCCAGGACCAGCCGGCTCTCTGGTTGAATCAGAAGATCATGGAGCCGTATCGGCCCGAGATGAAAAGGTTCTACTACGATCCGGACAAATATTCGACGTACCTGGACCAGCTCGGCATCAAGTATCCGACTCTGCGCCCGGACACGGATACGGCTCAGCCCAAGACGAACTAGCGCGAGGGCGCCGCGAGTTCGTCAGTAAGAATCTCGGTACCTGGGACAGAAGTAACAGACCCGGTTTGTCCGACGTCCAGTTCACGTCGCGTATGTCATCGATCGTGATCGCCATCGCGACAGGGCCGCCTTTCGAATAGATACTTCCGACATCGCTCCGGAGGTGTTCAAGGGCTCCGGATTTGCTCGCAATGGTGACGTCCTTCATGTCGCGCCCGATTCCGTTCCTGTCTCGCTGACGTTTCAAGATCTCGATCATTTCGTCCGAGGCCGTCTTGCTCACGAGCTCGCCTCGGTACAGTTTTTCGAGCAGGCTGACCATCTCACGCGGGCTGCTGCGACCGATGCCCCACTTCTTGTTCTCCGCTTTCTGCCCTTTTTCCGTTACACCACTTACTTCATTTTTCAGTTTCGATCCGTCGCCCAGAATCTTCCTCATCACTCGGTCGGAGTCATTCCGAACGCGGCCATTCGCTCGTTCACAGCGTTACCGCCGATGCGTTCGAGGATCAAGTTGGTGGCCGTATTGTCGCTGAGTACGATCATGAGGTCCACTATGTCTCGGAGCGGCAGCGAATCTCATCTGAGAGTTCTTGCAGGATGCCGCTCCCCGACACCTTTCGGTCGCGCGAAGCCGGATTGGCTTGAATAGCTTCAGTTTGCCTTCAGCCCTACCGATTGCCTGAAGGACAACATCGATACGGCGGGGACGCGCACCACAGCTGCCGGAAGCAAGACGCTCGCGGGAAACGTTCCCGGGGAAAATGCCGTGGTGGACTCGCCGGTTGCGTGATGCCGGCGCGGTGCTGATCGGGAAATGCAACATGCACATCTTTGCTCAGGGTGCGACCTGGGCGGTCAGCTACTTCGGACCTGTACGCAATCCTGGAACCTGGAACTCATCGCCGGCGGATCGTCCGGGGTCTCTGCTGCGGCAGTCGCGATGAATCACTGCTACGCTGCTTTGGGTACGGATACGGTGGAGGACACGGCGCTCGTCCTGCAAAGTATCGCCGGCTACGACCGCCTCGATCTGCAAAGCATCGACTACTAGACGGTTGCCGCTGAGCAGAGCAACGGTTTCGCAGCCGGAAAAAGCAAGAGCAGACCAGTTTGCCCGAGTCGGACAGAAGACACGAGACGATGGCAGATCGTCCCGAGTAGTGAGCCGTTTGTGCGAGAACCGGAGCGATCTTCGAGACTCTCGAGAATCTTCGCCTCTTCCTCCTCGGTCAGGAAGTCGTCGAGTGCGAGAACTCCGGGATCCCGGAAATGAGCTTGCTCGAAACGCTGCCCGGAGACATCGTCCGTAGCCACGGTGACGAGATAACAGTCTTTCTCCGGACGACAGGATCTTACAATTCCATTTAACATAAAGTCTTTGCCCAGGAGAGTAACGGCAGTCTGCTCGTTGATCTTTAGAGAAACACGAACGATTGGCTCTGAATTGCTGTTGTCGACGACCTCTCCGGGGAGTTCAAGTGCGGGAGCCGACGGAGAATCGGACCATCGCAAGATTATTTCGCTTGGAAGGCCGCAAAACCTAGTAATACTACTGGGCGACATGTAAGATTTTCCGCTTTCTCAGGCCACTTTCTTGTCGACCTTACAGTAAAGGGATGAAAAAATGCTACGTAGGCCGTCAAATCCGTTGTTCCCATATCCGGAAGGTAATACAATGATGAAATCCGTTTATTCGGGTAAGTTATTCGTATAACGTCTGGCGGCCGGACCATAGACCGCAGTCCGTCGAAGTGCTCGAAGAAGCAACTGTAATTTAACGCTCCAACACCTCATGGGACCATACTCATTCCAGCTACTCGCACCCTCAAAGTCCGGTATTGCTCAAAATTTTTCCCACCCAACAAAAGATGAGCATTTATATGACCAATTCCTTTCCGGCATGCAAAGGCTTCGCGGGTCGATCTATCTGAAGGATGGTGCTATTAAGCCCTGGGAACTCGATGACGAGGGCCGCTTTCACATGCAGGGGGACGAACAGAGCTGGCATCTGCTCCTTCTTGATGAACGAAAGAACGTGATCGGTTGCGCCCGGTATTTAGTTCACGCGAGCGACGTCTCCTATGACCGGCTTCGTGTTTCTCATTCCACTCTGGCCCACCATCCCGTTTGGGGAAGTAAGGTTCGTGAGGCCGTGGAGGCAGATCTTCGACGCGTTCGCGAGTCCCGCATCTCCTACGTAGAGGTCGGTGGATGGGCGTTGTCGGAACAGTGGCGCGGAACGCGTGCTGCTCTGGAGATTCTGGTAGGATCGTACGCTCTGGCTCAGCTCTGGGGCGGTTGTATTGGTTCGTGCACAGCCACCGTCCGGCATTCTTCCGCTTCTATGCTCAGGCGGCTTGGCGGGCAGAGTTTCGAAGTAGCCGGGCAGGATCTGCCGTCTTACAACGATCCGGAGTACGATTGCACGATGGAGTTACTGCGCTTCGATTATCGCTCTCCTGCCTCTCGTTTCCTCCCGCTCATTGGTCAATTGAGATCAACCCTGTCGCGGGCTTCCATTGTGACTGCAGCCGAACCCTTCGCTGTCAGGCTTCGTGAGTTCATTCCGGAGCATGCGGGCCGTCTCCGATTAACACCTGTATTCATCTCGTAGGACATTTAGTTTGTCATTCGACCAACTGGCCGCCCCGGTCGCTGAGTGGTCTCGCCTAGTCGGACCGGACTTCGTTGATGTCAGTCAACGGTCCCGGGCAGAAGCAGAAACAGCAACGTTTGCGACTCACCAGAAGGTAGTCGCGCTTGTTAGGCCCGGCAACAGGGATGAACTAAAGAAGTGCGTCCAAGTCGCCAACCAGTTTCGAATCCCGATCTATCCGGTTAGCAGCGGAAAGAACTGGGGTTATGGGTCGCGTGTTCCCCCTGCCGACAACTGCGCCATCCTCGATCTCAGCCGACTCGATCGCATCCTCGACTTCAACGAAGAACTCGCATACGTAACAGTCGAACCCGGAGTCACCCAGCGACAACTCCATTCGTTCCTGCAGGAGCGCAAAACACGTTTGTGGATGGACGCGACGGGCTCGAGCCCCGATTGCAGTCTCATCGGGAACGTCATGGAGCGCGGTTTCGGTCATACCGCGATGGGCGACCATTTCGCCCACGTCTGCGGTCTGGAAGTTCTCCTGCCGACGGGCGAATTCATTGAGACTGGTTTCGCATCGTTTCCTGCCTCCCGAAGCGCTGCAACCAGCCGCTGGGGCCTTGGTCCCAGCCTCGATGGCCTCTTCTCGCAATCCAATTACGGCATCGTCACCCGAATGACTGTGTGGCTGATGCCCGCTCCCGAGGGCTTCGAGGCGTTCTTCTTCCGTGCAGAAGACCCGTCGAGTTTAAGCGCACTGATCAACTCACTTCGCGATCTGCGAATGAAAGACGTTCTTCGTAGCGCCGCTCACATCGGCAATGATTACAAGGTCCTTGCCGGATTGCAGCAGTATCCCTGGGCCGAAACTGGTGGACAAGCACCACTTGCTACCACCACAATGGCTCAATTCAGGCAGAAGCTCGGATTTGGTGCCTGGAACGTGTCAGGGGGTCTGTACGGAACGCGCGCCCAGATCGGTGAAGCGAAGCGAGCCCTGCGCAGGGCTCTGCGAGGCCAACCGGGTAAGTTGAAATTCCTGAAGCCGAGCACTCTGGCGTTCGCGAAACGGTTCGCGAAGCTATTCAAAGTCTTCTCTGGCTGGGACTTGAGCAGAACAATCGAATTGGTTGAGCCCGTGTTGGGTCTCATGCAGGGTGTACCCACCGAACAAGCTCTTCACTCCGCTTATTGGCGTAAGAAGATGGCTGTTCCTCGTGATCCCAATCCCGATAGGGACCGCTGCGGCCTGCTTTGGTACGCTCCTATCGCTCCGACCGACGGAGAAGCCGTCCGCGAACTCACCAGCCTGTCGAGCGAGATTCTGCTCCGTCATGGGTTCGAACCGCAGATTTCTCTTACTCTGCTCACGCCGCGTATGACGTGCTGCATCGTTTCGATAGCTTTCGACCGTGATGTTCCCGGCGAGGACGAACGCGCGAAGGTCTGCTATGACGAGGTCAGCGAGCGGTGTATGGCGGCAGGATTCTACCCGTACCGCTCTGGTATTCAAGGCAACTTCCAGGCGCATCAATCCGAGACCTACCGGGCTCTCGCGTGGACACTTAAAACCGCTCTGGATCCGAACGGGATTCTCGCACCGGGCCGATACGAAGCGCGCTCCAGTCCGGTTGACGCGCGCGTTGAGGCCCCGCTCCAGAATTCCCGATAATTCGACTACTTCACTGTTTCAAGCGCGATGCGGCCGCCATCTTCCCAAGCGACCAGCACCGACCCATTCGGAACTCGACAGGCGTCGCGCGCCTTTCTGGTCAGGTCTGTAAAGCTCAATGCCAGACGGCCCCGTCCAGACGACCTCGCGCACCGATCGCAACGGTAACGTCCTTGCCGTCGCCGACGTACAGTTCCGGGCGGCCAAGTCCGTCAGGTAAATCGTTTCCTCCCGTGGCCAGGCAGCAAGCGTTGTATCTCCCAGTTGCGCGGTTCCGCCTCCGTACATCGGCAAGCATTCAGCACCTAGGAGCCCGTTGCGACTTCTGCGGTTTCGACGCTGCGGCTCCAAGCTGCCGGGACAGCCGTTAAGCGTGCCGCAGAAGCAATCGCCGGTTGACGATTGGGGCTGTGGTTGGGCGACGGACATGATGGAAACGATCAGTGTTGCAAGTGCGAGAACGTAAACCGTGAAGCTTAGAACGCCAAACGCAATCCAAACTGGAACGTCCTCGGATCGCTTACGGCTGTAATCTGCCTGAAGTTCGAAGCCGGGTTGTTCGGGTATCTTCCAGTGCCGAAAACGCCATTGAGGTTGATCGCGTTCACATGATTCGTCAGGTTGAAGCCTTCCGCCATCACTTGTAATCGAAGACGATCGGTGAGCTGAAAGATGCGAGTGAGACGACCGCTCAGGTTGAGGGAGTCTGCTCCGGTTCCCACGTTTCGCCCGATGTAGCCGCCGTTTATCATTGGACGCGCGGCAGTACCTTGCACGGTAGTCGAACCCGCGGTGAGGTTGAGTGGGAGAGAAGAGTAGTATTGAACCAAACCCGTCAGCTCGAACCCTTGGGAAACGTGCCCCCAGAACGTGCTCGCATTTGTCTGTGGAGTGTGGATCGAGCCGTCAAAAACGATTCGGTGGCGCTGATCGTCATCCGAACGACCATAATCCTGCCAGATGTTGAAGTTGGTCAGAGGTGAGCTAAAGAAGAACTCACCGACGTTGTCGAGCGCTTTCGAAAAGGTATATGAAACGCGATAGTTGCCCCAGGTCGCGGGACGCTGCACAAACGAGACATGCAGGCCGTCGTACCGCGAATCGGCAAGCGATGAATATTGACTGTTGTTCCCGTACCGTGGGTCGGGTCGGCACCCGTTATTACTTCCCGACGCTACGCACCCGGGTACATTTCGATTGATCGACGCGATCAGATGAAGGCCGCGCACGTGTTCGTAGCCGACCTCTACCGTGCTGCTCTTCCCCAGCTGGTGTTCGATATCGATATTACCCGCTTCGGAGTACGCATTCTGCAAGTCAGGCTGCATGGTAGTGAAGTTAAACAGAACACCGGCGGGCACCGTGAGAGTGCTCAGACGGTTCGGAAACACCGGAGCTCCCGTTTGTGCTGGCGACAAAGTAAGGCTGATCTGACTGAGGCTTGCGGCATCCGTCGAATTATTGGCAGACAGGAGCGCGTTCGCAAGTGCGCGTAGCGGAAGACGATCATAAAAGATGCCGAACCCACCGCGGATCACCGTTCTTCGCGACGCAAAAGGAGTCCATGCAAATCCTGCACGCGGAGAAACATTGTTTGTGTCGGTCGATATGCCTTTCAGAAATTGCAGATCGTACCGGATACCCACGTTGAACGTGAGCCGGTCATTCAACTTCCATTCGTCCTGGCTGTAGAACCCAAGATTCGGATTCGTTTGCGCAACCAGACTGTTTGCGAACGTTTGCGTGTAGCCTTGGTTGTTGTACACACCGCTCAGGAAATTCGCGAGCGAGGAGAATGTGTAGCTTCCGCGAATCGATCGCGGGAACGTGATCGTATCGTCGTTGAAGAGAAACTCGGTTCCGAACCGAAGCGCATGCCCTCCCTTCTGATACGAAAGGTTGTCCACAACCTCACCGAGTCTGTTCGTTCGGGCCGTGGGCGAACCCGATAGCGTACCGAAGGAAGCCACACCGGCGATGCTTACGGCGGGTCCGATCGGATCGGATGGCGGCGCTTCGAAACTGCTGTTCCAGAACTGTCCACGAGTCTCGTTCACCAGCCGGGGAGAGAGCGTTTCGATGTTGCTAAACGCGACGACCTGGTCTGTGTCATACAGGTTCGCTGAAGCTGTCGCGGCGTTTAGCGCTCCCGCACCTCGCGCATTCCTGCTGCTTACGTCGTATACGCTGTAGCGCGCACTGAATTGGTCGTTCGCGCTGAATTCATGATCGACTTTACCGAACAAGTTGGTCGTGTGAACGGGATTCGGATAAAGTCCGGTGCTGATCAGTGAGCCGGAATAACCGCTCGCTTGTAGCCGGGAGTTAATCAGGGACACATTGGCCGGCGAAATAGTGACGAGCCCTGACTGGTTTAGATCTCGGCGTTCGAAGTTCGCGAAATAAAACGTCCGATCTCGGACCAGCGGGCCTCCGATGCTCGCACCATATTGCGCCTGCGTCAAAGGAAGAGCTTGGTGCGATAGCGGGTTGGCCGCGTTGAATCGGCTATTACGCAAATAGCCATAAAGATCGCCATGAACGGCATTTGTGCCGCTTTTCGTGACGAAATTGACATAGCCTCCCAGTGCACGACCGAATTCCGCCTGTGCGCCGGACGTAACAACCTGAAGCTCATTCACCACGTCGACGCTGTATAGAGGCCCGGTGAGCCCTGCAGCGTCGTCGTTGTTGGACAATCCATCGACGATGAAGCTGTTCGAGAAATTCCGCTGGCTATTGATGGAGATTCCCTGCCCCGGTACAGCGGATGTTTCAGCAAACAGCTGGTTCGACCCGGTGTTCGTGGTTGAGACACCCGGAATGAGAAGGGCTACATCAAGGAAGTTACGCCCGTTCAACGGAAGCTGTTTGATCTCGTTCTGAGATACAGTACCCGCGATCTGAGCCCGCGTTGTCTCGAGTGTGGTCGCCTGTTCAGTCACGGTGATCTTCGTAGAGCCAGACGCGAGTGGGAGCGTAATGGACAGATCGAACGCTGAGCCAACCATCAGCGTTAAGTGCTGGGAGACGTCAGAGAACCCCGCACCACGCGCCTCAATTTCGTATCGACCGACTCGCAAATAGGGAAAACGAAAACGGCCGTCCCGATCTGTGACTGCGGAACTTGCGACCCCGGTGTCGATCTGTCGGACCGACACGCGCGCATTCTGCATGACGGCCCCTGATGGATCAAGCACGCGTCCGCTTACGCTCGCATTGTCCATCGTTTGCTGGCTGAAAACAGCGGGAACGAGGGCGGCACAGAGCGCCAAAGCAGTTAGCTTCCGCGGCGTCGCCCGAAAACAAAACACACATCCTCCTTGCAATGGAAAGTTCTTATCGTCCCTTTAGGGACGAGCGCCAGTACTTTGCCCGGGTAGACCTGCGCACGCCGGCTCGCAAATTGAATCTGCGCCGACCAAAGGTTCTCGGGTGTTACTTAGGAGAGGATGGAAACTGGAGGGCCGCGCTTCTGCCGCGAGCGGTCGTATGAGATACGGTAGTTGGCTTCGGTTTGGGGCGAGATAGCAGGATGTTGGATTAGCCCCGCGTAGACCGACTGAGCGGTCGCGACACTACAGTAATCCAGATGAAACGCAGCCGTGAAAGAGCCTTGCGCAAACGGGCATTTCGGCTGATTGCGGAGGCTATGTCCCGACGTTGGCGCCTCCGAAGAATGCATCGTGCACTGGTGCGCGCCGGCTTTTCGGCAGCATGCAGGAACCGAGAATGCTGCAGGGGCTGTAAATGCAGGTACGAGCAGCAGCCAGCTAAACAAAAGAGCCAGGGCTGTGGCAACGCCGCGCTGCATCGATTTCGAGTGTAGCGCAAATTCGGACTTCGGCCGTATCGTGGATGCTCTTACTCTAAGTCCCAGATTCACACGGACGAGAGTTCACGGGAGTATCCGATCAACTCGAGGACAGCAGCGGCAACTTGCTCTGGCTGATCCAATTGGATCCAATGGCTACTTTCGGCAACTTGCAGGTGCCGTCCACGAATGCTTGCATGAGCCCAGGTTTCTCGCTCCGCCAATTCCTCACGGGTGGCATCGGCCCCAGACAAGATCGTTAGCGGAATTCTAGATGGTAGTGGCATCACGCGCGCCTCCCCTGCACAGTCCCGGAGAATACGAAGATACTCGGCAAGAGCCCGAAAGGACTTAGCCTGGCTCCAGTGTGATTGCACTGCGGGCCTGAGAGAAGCCGGGAGCTTCTGGACCACGCCCGTCATACGGCCTAGCGCGCCCACCGCCTTTCCGGCACTGGCTCTTGCGACAGCTTTTGGTAGCCGAGTCCTCCCTGACGCCAATGCAGCCAGAGCAAGCCTCACCACCCCGATATTTGCCAGCACGACGCCCCGCCTCGCGAGCTTCGCGCCGAGACCTAGTCGTCTGTCATCTTGCGGAGTGCAATCGGCCCAAAACTTCAGCGATACCGGATCCACCAGAACCAGGCCCGCAACCTCCTCGCTTCTGATACTTGCGTACGCTCGTGCCAGGAGAGCGCCGAACGAATGACCGACCAGGATATAGGGAGGCGGATTGCCGGAGTTTTTCAGCAACGCTTGGAGGTCGTCGATCATGTTTGCCAGCGTACGTGGAGCAGCGCTTTCTTCGCTCCATCCAATACCCGCACGCTCGTAACTAATCGTCCGTGCACCGTGCGCAACAAGCCGCTGTACCGGGTTCCAACTCAGAGAGCTGCTCGCAAGCCCGGATTCGAACACGACGGCAGGAGCGCCCGAACCCAACTCATAGATATGTAAGCGGTGCCTCCCCAGCGCGACGAGACGTCCCGGATACGGGTACTTGCGCCGGTCTTGCCGGAGCCCTTGCTGCTGATACAAAATTCCTGCGGTCAGCAACAGTGCAAAAAGCCCAATGATGAAAAAGATAAGTTCGAGAAGCAATCCGCCGGCTAGTCCGCAACCATCAGTTCACCCGGCAGAATTGGTCGGGTGCGCGGCAACCTGCCAAACGCGGCCAGGGTTCCGGCGATCGCAAGCACCGCGAGGAAGGTGAACGTCTTCAGGATGTCCGTCACATGAGTTCGCGGAAGCAGCTTCCACAAAATCAGCAGAAGAGATTGCGCAATCGTCACGGCCCAAACAGTGCCGTAGAAATAACGCCGCTCGACTCCTTCGCCTTGAGTCGAACGTCGTACACGCGGCAGAACGCCGAACGCGCCAAGCAGCACCAGAACCGCGAGTACGGGAAAGTACGCAACCGTATAGATTTGTTTTAAGATCCACCTCCCGCTTACGCATGCGACAACAAGGCCCGTTAGGTTCAACACAGCAAAGTTGATCAGAGCATTCCAGGCGAATGTGTAACAGATTCGCCGGTAAAGGGGATTGGGCTTGTCCTCACAGAAACGCAGAATGTACGGCTTCGGTTCCACACCGGGCAATTGCCCGAAGACCCCTGCAACGCCGGTCGCGATCATGACGAAGGCCAGCCACGTAAGATTCCGGGCACTGCCGCCGCTTGCAAACAGATCGAACGTGAGCGGGCCGGGAACGAGAAAAAACACCCAGATCCAGATTGGCCAGTGCGCAACGCGATAGTAAGTCTTATTCCGCCCCCGGATTTTACGTTCGTGCGCATATTCGACTCTGATCCCCGAAATCATCTCTGGACAAATCGTACTATTAATCCCTTGCGAGAGAGTTAGCCGCCATTTCTCACGAAGACGTTGAATCCGAATAGCCGTCGGCTAAAACTGGGAGCACGTGATAAATCGAGCTTCAGAAGGCCGCCGAAAGAGACACCAGTCGTAAGTGGGTGAAATTTGTTTTGGAGTTGTCAAAGAACGAGTGGCCACAGGCCGCCATGAGTTCAGCAGCGCAATTGCTGAAGAGCCTGGCTGAAGAGAGTTTGTAGCGGAAAGCTGCTGCTCATCTGGACCCAAACCTTGCGCACTG
>JBJMGK010000074.1:0-4578 GCA_045807925.1 Bryobacteraceae bacterium | reverse complement strand
CTGTGCGGCAAGGAACGGAACTTCACAGGCGAGCATTTCTGGGCTCGGGGCTATGCCGTGTCCACGGTTGGGTTTGAGTTGGAGCAAGTCCGCCAATACATCCGCGAACAAGACAACGCGGATGGAGCAAGCGGGTCCTTCTGAACTGTTGACAAAGGCGCGCTTGAGCGCGACGCCTAAACTAATGGCCAACCGCCTTTGAGGCGGTCCAACTCATCAAGCCACCCGCTCCGCGGGGGGTATCTGACTCGTGATTGGATGGCTTTCAGTTCTTGTGCTCCAAAACGTGAAGCACCGGTTCCCGTTATTTTGCGTAAAGCCCTGGTAAGTAAAGTTCATTTCGTGTGTCCTGCTCGTAAGTGATGGCCGGTTTTGCCATCCTTCCAGTTTTTGCCTCGAAGTCGAGGCCTGCCCTTGGCGAACCCTGGGGTCGCTCCACCATTTGGCTCAAGTGAGAGTTTATGATTCTACCGGTGATTCTTCGGGCGGGGAAACAACCTTGGGCTTAACAGCATTGATGGCCTTGCTCAGAGGCCTCAGAAGGTTGCGACGTACACGACGTTTTCTTGCCTGTTTATCCGCTCTGGCTCGATCGCCGCTTCGGTGTGACATAGAGGTCCCTTTCAGGCAACGGTTACAACCAAGTCGGCTTGGAGGCCAGGTTAGGTGAGGGAGCAAGCAATCGAACCTAGATCGACAGCTGGACGGCTAGCAGCAAAATTGCTGACACTGCATTTAGTATACGTTTAAATGCGTTTTTCCCGGGAGGTAAGGGGCATTGCAAACCGCAGGGCAAACCTCAGCGTCGCGCCCCGCACGAGAGCCGGTGACTGGCCGAAAGTGAAGGTATTCTGAAATAGCCAGTATAGCGAGCGGCTGGTTGATGGAGTGCCATTTATCGGGTGCTCATCAGTCTCGAATTGCATGCCTTCCGGCATCATTCGTATCTACTCTGGTTGTAAGCACATCAATACTGGATGGCCAGCGTTCGTTAATCCGGATTCTGGGCAAATCGAAAATACCCGTTCAAGACAACGCGATCCAAACAGTCGTAAGCACCGCTCAATCGACCCGCGTACATCCGGCTGAGCCCATCTGTCATGCGGGGTCGATGCTACCAAACCTCAATTCTGGAACGCGCCGAGACCGACACTATTGCGTTCTACTCTACCCTTCCGGACCACTCATTCGTAATCCGGCTTCAATTTCGGACCTTCCGTTATCCTGACGAGATACTTTGTCGGTGGCGCCGGCGAGGGTAGAGATCGATCACGGTCGATGATCGTGTTTACGGTTCATGCCTAAGGTCCGAGGCGATACAAGGAGGGTGTTTCGATTCGTTTGCTGCGAGAGCGAAGACGTTTTCGGATATCAGGTCCTTGAGCCGAAATGCTCCTGTAAGCGATACCGGAATCCTGGACACGGATAGAAGGCCAAGGATTTCCACGAGGGTGTCGCATCCCGTCGAGTACACGCGGTCGTTCGCATCCGTCTCATCTCGAGCGTGATTCTCACCACCGCACAGGCGGCATTTTTTGCTACGAATGCTATTCCCGGATCCTGGCGATCCGCTCATGCCAGAATGACGGCTTATGCAGACGCAGGCTCCTCTGAGTCGCACACTTAGGATTAAAGACGCAACCGCGTTAAACATGGTCAGGATGGTCGGGTCGGCCATTTTTGTGACCCTTCCCCTTCGTCCTCTCTGCGATGGGCGGACCTCAAGCGATGCTGGCATGGCTGCTTGGCATGGGAATTGCGATGGCCGACGGGCTTGTTTGGGCGGAACTCGGCACCTCCTTTCCCGGAACCGGTGGAGCGTATCTCTACTTGCGCGAGGCCTTCGGGGCCGAGAGTTCGCGACCTTTCTGGAGCTTTCTTTCGCTTTGGGGCTACGCCATCATCATGCCCTTAATCAGCGCCTTTACGGCCGTATCGTTCGCTCAATACTGCCAGCAATTTTGGCCTGCGATGACCTCCGCTGAAACCGGCCAACTGAACTCATTTCCGCATAGAACATCCCTAACGGCCTATCGTTTAGATTCCGGATTGGGGGCGAGTTTGTTTTAATGTATGCCGTGCGGGTGATAGCCTCGTAGCTCATGAAAGTGGGTATCGACAGCTATTGCTTCCATCGTTTTTTCGGCGAAATCTATCCTCAACAGCAGTCTCCAGAACGGAGCATGACCCTAGAGGGATTCATCGAACTTGCGCGAGCGCTGGACGTGGACGGCGTTTCACTGGAATCGTGCTTTTTCCCGAGCGTTGAGTCTTCATACCTGGCCGACGTCCGTTCTATGTTGGATAGCAACGGCTTGGATCGCGTTTACGCCTGGGGACACCCGGACGGTCTGGAAGGTGGTACCAACGAAGCTGCCTACGATGAGATGATTCGGAGTTTCGATCACGCAAACGCCATTGGGGCGAAGGTAATGCGGGTGGTCGGCAGTAGCTTACGTTTTAGGAACGAGCCGCACACTCCACAATTGGAGCGGCTTACTCAGATGTTCCGCAAGGCGGTGAAAGTAGCGGAGGACTTCGGTATCCGCATGGCGGTCGAAAATCATATTGATTTCAACGGTCAGGAGATGCTCTCTCTGCTGGAATCCGTTGACTCACCATTTCTCGGAATTAACTTCGATACTGGCAACTTCGTCCGTTTACTTGACGATCCCGTGCAGGCCATGGACGTACTGGCGCCGCATACGTATGCAACCCACGTAAAAGATCTAAAAGTTCAGCGAGGCGTGCCAGTAAACGAGTGGTATTTCTTCTCCAGTGTTCCAGTCGGTGAAGGCGTGGTGGACAACGTCAAGTTGATAGAGAGATTAAGGCGCGCTGGTTTCGATGGGTTACTCGCCGCCGAAACCGACTTTCTACATCCTGATTACGAAGGTGACGAGTATGCCGCGGTAGCTGCGAGTGTCCGCGAGCTCCGCCGACTGGTGGCACAGGTCGAAGTGCCCGTTCCGTGAATGGCGTGATCGAGTTCCACCGAGGCGAACGAGGCATCTGCCCTTCGGGCGATACACCACGGATAACGAACCGGGTTGCGGAAAGACTTGCCTACACGCCCGGGTCTCAACGCGCTCGTTGATCGGACCTCAAGGCGGGCATAAATCGCCTGTAAGGGCAACGGTGCAGTTTGACCGGCCGGGTAAGGGCCGAAGCAATTAGCTGATCAGCAATGATCAGCTCAAGATAATCTTCCGCGCTTCTCCCTCTGGGTCATTCACCATTCGGCAATCCTTGTCCCAGAGCATGGTCGTGTTCGTTTCGGAGTCGGTCGGTTCCCAGCGGATGCCAGGTATGCTGGGGTTGCCACTCGCCGCGAATGGCGCCTAGGAAGAAGCCATCTTCTTCGCAAGTATCTGGGCTTCGCGTGTATTGCCGGTTCCTTGTTCGCAGCGCTTCGTGTTGTCGAAGCAGAATTGCAGTTCGGCAGTATGCCACGCCCCGGGCACGCCATCGAGAATGGGCGTCTGCCATGTGAAGTAGTACGTGTAGGGGCGCGGCATGCAAGTCGTGCTTCAGCTTGGCCATCTTCACAACGTTGTTGCGCATGGACAGCCCGTTGAGTCCGGGCCTGCCGGAACATATGTATGACAGAGTTTGAATCTTCTTATCCGGGTACTGTGCCTAAAAACAATTAGAATTGAAGGCGAGGTTTTCCAGCCGTAGGTGGGCCGAGGTCTTGAACATCGAGGTAAGGACGTCCAGCACTGCAAGCAGGCGCTGCTGCGCCTCCCAAAAGAGAAGGTGAAAGTCAATCAACTTCAATGATTGCAGGTCAATCGGAATATTTTGGAGGGACAGTTGTCCTCGTAAGAAAAGAAAAATCCAACGCCCTCTTGGAGAAGGTGGCGTAACATGAAACTCACCGCCCTCGACCTTCAACTAAGCTTGGGACGCGCTCGTCACCGGCCAATCGTCTGGCAGCTTTCGATCCTTCAACTCATCGCCAGTGAGCTCAGTACAGGCCAGATACTTCACCTGTTGCCAACTCAGCATCGCTTTAAATGTCCCACCGGTTTTGAGAGGTAACTCGATAAAAAAAGATCTGTTTGAGGGATCCCCCTGCGTGACAGCCTTAGGGAAGCGGATTTTAAAATTTTTGATAGCCTCTTCGATAGAAACGCTCAGGAAGGGGTCTGCAGCTGGCATCACGCAGATGCTAACAGACGTGCCTGCTGCTTCGCGAGGGATCAGTTCGGTAGCTACCAGCTCGAATCTGGCGGTGCGGTTCTCGAGGTTCAAACTGCGCAAACGAGAGCAGGATATTTAGCGTGAGCCGGCCCATCGAGCTGCTAGTGTCGAAGTCCTGCGTGACCGACACGAAGCTCACGCCACGCTTCTCAATGAGAACGCTCAAGCCAGCGGCAAGTGAGCTAGCCTGGCTCAACCTTTCGTTGTGGTTTGTCTACCTTGTCTCCGTACTGCTCAAAATACTTAACTTCGGCCTCTGTAGGGCGCGATAGCGTAATCCAGTCGCCGCATTCATGTTGTATGGCGAGCATCACAATCCCGTCCTGAAATTTGTGCAACCCATACTGTTTGCCTCGGTCCTTTAAGGTGTAG
>JBJMGK010000073.1:0-15420 GCA_045807925.1 Bryobacteraceae bacterium | reverse complement strand
GGAATGGCGCTCCTTACTTCCTCACGAGCCGATTGCGCGCGGATCACGTTGCTTTCCGTCTCGCGCGCATCGAGTGAAATCAATTGCTGGCCTTCGCGTACATGGTCGCCAACTTGCGCCCGAACTTCGCGCACGTACCCCATCAGCTTGGCCGAGATGGTTGCGGTAGTTCGTGCCCGCACCGTTCCGGTCGCTTCATAAGTGGATGGCCACTCCGTTTCCGCGATAGTAACGGTTTCGATGCAGATCGTGTGGGCCTGGTTGTTTGCAGCCTCGTCCACGGACTCACTTTCGCAGCCGGCAAGAAGGAGTAATGAGGCGAGTGCAAAATAGGGTCGCATTAGTTCAGAACCTCCGAATCGGCGTTTAGAGTACCGGCGGCGAACTCCAGCATCACCGCCGCAATTCGCTGGTCGTGCACGGCAGCTACATATCTGGTCTGCGTTTCGAGCAACGAGATTTCCGTTCGTAATAGATCGGTCACCGTGCTCAATCCAGCCGCAAAGCGATTTTGCGAAATCCGCAAACTTTCTTGGGCATCGGCAACGGACGCCTGTGCCGATTCGATCCTTTGTTGCGCAGCCTTTAATCCGGCCCAGGCTTGGCGAACCTGTAGACGAATTCCGGAGTCCGCGCGCGCCTGCTCCGCTGCTGTCCGACGGATCGCAGCTTCCCCTTCGGCGACGCGCGCCTTGTCAGCATATCCGTTAAACAGGTTCCAGCGCAGGCCGATCGACATCAGCCAATTCGAGCCACCGCGAGAGAAAAATCGCTGGCGGTCTGCTTCAAAGGCTCCGTGCAGCATGACTTGCGGCAGATAGTTGCTACGCGCGTCGGCGGCTTGGACACCCGCAACCTCCCAGGCGAGCCGCGTCTGCCGGGCCTCCGGTCTGGTATCGATAGCGCTCTTCTCCAATCCAATAATTTCGTTGTGCACGAGCGGCAGAGGGGCGAGCGGAGTCGTGAGTGCATGGTCCGTATCGAGGGGCAATCCGATCGCATCGTTCATCGCCGCCCGAGAGACTTCGAGGCCGGCATTCCGACGAATCTGCTCTTCGTGAATCGCGGCGATGTGCACGCGAATGGAGAGGACATCTGCGTCAGTGGCCATTCCGTTAGAACGGCGAGTTTCGGCCCTCTCCAAATCGGCTTCGGCGGATCGCATCGCCTGAGTCGCAACCTTGACCTGCTCCGCTCCGAGTTGGGTGTCGGAGTAGTGCCGAACTACCTGCGAGATGACCTCCATTTGTGTTCGGCGAGCCTCCTCCTGCGACAAGTCTTTGCCCAATTCCGCCGTCCGCACCGCACGCTTCGTTTTTCCCGCGTCATAAAGTGGTTGGTCCACGGTGACGAGCGATTGGAAATTATTGAGGAAATCAGGGTGGTTCAAGCTCGCGAGGCCAAAGTTTGAATCACTGAACTGCTGCTGTGTGAGAAGCGAAGAGAAGACAAACACTGGATTGTCGCTTCGCGTCCACGATTCGGCGAAGTTTACTTTAGGCAGTAAGCCGCTTCTGGCTTGCGTGATGTGAGCCAGCGCTGCGTCGTTTGATGCACCCGCGGCCTCGATGACTTTACTCCGGGCCATAGCCTGACGCACGGCATCTCGTAGAGACAATGCATCTTTGCTATATGCAGTGGCTGTCATAGCGAATATCAGCAACTTCCTACTCATGCAACTGTTCCCATAAATGCGAGGGTGCGCACTGTCTTCCGAGGCGGGCCACTAGTTCCGGGATAGCCTCGATATCGCGAAGCGAAGTGCGAAAGTTGACGATGCAAACTCTCAGAGCATACCTGCCGTCGATGATCGCGTTTGACAGAAATGCCTCGCCGCTCTCGTCTAACTTGTTCAGCAGTTCCTGATTTATGCGATTCAGCGTCGACTCCACGTCTTCCGTTCCGACACCTGAACGTAAATTTTCCGGAACATAGCGGAATGTCGTGATGCTCAGATTCTGGGTGAACACTTCGAACTCCGGATGGACCCCGAGGATGCTGTGGAGATGCCGTGCCAGACGCATATCATCGGCAATCATTCTCAGGTAACCTGCGCGGCCGGCCTGCCGTAGCGCCAGCCACACTTTCAGTGCGCGGAACCCACGCGAGTTCTGCGGTCCGAAGTCGAAGTAGTTGGTCGCCTCATCGTTGAAGTTGTAGTACGGCGGCTGATAGGAAAAGGCGTTGAGTAAATCGCGTGGATTGCGAACCAGCGCGCAGCCAGCTTCGAGTGGGGCATAGAGCCACTTGTGGGGATCGACAGCAATCGAGTCCGCTACAGCCAGCCCGCGAAGATCATCGGGCGCCTCGGGAACCATCGCCGCGAATCCGCCATAAGCGCCATCCACGTGAAACCATAGTTTCTGATCTCGGCACAGCGCAGCGATTTCAGGCAATGCGTCCACAGCGCCGGTGCTCACTGAACCCGCCGTTCCGACCACCGCGAAGGGCTGGATGCCTCGTTCGCGATCCTCACGAATCCGCCTTTCAAGAGCGGACACGTCCATGCGCTGCTTATCGTCCGTCGGGATCCACCGAATGGAATCGGTTCCGAAGCCCAACATATCTGCAGCCTTCTGAATCCAGGTGTGTGTTTCCTTCGAGGCGTAGCAGCACAGTCCCTTCGATTCATCGCCTGTGAGACCGGTCTTGCGGACGTCCCAAGCGGCCATCGCCGTTCGCGCCGCGAGGAGACCAACAAAGTTGGCCATGTTACCACCACTCACGAGCAGCCCCCCGCAATCCGCTGGGTAGCCGATGAACTCAGCTATCCAATGAACCGTTTGGGCTTCGATCTCCGTGGCGAGGGGAGCGAGCTTCCAGGCCCCGACATTCGCATTCACTGCGGCCGCAAGAAAATCCGCAAGCATCCCGATTGGTGCGGCGCTGGATGTGATGTATCCGAAAAAGCGTGGATGGCCATTGAACAGGGAATGTGCGAAGAGTAAGTCTGCGGTGTCCCTGACCAGTTCACTGGTATCAGCGCCAGACTCGGGAATCCCTCGTCCAGCCTCCAATAGGCTTCGCACGGCCGCCGGCGATTCAGCGCGCGTCACTGGACCGTTAGGCAACGCTTCTAGGAAATCCCCAATTTGCTCCACCAGCCGGTGGCCGATTTGGCGAAAACTCGCCCCATCCATGTCGAGCGCCGCATTCCGTAAACGGAGTGTGTCCCAATGCTCGGTATCGTTCTGTTTCATATGTCACCCGTTTCGCGCAGTCCCTCGAACAGGTCGGATTCGAGCCGGCGGCCGCCATTGACCAGACTCGTGGCACGGTAGAACTCCTGCGATCCCCAAAGGGACCGATGATGCTCTTCGGAGAGATCCGAAAGTTGCCGGTAAATTGCCATTTGGCTTTGGTGGCAACTGATAGCGCGCCACACCTGAGCCACGAATGTACTTGTTTCGATTCGGGTGGTTACCGCCCAATCAGGCCAGGGTGTCGCCTGCCGCTCCACACCATCAACCATGACGACCAGCTTCCGTAACGCGGCTTGGTAAGCCGCCCATTTCTCCGCGCCCCACGCCAGGTAATAGAGCTTGGAAACACGGTGGGACGTGGTGTATTTCGGATCCTGGTAGTTCCCGTCCGCCGCACAGATTACCGCCGCAGTAGTGAACTGGCAGATTGCGATATGATCCGGATGACCGTACGCTCCATCGGGAGCAAACGTTAAAACCACCTGGGGCTTCACGCGTCGAAGCTCAGCCACGATCTTGCCGATTGCTTCGGTTGGGTTCGCCCGATCCAACTCTCCGTCGCGATATCCGAGCAGGTTCACTTCACGCACACCTAGCACGGAGGCGGCTGCACGCAGTTCGGCTTCACGCAGGTGACCAACGGCTTCCGCTGTGAGCGGTTCTTTGCTTCCGGAACGGCCACGCTCGCCTTTCGTAGCCGTGACGACGTAGGTCTCGACCCCTTCGGCCACGTACTTAGCCAAAGCTCCGCCCATGCCCAGCGACTCATCGTCCGGGTGAGCGACAACGCACATCAACCTGAAACGCTTAGGTGCTTCCATATGCAAATCCGCGACCTGCTAACGGCTAAGCGCCGCTCGGATCCGAGCGAGATGGTGGTAGCTGTGCCGCAGTAACGGTCGCCATAAACGCACCGAGTACTTCTGCGCCCGCATACAGACGTGCGGCCAGGGGTTCAGATCGGTTATTCATATTCGTACCTTTCTTTTTCGTACCTTTCTTGAAAATGGAGTGGTTGTTTCTTAAAGCGAAACCGTGACTCGCATGAACGTGGCAGGAATTAAGAGTCCAACGTCCTTGGTCTTGTTGTGCGCTTTGGCCAGTTCCAGAAGTTGGTTGTGCAGCGCGTCCGCTTTCCCGTTTGCCTGAGCCGCTTCGACAGCGTTCATGGTTGGGCCATAGAAGGCTTCGAATAATTCGATGAACTGGGCTGGACTTTTATCGGGCGACGCAAAGTAATACGTGTCCTTGATCATCGATATTTGCTCCTTGGGTACTCCAGCCTGACCAAAACGCTCGATGATGTGACTCTCAACACCCCAGGTCATCGGATTCACGAAGCCTTCTGGAGGTGGGGGCGTAAACGCAGAGCTGATCTTAAGGAGCTGCGAAACGAATGTTGGATCGTTTGGAATCCAATTGCCCATGACGATGCGGCCGCCTGGTTTGGTAACGCGGACCATTTCCTTAGCGACATCGTGAGGCTTGGGCGCAAACATGGCGCCGAACACCGAGACTGTCAAATCAAACGAATGGTCGTCGACCCCTTGCAATTTGCATGCATCGCCTTCTTGAAACTTCAGCCGCGGGAGGCCCGCCTGGTTCGCTCGCCTGTTTCCGGCTTCAACAAGATTCCTGGCAATGTCGATTCCCGTAACGTCAGCTCCCATTCGGGCGAGCGGAACAGCGGTGGTGCCATCTCCGCAGCCGAGGTCGAGAGCCCAGAGGGGGGGTACTATGCCGAGCGATCTGACGACTACTTCTCCAGATTCGCGCATGAAGCCGGCAATCGCCGTAAAATCGCCTTTTTCCCACAATGCTTTATTCGGATTCATGATCACTCTCGTTTGGGTTGTTTCGTTCGGGCACGCTACAATTGTGGAGAACTGCTGGCGAATGAACCATGCCCCAGCGTCGCCAGTTCTTGCCCAAAGCTCCAAAGCCGATAGATTGACTTGCCGGGCCTCCGGCAAAGTTTGCTGATAGTCCAGAGGACCCAGTGGACGCATTTTCCGAAATCTTGAGCGGCGTCAAACTGAACGGAGCCGTCTTCTTCAACGCGGAGTTCTCAGATCCTTGGGGGTTCGCCTCGCCGGCTTCGCAAACGCTGGCGTGCACTCTAGCCCCGGGAGCGCCTCATGTGGTGATCTATCACCTCTTAACGGAAGGTTGTGCCATTGCGCAAATGGGGGATGGACCGGGGATCGCGCTCGAACCCGGTGACGTGGTCATTTTTCCGCATGGGGATCCGCACGTTATCAGGAGTACTGTAGGACCCGCACAGTCAGAATTTAGCTCCGAGATCATGCAAAAGCTGACAAATCACGATCTGACTCCTCTGAGACTAGGAGGTGGAGGCGAAACCGCGCGATTTGTGTGCGGGTTTATGGCTTGCGATCCACACCTTTGCCGTCCCATCCTCAACGGACTGCCTTCTGCCTTCAAAGTCAATGTCAGGACAGATCGATCCGGCCAATGGCTTGAGAGCTCTATTTTGCATCTGGTTGAGGAAGCGGCGTCTGGCCGAGTCGGCAGCGATGCGATGTTGGCGAAGCTTTCCGAGGCTCTTTTCGTCGACACTTTGCGCCGATACGTGGCAAGTCTGCCTGAACACCAGACTGGATGGCTCGCAGGCGCCCGTGACCCAATCGTGGGGAGAAGCCTCGGATTACTGCATCGTAAGGTTGCTTATCCTTGGACCATTGCGGATCTGGCCGATCAGGTTGGCCTGTCGCGTTCTGCGTTGGCTGAGCGCTTCATTCGTTACCTGTCGGAGCCGCCGATGACCTACCTGACTCGTTGGCGGCTCCAGTTAGCTGCGTATTCGCTGGTCCACACTTCGAAGGGCGTGGTAGAAATTGCGTCGGATGTTGGGTACGAGTCCGAGTCAGCCTTCAATCGCGCGTTTAAGCGCGAGTTCGGTTTACCTCCAGCTCAATACCGGCGGGAACAAAGGACTGTCTCCGCCGCCGAACTGCAAATGAATCCGGTGGCTGTCGATGGCCGTACAGATGCTGCTGGGGCTCCAAACGGCTGCATCAAGGGAGCCGCGAGGCCTGGATAGTCTTCTCCTTTGTGCTGTCGCTGTCTTTTATCTGGGCCATAAATCGCTCCTAAACTCCTGTCCAGGCGCATTCAATGCCACTCGAAGACCGAATCCGTGCTTTTTTCCGAGGGTTGTACGATCGGCTCCCGTTGGGAGGCTTGTCGTTGTCGCAAACTCGGTCTGCGACTCGATCAAGAGAGAGCGGGGCGCGTTCCCTTTAGATGTGGTGACGGTTGTGACGTTAATGCGTACAGGCGAGGGCGCCGGTCATTCGGGAAGATGGCATTCTGAGATCAAAATCATCTCAGAATGCAGGCCGATTCAACAGCTTTGTCTAATGACTACGGAGCGAAGTGAAGAGTGAAACAGGGATGAGACTTAGACGGCGCACCGTTCCTCACGATGATGGAGTGCGCCGACCTCCGGAATCGAAATGACAAGCCCGGCCTCTGTGGACTGTGCGGGCCGAGACTCCGGTGTGTCCTTCTGCAGTCCTAACAGGATGCTGAAAAAGGGGTTTTCGACCCAGGTTAGTCGGTTACACCAAAAACAACTTCTTGCAGAAACGTTGTATACGCGATCGTTTGAGCTTGGGTATACATTGGAGATCCCCTGATCTGACTTTATGGAAGCCTCTCAGAACCCTTTTTCAGCATCCTGCTAAATGGGTCCGGTCCGATGATAGTATGCAACGAGATCTCGAAGATGCCGGTACAAGCTTCGCTCATGGAACACAATGAAATGGTCTAAGCACTCGCGGCGAATGGTTCCGATGACCCGTTCGACATAAGCACGTTCCCACGACGTAATGGTGCACTACACGGATCTGCTCGGTTTCCTTGAGCGGCATGAAAGAGAACTTCAGTTCGATCATGCCCGGGGCGGATCATCTTTGGCGAGGAGGTGGGGCTACGTTCATGAACAAGGGGACGAATGGTCGCTGGAGCGACGTCGTGACGGAAGCGGAGGTCGAGCAATGCCGCTCAGCTGTCGAACGGGAGTTAACGCCGGATTGCGCGGCTTGGCTGGAACACGGCGGCGAGCACCGGCCTATGAGTGAGGAGGTCGAACTGGGCGCGTGATAGCCGCAGCGCTTCAACCTGCTTCAGATATCTCTCCGCTGAAGGCAGCATTCGACGGGAACTTACCATTTGCGCTATGTCTCCGCAAAGAGATAGATGCCTCTGCTGATGACGATGGATCCTTTCTAGGCTAGCAGGATGCTGAAAAAGGGGTTTTCGACCCAGGTTAGTCGGTTACACCAAAAACAACTTCTTGCAGAAACGTTGTATACGCGATCGTTTGAGCTTGGGTATACATTGGAGATACCCTGATCTGACTTTATGGAAGCCTCTCAGAACCCTTTTTCAGCATCCTGCTAGTCTAGGCTAGGAAAGGACGATCCATTTCACAAGCGAGGAAGTTGCAATAAATTGACAAGTTCCTGGTTAACAGGTGTCGGAAGCTTATAGCGACGGCCAAGTTCTACGATCATCCCATTCAGGGCTTCGACTTCGAGCTGCTTACCCTTCTCGCGGTCCTGAAGCATGGACGTACGTGTGCCGCGGGGGTACGACACGAGCAGTTCAAGAATGGTTTGGGCTTCATCACAGGAGATTTCTGCTCCATCGGCCTGCGCGATGGGAAGAGTTTCATTGACAATATCTTTGGCCCACTTACGATAGGCGGGTTCAGCGAGAATTTCCAAGCCACGACCAGCAAGAGCTGTGAGAGGATTTGAGACGCAGTTCTGAAGCATTTTGAGCCAGGCCGAAGTATGAAAATCCGGTTCCTGGCGGATTTGAATAGAGGTCTTGTCGAACAGATGTACGAAGGGCTCTGAGGCGGCACCCGCCGGTACGCTGAAGTGCGCAGGGGGAGGCATAAAGGCACGGTAAACACCTCCTTGTCTTTCGATGTAGACCAGAGAGAGCACCGGAATGGCCGGGAATGGCGCGACACGCGTGAGATGGTGAATCCCGTTCTGCACAACAGCAGTAGGCTGGCGTCCATTCGTCAATGGGGCGAGCCAACTCAAGGCACAAGGGGTGTCATAGACTTTCACCGTCAGGAGGACAATGTCGGCTTCCGGCGGATCGCGCAAAAAGAACCGCACTTTCAGAACGGGACAGCCCTCAACCTGCACAGGCGAGGGCAGACGGCGTACACAAAAAAAGACTTCGTGGCCCGCGCAAGACAGAGCCGAGGCGAGAAATGAACCTAGATTGCCGGCACCAACTATCGCAACCCGAGACACCACGAACATTGTAAGATACTCTGCGAATTCGCCAAAGCCGGAACGTTCAGATCCAGGCTTCGTTTCGCGGCATCTAATGTCCGCTACGCCTTTCCGGTGTCATGGCTCAATCAGCAGATCGCCTCCGAGTTGATGTGGCAGAATTCATCACGACCTTCCGGAAGCAACAGCGACTTCAGCCGGGCAGTATTCCAGCAGCAGGCGCTTTCGCATAGCAACGAGCGCGAATTTCGCGAGCACGCCCGCCAGAAGACTGCAAAACGCAGCCGCAAACAATACGCTGCTCCACGTGCCAGTTACTCCGGTCAACAGATTCGCCAGTGGGACCGTTAAAGCGGCCGTCCCTTTCGCGGTGTAGAGCAAGCCGTTGTTGGCCGTGGCATGCCTGATGCCAAAACTATCTCCACAAACGGCTGGGAACACAACAAATATCTCGCCCCAGAACAAAAACACGAGAGCCATGAAGAGTACAAATCCGTAGGGATTACGTCCGAATATGGCAGCACCAAAGAGTGCGAGAGATTCGAGTGAAAAGATAAGGAGCATCATATTTTCGCGCCCTAGAATGTCGGACAGGAACCCGCAAACCGGACGCGTGATGCCATTTGCGAAATTATCAAGCGACACCGCCAAAGCGAGCACTGGTGTGGAGAAACCCAGGATCGTGACGGTTCGCGCCTCAACTCCGAAATCGCGAGCGATCGGGCCGAGTTGAGCGGTAATGATCATCCCACCGAATGCAATGAGCAGATAGATCAGATAGATGAGCCAGAACACCCTCGTGCGAAGCGTTTGTGATGGCGTCAGCTCTGCACCCTGATAAATGCGCTTCCGGGAAACAACCGCTTCAGTTGACCTCACTGGTTTCACAAGCATCATCGCGAACAAAACAATGCTCGCTCCCTGGAGAAGACCAAAAAACCGGAAGGCATGTCGATACCCGCTCTGCTGAATCATCAGAGCCAATGGTGCCGCCGTAAGCGCAGCGCCAAGTCCATACCCCGCCGCGATCATGCCTGCCGCCAATCCACGCCTATCAGGGAACCACTTCAAGGCAGTTCCCATGCACGTCCCAAAGACGCACCCGATAGCCAGACCTCCGACGATAGCCGAGAGATACAGAACGGATAGAGAGTGCGCTTCCGAATTGATCACCCAGGAAATTGCCGCAAAGGCGGCGCCCGCCATGACCACAGGTCGCGGACCATATCGATCGACGAGCCACCCTTCCAGAGGCGAGAGCCAGGTGTTTACAAAGATCATGATCGTGAACGCGACTTGGATGCCCGCGCGACTCCAACCGTTCGCATCATGCATTGGGTTGACAAACAAAGTCCATCCATACTGCATGTTTGCGAGCATCACTGTCGAGAGGACAGCAAAAGTGAGTTGGGGCCATCGGCTACGCCAGTGGACCGCTGACCAAGGTCCAGGAGCGGTCATGCAATCTGCTCGTTTAAATATTGAAGGGCAGCACACGTCCCGCCCCGGCCATGTGGAATGCCAGCCATTTCGAGCCCCATTTCGACGCCGGCCAATGTGCCGATCAACATCAGCTCATTGAAATCACCCAGATGACCTATGCGGAAGGCGCGACCGGCTAGCTTGCCCAGGCCCGCGCCGAGCGACATGTTGAATCTCCCCAGGATCAGAGTTCGTAAAGATCTCTCATCGAAACCGTCCGGCACAAACAAGGCCGTGAGGACGTTGCTGAATTCGTGCGGGCGGACAGCAACCATCTCCAGTCCCCAAGCGCGAGCCGCTTGGCGTGTTGCTTCGGCCAGGCGTGCGTGCCGCGCGAAGACGTTTGGCAGACCTTCTTCCGTTAACATCGCAATCGCCTCGCGCAAGCCGTACAAAAGATTGGTGGCCGGAGTATAAGGGAAGAATCCGCTCACGTTGTTCTCCAGCATCTCCGTCCAGCGCCAGTAGCTCTTGGGCAGATTGCTCCGCTTGCCCGCTTCGATCGCCCGGGGCCCGACAGCGTTGAAGGCGAGACCTGGCGGTAGCATCAGGCCTTTTTGCGATCCTGCGATCGTGACATCCACCCGCCATTCATCGTGACGATAGTCGATGGATCCCAGAGAGGAGACAGTGTCCACCATCAAGAGTGCGGGATGCTTCGCGTCATCAATGGCCCGGCGTATGGTAGGAATGTCGGTTGTCACTCCCGTGGAGGTCTCATTATGGACCACCATGAGGGTCTTGATTTCGTGGTTCCGATCCGCCGCGAGTTTCTCCTCAACCTGCGCAGCATCCACTCCGTGACGCCAATCGCCCGGCGTCATATCGACTTGCAGACCTAGATTCGATGCCATTTTGGTCCAGAGCGTGGCGAACTGACCCGTTTCGAATGCCAACACCCGATCCCCGGCACTGAGCGTATTCACCAGGGCCGCTTCCCAAGCGCCGGTGGCTGATGAGGGATAAATGATGACCGGACTCGCAGTCTGAAAAACCGATTGAAGTCCTTTCAGACACTCCTTGCCGAGATTGCTGAATTCGGCACTACGGTGGTCGATCGTTGGACGATCAATCGCTCGCAAAATGCGATCGGGAACGTTTGTGGGCCCTGGGATCTGAAGGAAGTGTCTGCCAGCTCGATAGGCCATTTTGTTTTGTTATGCCGAGTTTATTGCACCAGACGTCGAACTAGAACGGCCGGATGAACGGCCGCAGCCTGGCCGAAATCCTGAATCTGATGCCGGCAGGATACTCCCGGAGCCACGAGAACGTCGCCAGGGTTCATCGATTGTACCGCCGGAAGCAATCGTCTGCTGGCAATTGCATGTGAGACATCATAGTGCCGCTTGCGATAGCCGAAAGAGCCGGCCATTCCGCAGCAGCCCGCATCAAGATCCACGACGCCCGAGGAAGGGATACGCGAGAGCAGGCCGATTGCCGCTGGAAGCAGTCCCATCGATTTCTGATGGCAGTGTCCATGCACCAGGATTCGTCCCGCGACGGGCTGAAAGCGCAGAGCAAGCCCTGCCGCGTATTCTTCGAAAGTCTGACAGGCGGCAGCGACCGTCCGTGCTTGTTCCTGTGCCTCAGATCGCAAGAGAGCCGGCGCGTCTTCTTTTATCGCCGACAAGCAACTCGGTTCGCAGACGAGGATTTTCATGCCCTTCTCGGCCGCGGGGAGTAGCCCCTCGACTACTTTCGCCGCGTGAGCTTTGGCCTGGGCCAGCAATCCTTGCGAGATGAAAGGTCGGCCGCAACAACCCGGATGGGCCACCGTGACCCCACACCCACCCTTTTCCAACACTTCCAACGCTGCTATTCCAATCTCGGGATTGTAATAGTTCATGAACGTGTCATTGAACAGCACGACCGGAGTTCCGGACGGGCAGGGTTTGCGTTTGTTCCTCTCAACCCAGCGCGCGAATGTGTTTCGTCTCCATCGGGGAAGCGACCTTCGGCGATCAATATCCACCAGCCTTTCGCTTATTCGGCGAATTGGTGCGCTCGAGGCGATCAAGTTCGACAACGGAGCGAAGCGGCTCCCCCATTTAGCGAGTTTTTCGACGTTGGCAAGCACGCGAGCGCGATGTGGAATGCCATGACTTCCCCAATACTTGGAGAGAAATTCACTTTTCAGTGAGGCCATGTCGACACCGGCCGGACACTCGGTTTTACAAGCGCGGCACTCTAAACAGAGGTCAAGTGCTTCGTAGACCTGCTCCTCGCTCAGGTCAGCGCCTTCCAATTCTCCATTCATGGCGAGCCGCAATGCGTTCGCCCGACCCCTGGTCGAATGAATTTCTTCGTTCGTAACCATGTAGGAAGGACACATGGTGCCGCTGAGCCGTTTTCGACAAGCGCCGACTCCACTACACATTTCGACAGCGCCACCCATTCCGCCGTATTCCGAGTAGTCGAACCAGGTGAGCGTCTCCGGAGTTTTGGTGTCGGCCTTGAAACGCAGATTGGACGTTATCGCTGGTGCGCCAATGATCTTGCCCGGATTGAAAATGCCCAGCGGGTCGAATGTTTGCTTGATCGTGCGGAAAGCGCCGTACAGTTCCTCGCCAAACATTTGCCGCAGGAAAGGACTGCGTACTAAGCCATCGCCGTGTTCGCCCGATATTGTGCCACCGAACTCGAGTACGAGGTCGGCGACCTCCTGCGCGATCTGCTGGAAGCTTCGAACGCCTGCTTCAGTTTTGAGGTTGATCACGGGCCTGACGTGAAGACATCCGACGGAAGCGTGGGCGTAGATCCCCGCGGTGGTCCCGTGTTTCCGGATGATCGCCTGAAACCGCTCGATATAATCCCGAAGCTTTTCCGGAGCAACAGCCGTGTCTTCGACAAAAGAAATGGATTTGGCGTCTCCCTTCATCGCCGTCGATAGCCCAAGAGCCGCTTCCCGCAAACTCCACATTTGGGCCTGTCCGCCGAGTTCGGATTCCGGCCGGTAGGCGTAACCAAGGCTGTGTGCCCGAAGGTCCTGCTCGAGGCCGGAGAGCTTGGCCGGCAACTGCTGTTTGTCATCAGCGTAGAATTCGACGCACAACGTCGCGGCCGGATCGCCCTCCAGATACTTATGGCGGATTCGCTGGAGTGTGGGGTTGTCGCGGGCATGGTCGAGAATGGACTTGTCCATGATCTCGATGGCCGAAGGGTGGTGGCGGAGAATGAGCGGTGCGGCTTCCAGCGCTTCGAGGAGATCGCTGAACATGATGACCATGATCGCTTTGGCCTTGGGCAAGGGAACGAGCCGCAGCTTCATATCCAGGATGATTCCCAGTGTTCCCTCGGAGCCCACGATGAGTTTGGCAAGATTCACTGCTTTCGAGCTATCCGTGAACTCGTCCAGATTGTAGCCGCTCACACGGCGTAAAATCTTCGGAAACCGGCGTTCAATCTCGGCCGCATGCGTAGATGCCAGTTCAAGGACCGTCCGGTAACAGGCGGCCTCTAATGTTACACCGCTTGGGCACTCACCTCTTGGTACGTCCCTAAGCTCAACAACACTCCCATCCGACAAAAGAACCGTAAGTTCAAGGACGTGATCGATCGTTTTCCCATAGAGCACGCTGCGCGCTCCGCTCGAATTGTTTGCCACCATGCCGCCGATGGTGGCGCGGCTGGCGGTAGAGATATCTGGAGCGAAGCGGAGACCGAGTGGCTGAACACGTGCATTTAGCTCGTCCAGCACAATACCAGGTTCCACGCGCGCCCAGCGCTCTTCTGGATTCAGCTCCAAGATGCGGTTGTAGTACTTGGAAGTATCGATTTGAATCCCTGAGCCGATGGACTGTCCGGCCTGCGAGGTACCGCCTCCACGCATGGTGATGGGACAGCCATAACGGCGGCAAACGTCCAGGGTGTGCAGAATGTCTGCCCGGCTCTTCGGAAGTACAACACCCAGCGGAGAGATCTGATACACGCTCGCGTCGGTAGAGTAAAGCGCCCGCGAAAGAGCGTCGAAGCGCACCTCGCCACTGATGCCGGAAACCAGGTCGTGGCGCATCGCTTCGGAGTTAATTGTAGGCGGAACTTGCATTCGAATCAGCGTCATCGTTTACGATAGCCGATCACGGATAGACGGGTTGAACAAGGATGGACACGGAGCGTTGAGAGCTCGTGAGACTGGTATTTCGGGATCGTTCTCCGCAGTTCTAAGTCTGGGTTCTTTCGTCGCTACTCGAGACAAACAGGATCCAATAGGTGAGGCAAGCGATCCAGACCACCGTCCCCCTCTCACCGAGCCTGACCCAGCTCTCCGCAGCACGTTGCCAAGACGGTAGCGGTTTGGGTATGCTGATCCGCAGCGTACGCCAAGGTTGTCAAGGTAAACAGGAGCGCGACTGCGCCGGTATGAAGCAGCCGGCCCGCGCGCATTGGGATGATCGTCATGATTTCTCTCCAGTCAGAGTTTTGATTTCATGTCGTCTCTCACGAGCGTGTCGACCATAAATGACACCTGGGTGCCGAACTCTTCCGGTTTGTAAAACTTTTCTGTTGGAATAAGCCGGGCTTGCGGACAGATTCATTCCTCAGATGGGACTTTTGTTTCTTGCAACGTTCGCCAGCGAGGATCTGGCTTGTATCTCGGCTGGTCTCTTTGTTGCCCAGGGACGGTTAACCTTTGTCGAGGGATCCCTGGGATGCTTCCTGGGGATTTTTGCCGGTGACCTCCTCGCGCATTCTTCCTTGGTCGCGGCAGTCTTAAATCAAAATGGATTTATCGGCGGATCGCTCCCGAAAAACTCAGAAGCGGC
This sequence comes from Bryobacteraceae bacterium, assembly GCA_045807925.1. Lineage (GTDB taxonomy): Bacteria > Acidobacteriota > Terriglobia > Bryobacterales > Bryobacteraceae > Bog-105. The sequence goes on along the minus strand of JBJMGK010000073.1, from coordinate 687 downwards.
CAGGCCTGGATCGTGCGGCGCGGTGCGGCTGCTGTCTTCATCAGCCGTTTCACACCAGGGCTGCGCGTGGCCACTTATTTCAGCGCCGGTTTGCTCAAAATGTCCTCGTGGGAGTTTGTGCTCAGTCTGCTCCCTGCCATTGCGCTTTGGGTGCCTAGTATCGTCTGGGCAACGATGCTGTTTGGCAGCCGGCTCATGGAGCGCTATCTAAATAGCTTTGGCACAGCCGTCGCGGCTATCGGCATCAGTTTCCTACTGCTCCATCTACTTCGGTACATTCGGCCTGCCGAATAGACTCCGGAACAAAATACGAACCGAACCGAAGTTCGTTCTAAAGAGATCTTCCGTTGGGTTCGTCTCGCAAAACAGCGGGCTTGGGCTTGCGGGTATGAAGAATGAGATGGCACACCGCCGTGACACCTCTATGCCGTATTAGCCCGGAATTCTCACACAGGGTCTGGCAAAAAGCCGTCTTCTCTGGCATAAACATATTTGCCACAAGATGTTTCAGCCCAGGAGGAGACGGCTTTCGCTATGACAGAGTGTACCCAATCCCGATTGCCCTTCGCTCACCACGGCAGGCGTGAAGTGGTGGCGGAGTTTAGCGGTGGAACGATGACTTCCGATAGCGGCGCGCTGCTGCTACGGGAAACCGACCGGAGAATGAAACTGCTGGCGCGGTTCAGC
>JBJMGK010000072.1:0-5725 GCA_045807925.1 Bryobacteraceae bacterium | reverse complement strand
GGCGTTGCCCGATCAGCGTGCCCCGCGGCTTGCGCCAGGCCATCCATATATGCCGCAAAGCGTTTCTCCTGTGGGCCTGGCGCGGAGTGTTTGCCCACAAAACAATCTTACACAAATTTGCTCTGTTTATAACACAGTAGTATTAGAGGCTCACCGATTTTCGACGTATCCTGCCGGCATCGAAAAGCACATCGTTGTCTCGCGAAGTCAGCCTTCTTTGACTTTCAACTTGTCTTGATTGTCAGCAATGAACTGTTTGATTTCGTCCGCCATCGAGAGGAGCTTGTTCCACTGCTCCTGGTAGAGAGTGACAGGAAATCTACCCAACCCGTAGACGGAAACCGCCCCTTTTTCGCTCACTTTCATCGACACAGCGCTTGATCGCCGCTTCTTGAGCGTTTCATTCTCGGCCTTGAGCCGTTCCAGCTCAGCTTTCAGATCTTCATCCGCCATTGCGATTCATTGTCGCAGCATGAGCGGAGTTGTGTCCGAATTACCCGTCACTCGATTCGTAGCTGATCTCGAGACCGTCTTCTGCCTGGCTGGGAAGTTCCTCTATGTGAAATTTCGTTCCGGTCAGGGTTACGCCCCTGTGATTCATGCAGAAAACGAATCATGACTTGCTGCGCGACCATGATCAGATGCGGAAGCATGACTGTTTACCGGAGAGCGTCGGACGACCCTGACGGGACGTCGCCAAGCGCTAAAACTTGCGACGACTTTCGCCTTGTCTTCGCACGTTTCTGAGGAGCGAAGTTCGAAAAGTGAATTGGCTCCCCGAAAGAAAGGGGCTCTCACTCTCTGAGAGAACGGCGTAGCGTCAAAATAACGCAAAATAACGCAGTTTGAAGGCGGCGCTTTTCGGGTCGATCGGCTGTTCATCCATCCTAAGCATCAGAAAACAGAGACAGATCCGGAATCCAATGCCGCGATGGGCTGGGAGAACGGGAAGAAATTTAACGCGAGATTTGTCGCGTTTTCTATTCGTCCGAGTACCATTCCTAGCGTTTTTGGTCCCGCAGAGCGGCCAAGAACCTGGTCCAGTTTAAGGCTGCTCCACACCCGTCAGCGGACGCTTCCCGGAACCGCATACGACAGTTTTACAAGCCAATCACAGAAAGATTAAAAAACCTTTCGGCCTTTCGAATCAACAAGTTCACTGGTCGTTTCATCGCTTCGGCATTTGTTCGTAACGGTATGGTTTGGGTCGAGAAACAACGCAGTTCGACTTGTCCGGTGGGGTGCGCCCGTTCAGAGCGTGGCGACACCCCGCGAAGACTGACAGAGGATCGGCACTTTCTCAGAAAAACTTTCATGAAATCTTTCAACTTATCGCCGGTGTTATCGAGCCGAGTAGAGCACTGGCCGTTACACCGATTGAAACCGTACGAGCGCAACGCGCGCCAGCATTCCGAGTCGCAGATCCAGCAGATCGCCCGCAGCATTGGGGAGTTCGGATTCAATAATCCGATCCTGGTGAATCCGCAAGGAGGGATCATCGTCGGAGCCGCTCGCTATCGAGCAGCCCAGGCGGCCCAGCTCGAACATGTGCCTGTGATCGTGCTCGATCACCTATCGGAAGCGCAGCAGCGCGCCTATCGCCTTTGCGACAATCAGCTGGCCTTGAACGCTAGCTGGGATGAGGAGTTGTTGCGCCTCGAACTGCAAAAGCTGGTCGACGAAGCGCTATCGCTCGATCTGCTGGGGTTCAGCCAAGAGGAACTGACGCGCTTGTTAGCTTCGCCCGAACTCGCGCAGGGACGAACGCCGGAGGACGCCGTTCCTCCCGCGGCTGCGATGGGCATCTCGCAACCGGGCGAGGCCTGGCACTTGGATCAACATCGTGTAGTCTGCGGCGATGCGATGGTACGGGAAAACATGGAACTGCTCATGCGAGGCGAGCAGGCCGCCATGAGCTTTACCGATCCGCCCTACAACGTGAACTATGGTGCCGCGCACGGAGCGTGCAGCCGCCGCCGCGCGCGCCGTCCGATTGCCAACGACGATCTCGGTTCCGACTTTGCAGCGTTTCTCGAAAAGGCTTGCCGGAATCTAGTGAGCTTCACGAGCGGAGCCATCTACCTGTGCATGTCTTCGTCCGAGTTGCATACCTTGTACCAGGCCTTCACGGAAGCCGGCGGCCACTTCTCGACGCTTCTGATCTGGTCGAAGAACCACTTCACGCTGGGCCGTTCCGATTATCAGAGACAGTACGAACCGATTCTCTACGGTTGGCGCGAGGGAGCGGAACGCTTCTGGTGCGGCGCACGGAACCAGGGAGATGTGTGGTTCTTCCCCAAACCGAAGGTCAACGATTTGCATCCGACCATGAAGCCCGTGGCGCTGATTGAACAGGCACTCGCGAACAGCAGCCGGGCGGACGACCTGATTCTAGATCCTTTCGGCGGAGCGGAATCGACGTTGATTGCCTGCCACAAGAAAGGTCGGCGAGCGCGCATCCTGGAACTCGAACCGCTCTATGTGGACGTGATGGTTCAGCGCTGGCAGGAGTTCACGGGCCGGGAGGCGCGGCTCGAAGGTTCGGGACAAAGCTTCCACGAAGCTGCCGGCAAAAGAACGGGCGCACGGGCGGCATGAGCGAAGCGAGAGGACGTCCCTTTGCGAGGGGCAACCAGTTCGGGCGGGGCCGCCCGCGCGGAAGCCGGAACAAAAGCACACTGGCTTTACAGGAGCTGCTCGGAACGCATGCCGAAGCGCTCGTGTCGAAGTGCGTTGTTTCAGCGCTGCAGGGTGACAACACGGCGATGCGGCTCTGCATGGAGCGTTTGTTGCCGCCGCTCAAGAACAATCTGGTGCAACTGCCTCTGCCCGCTGTTCTGAACGCCGTCGGAGTGGGGAAAGCGATGGAGCAGCTGGTTGCGAGTGTAGCGCAAGGACAGATTACGCCGGATGATGCTGAGAAGCTCGCCAAGGTGTTAGAGGCTCGTGCCGGTCGACTCGGGGCCGAAGAGACAGAACGGCAGCGGGATGACATACTCGGAACCTTTCCGCTCCTCCCCCGGAGGCAGTCCGATGCGCCTCCTTCACGTGCAAAAAGATGATTCCTGCAAACGACGGAGAGAGGACTTGCCTTCGGCGTCCGACAGAGCGTCCATGGTGAAGGAGAAAAAGAGAGAACGCGTTGGACGAAAACATAGCGGCGCAGCTCAAAGAGCTGCAAGGACGGAACACCAAGGGACTGCAGGCACGCTTTCGCGAAGTCTTTGGGATTCGCTCGTTGTCCTCAAATCGGACCCACTTATTGCGGCGCTTAGCCTGGCGGTTGCAAGCGGAGTGCGAGGGTGCGCCCAGCGAGCGGCTGCTGCGGCGCGCCGTTTCCCTGACAGGCTTCGCCCGGGACAGAAGTCGACGAGCGCCGTTCGATTGATTCGGGGTGAGGACAACAAGCGACGACGCACCCGGACCATCGAACTGAGCGACGAACAGCGGCTGGGATGACCATCGGTATGTTGGGGAAATCGAAGGCTTGCGCAAGCTGAAGACCAAGGCGTTGCAAGCACACCATCGGGAGTTATTTGGAGGAGAGACACGCTCGTCGAATCAGGCAGATCTGTTCCGCCGAATCGGGTGGCGAGTCGCTGGCCGTTGTAGGACTCTCGGGATCGATGGGCGGGATCTCTGGCTTGATCGGCATCATCGCTGCGGATCGTTGTGCTGTGGAGAGATCCGGGAACAACACTTGCTTCGAGAGGTACGTGTGAGCGTTCATGGACAGGGAGAGCCACTGCTCTGGGAGGACGCAAAGCTGGTGAAGGAAACACTTGCGATGGAAATCGAAGGCTTACGCAAGCTGAAGACCAAGGCCTTGCAAGCACGCTATCGGGAACTGTTTGGAGAAGAGACGAGATCTTGGAACCAGGCGCATCTGTTGCGCCGGATCGCTTGGCGCTTGGAGGCACAAGCGGAAGGAGATCTGAGCGAGCGGGCGCGGAGGCGAGCCGAGGAAGTAGCCGAGGAGGCAGCCCTGCGGTTGCGCGCACCTCGCCAGTTCTGGCGTGAAGACGGATCGGTCGGCCTCGGCCCTCCTCCGATTCGCGATCCCCGGTTGCCGCCGGTGGGAACGGTTCTCAAACGTGACTATGCAGGAGGCACATCGAAGTGCGTGTCCTGGCCACCGGCTTCGAGTATCAGAACCAGATGTACGCTTCCCTAAGCCAGCTGGCTCAGCACCTGACCGGGACGCGCTGGAACGGCTATCACTTCTTCGGGCTCAGGAAGGAATGGCAGACGTGAGCGAGCGCTTGCTCCGCTGTGCCGTTTATACGCGCAAGTCGACGGAAGAAGGACTCGAGCAGTCGTTCAATACTTTGCAGGCGCAACGCGAGGCCTCCGAAGCTTACATTCTGAGCCGTAAGCAAGAGGGCTGGCGCGCCGTGCCGACGCTCTACGACGATGGCGGCTGGAGCGGAGCGAGTCTGGAACGTCCTGCGCTCACGCGCTTACTGGCCGATGTGGAAGCGCGCCGGATCGATTGCGTGGTGGTCTACAAAGTAGACCGGCTCAGCCGTTCGCTGCTCGACTTCACACGTTTGTTGTCCTTGTTTGAGAAGCGTGGCGTCAGCTTGGTGTCGGTCACACAGGACTTCAACACGGGCAGTTCAATGGGCCGGCTCACGCTGAACATCCTGCTCTCGTTTGCGCAGTTTGAGCGGGAGATCATCGGGGAGCGGACACGCGATAAGCTCTCGGCCGCTCGGCGGAAGGGCAAGTGGATCGGCGGCGTTCCCGTGCTCGGTTACGATGTGGCTCCCGAAGGCGGACGTTTGGTGGTGAATGCGGTGGAAGCAGAACGGGTACGCGACCTCTTTGCGTTGTGCGCCTGTTCTTGCAGCATGAGCGAAGCTCTGGGAGAAGCGCGAGCGCGCGGCTGGACTGCGAAGCAGTGGACGAGCCGAAGCCGGAGGACGCACGGAGGACAGCTGTTGAGCATGTCCACACTGCGGCTTCTGGTGAGCAACGTTTTGTATCGCGGGGACATTACGCATCAAGGCGTCGTCTATCCCGGCGAGCACCCGGCCCTGGTGTCTCGGGATTTATGGCAGGAAGTCAACGCCAAGCACAAACTCAGCCGTGCCAAGATCCGCAGCAACGATGGCGTCGAAACTCCCCTCAAGGGTCTCGTCCGGTGCGCACAATGCGGAGCTCTGCTGACGGCAAGCTTCACCCTTCGGCAGGGACAAAGACATCGGTACTACCTGTGCCGGGCTGGCAAGAAGCAGCAGCCGATCTGCCCGCAGCAGCCGGTGCGCGCTGACGATCTGGCGGAATCGTTGCGAGAGCGCCTGGAGCGGAGAGGAACCGTGTCTGATCTTGCCTTCGAGCAACTCATTCGTGCTGTGTCCTACCATTCGGGTGCCCGTCGCGTTTCGGTCGAACTGCAGGATGGAAACCGCTTTGAGTTCTGCTTGCCGGTTCCGGTTCGTCCTGGCGTGCGCCGGAAGGAAGAGAAGATTCCGTCTTGTGGCCGCACGCCACGCCTCAGCCGTTTGATGGCGCTGGCCATTCACCTCGACGGTCTGCTTTCACACGGCGCGGTCCGAAGCTACCGGGAGCTGGCCGAGGCCGGGCATGTGAGCCGAGCCCGGCTTCCATGAGAAGGCCACTTCTGTCAACAGAAAACTGTCTGTCCCCGAAAAAAAGGGGATTCACAAGGGGGGCTTGCCCCTCTTGTGGGGGAGCCGGCGTTTTTTTTCCGGCGTGGGGG
>JBJMGK010000071.1:0-4191 GCA_045807925.1 Bryobacteraceae bacterium | reverse complement strand
CCAGCCCGACGGATCAGTTCTCCCACGCCTTCGCGCAACCAGCCCACCATCTCGGCCATCGGCAGCACCATCTGCACTGCCGGATTTCCATCCGCGACCATTTCCTCGAGCCGCTTCACGGCTCGCTGCGATTCAATCTGATACGGTTTCTTCATGGCGACTCTCCTTTTTTCCTGCTAAGAAAAATTGCTCTGAGCCTATCAAGGCTTAGCGCTTGAGAGTCGCTACTTTCTACGATCTACTGGGCATTCTCTTTTCGTCGCGAATAGGCTCGCTATCTGTCCGGACAGGCGGTTCCATCGCGAGATTGGTTAGTTGAAAAAGGTGATTCTGCACGACGTCACGAATAGCACCAGTCTGATCGTAAAAGGTGCCTCGCCCCTGTACACCGAAATCTTCGGCCATCGTGATCTGAACGTTATCGATATAGATGCGATTCCAGAGTGGCTCCAGAAAGGTATTTGCAAAACGAGCGTGCAACAGATCAAATACGGCCCGCTTGCCGAGGTAATGATCGATACGGAATATCGCCTCCTCAGAAAAGGTTCTGAGCAAAATGGCGTTAAGCTTCCGCGCGGAGACTAGATTTTTGCCAAATGGCTTTTCGACGATTACGCGGGCTCCATGCGTGCAGTCGGACTTCCTTAATTGTTCGACAACCAGTTCAAACAGATCTGGAGGTATTGCGAGATAGTGTGCCGGTGCCTGATGGGAGCCGAGCTCCCGCCGGATAGCACGGAAGGTAGCAGGGTCTTTATAATCGCCGTCTACGTACCGTATCAGGGAGCATAGTTTCCCGAAGGCCGCAGGATCAACTCCTCCATGTTGTTCTAGACTGTCGAGCACTCGTGCCTGGAATTGGTCAAGGCTCCAACCGGACTTAGCAACTCCGATAATTGGCACATTGAGAGTGCCGCGTTTCACCATTGCTTGGAGCGAGGGAAACACTTTCTTGTAGGCCAAATCGCCCGTTGCGCCGAACAATACCAATGCGTCAGAATGGAGAGTACTCATGAGCTCGGTTGTTTATCTCGTCTCAGTGTGGTCCGCTTCTTGGCATAGTTGACGTGAATTGCTTTCACCAGAAGCGGCACCTCTAATTCACTTCACTCGGCCCACGTCCCGTTGCACTCCGCTTGCCGACGAAGGGCTGAACCTCGGGATGCTTGGCAACAAAGCTGATAGCAAACGGACAAATCGGTTCAACTGTTAAGTGGTTTGCCTCGGCGTACTCAAAAGCCATTCGCAGGAACTTGGCACCGAAACCTTGGCCGCGCAATGCTTGCGGGACTTCGGTGTGCCCGAGCGTTATCCAATCTTGACCGTCTATCTCAATAATCAGGTAGCCAACTTGGCTGTCTTGCTCTAATTCAAATCGATTTGCATTCGCGGGCAGAAAACGCTTGTCCATAACTTCATATCCACTTCCATGAAAACCAGCCCACTGGGTTGCGACTTAGTCGGCCCGAATAGCGTAGATTTTTGTCGCAAAAGTGCGTCGGCGGACTCGTGCGCAAAACCGGTCGATGTTGGAGTCGGAGTTGGCAACATCGGCGTCCGTGACAGTTAGCGTGCCGCACTCGTCTTCTGAAGTGCCTGAAAGGCCTTTTTGGGTTAGATCGCTGCTTGCGATGAAGATGCGAACGTCAGAGTTGGAATCGCTCATTATCCGCTCTCTTGAGTTGTTGGTGGCCCACTCGTGCTTTCAACATGGCCGCCAAACTGATATCGCATCGCCGACAGTAGTCTGTTCTCATAATCAAAGTCGCCTCGCGAAGTGAAGCGCTCGTAGAGCGCTGTTGACAGAACGGGCACAGGCACCCCCTCATCAATGGCGGCTTTGATCGTCCAGCGGCCTTCGCCTGAATCCGAAACTCTTCCGGCGAACTTCGAAACTGACGAGTCTTCGACGAGCGCTGACGCTGTCAAATCCAGCAGCCAGGAAGCTATAACACTTCCGCGCCGCCATACCTCTGGAACATCACTAAGATTGAAATCGTACTGATAATGCTCGGGGTTGCGCAACGGTGCGGTCTCTCCATTGATCACAGCCTTTTGCCTTCCAGCGTTGGCCGCCCGCAAAACACCTAGACCTTCGGCATAAGCCGCCATAAGGCCGTACTCTATGCCGTTGTGGACCATCTTTACGAAGTGGCCTGCTCCGTTGCGACCGCAGTGCAAATAACCCTGCTCGGCTGTGCTCTCGAACGCATCTCGTGCCGGTGTAGGCGTAATCTCACCCTTGCCGGGGGCGGGACAAGAGAAGACTGGATCGAGGCGCATTACTGTATCCGCCGCCCCACCGATCATCAAGCAATAGCCGCGCTCCAATCCCCAAACGCCCCCATTTGTCCCAACGTCTACATAGTGAATGCTGCCTGCGGCTAGTTCACTCGCCCGGCGCAGATCATCTACGTAGTAGGAATTGCCACCATCAATGATGGTGTCACCGGCTTCAAGACAAGGAAGCAGGCTGGAGATCGTTTCGTCCACCGTTGCTACCGGGACCATTAGCCAGATTGCCCTGGGCTTCTTGAGTCTCTTTACAAGATCTTGAGGGTTTGCGGCGGAAGTCGCTCCGTCCCGAACTAAGCCCTCGACGGCCTCGATCGCTCTGTCGAAGACGACACAGCAATGGTTTCCCTTGAGGAGCCTACGCACCATGTTGGCGCCCATTCTTCCCAGACCAATCATTCCAGGTTGCACGGAGTTTTTCCTTTCGAACGTGAGCAGAGTTTAGTGTGGTGCCGGAGCTCCAGCTTTTCGGCGATAGCGTTCTTCATTTTGATCTGAGAACCGGATACCCTGTATGTAGATCCAGTCTGTCGACTTAGCGGGGATATGACAGCCAAGGCAGTCTATTTTGTAGTTCGTCGCCACCTGCTTGTCAGGTGAGTCGACCTTAAAGAGTGCCCAACCCCAGCCATCGCCCCAAACTGAATTTCCGGGATAGCGTCCTTTTGCGTCCTTAGTCAGCAGGAACCACACGTTGGTTCCCGACGCCCAGTTTGCGTCTGCGGTGGTCATTTGCGCGTGCTCGGTTCCGAACACTTCCTTCACCAAGACAGTCCGGTCGGGAACTTTCGGTGGGGCGATACGCTTCCGCTGTGCCGGGAGTCGCGTAGTGAAGTGCATTTGGTTTCCTTTGGGGTCAAGCACCGCGAATGCGCAGAGCGACTGGTATGTACCTCGAACGTTGGTGGGTTTGCGGATGTTCCCCGTGTTGTCGACGAATTGAAGCCCGTCTGTGCCGCAAGTGTTCGTTTGCGCTCCAGCCCGCCAATAGGCTCCGATAGCAGCGAACGAAAGGGTTATAGCGATACCCGACGCATTGCGGTATGTCTCCTTTTCCCCTTCTGCATGCGCGAAAGTGGCGCTTGCAGTAACTACTTTGCATCTTCCTTGCGCTGGCCGCACCCTCAGATACCGCAGCTCAGATGCTGTATTTATCTTGAGGTAGCACTGTTGATCGCGATCGACTTTGTCGGGCAGGACGGCGAGCTCGGCCGGAAAAACAAGGCCGTCAGCCTCTCGTGCCATTCGCCTCGTGTGGAGCCGCAGCATATGCATCACTTTCTACGATGAAGTCTGGGCGCACCAGCCAGAGCATGACGGCAAGGATGGATGGCCGCCGATGGGTGTCCGAGCCATTTTGAACGAATTGGTCCCTATCGCGGAATGTCATCGTTCTGTCGCTACAAATTAGCCCAGACCGCTGCATGGCTGCGAACACATTTTGACGAGAGGTCCGAAGAACGCACCTCCTTAACTCGTGATCTGCACGATACGCTATTGAGACTATTCAAGGCAGTAAGTTGGTCGCAGATAGCGTGAAAGAAGCATAAGCCGATTTGGAGCGCATGCGAGATGCGATCAGATTGTTGTCCACCTGTTTGTGGCGCGCCATTCTGGAAGGGCGTGGTTCGTTCAAGTCTGGCAAGGAGATGCAACCCCTTGTGAGAGATGAGATTTATCGCATCAGGTACGAGGCGATTTCCAATGGATCTTCCTATTCGTAAGCGACTGAGAATCCTTTCAATTACCCACAATTCTCGGTGAAATGTTTAGACATTCCGACGGAAGAGCAGTAGAATGCCGCCCAGCATGCCCAAACATAAGATCGTGGAAATGTTTGATAACTCTCGAGAGATTAAGCTGCCGTGCACGGTCGAAGATGACTCAGCACTTCTT
>JBJMGK010000070.1:0-21992 GCA_045807925.1 Bryobacteraceae bacterium | reverse complement strand
GGCAAGGCCGATTCTGGGGACACGAGCCCGGTTGGAAGCTCGTTCCCGCCCTGGTGTTCCTGATAGGCGCACCTATACTGTCCTGGACCGGCGTTGCCGCACTCGGTCGTCAGTGGCGCATCGACGCGGGCCTCAATCCAGATCACCAGCTGGTGCGTTCCGGTCCGTATTCGATCGTGCGGCACCCGATCTATGCCTCAATGCTATGCATGCTGCTGGGTACGGGACTGATCTTCACACCCTGGCCACTCTTGTTAGCGGCCATCCTCATTTTCCTGGTTGGAACCGAAATCCGCGTCCGCATCGAGGACGGCTTACTTGCGTCGCAGTTCGGCGAGGACTTCACAGCGTATAAACACAAAGTGCCAGCTTATATTCCCTGGCTGCGCTGACCGAAAGTCGGTTGTTCAAAGACGTGCCGTAGGCCTTCCACGTTCAACGGAGAACAAGGAAATTCAGGCGTCCCAACTTTGGTCCCCTGCCCACGAGAGATGCTGCTCTAAATCTCTATTTCCGAATGTTGGGACGCCGCCCCGCCATCGGTTGCCAGGAGGGAGTCCCATCTTCCCATTGGTTGTCCGTGATTCGTTCGACCTGGGTGTTTGCGTCTGCCTGAGCCATCAATGATGGAAAGTCCATGTCGTAACAGATCGCGCCGTGACTCGGCCCTGCGGAGTATCGAGCGAGCGCTCGCCCGACAGGGCTGCGCTTCGGGGTAGTCGCCCTAGACGGAAAACCAGCACTGCGACTATCGACCCCCAAGGCGACCGCCGCTGTGATAGGCTCTCCCAAACGGGTTGACCAGGAAATGTTTTGTGCAACATTTGCACCGGCATCAGCGGCTGGACACGTGAACCCAACCTCTCGCATTGTCCGGTGTTTGCCAACACCTGCCGGTCGAAATCGGTTAGGATTCCAGTGCTATACTTCTGCTCTCGTTGGTATCAACGAAATTTTTTCAATGTCGGGCTGATTCAGAACTTGAATCAGATGTAGGTAGGAGATTATTATGAATCCTGTTGCCCTAATTCAAGCTAGCGCCGGTTCACATCCCACTGGAACCGGGAGTTTCAGCTACTCCACGGGGTTCTCGGTATTGGTGGATAACCTAGCGTTCACCAAGCAGGTCCAGATCCTAGGGCATGACAGGCAGACTGGTTCTTGGGCTTTTCATCCGTGCAGCTTCAGCTTTTCGGTTGCAGGGAACGGTGAAATCTGGGGAGGCTCGGTCTTCGAGACGCTCATCGATCAGTTTGTTATCCAATATGACGCCTCAGGAAACATCTTTTTCGACAATAACTCGGGCTTCAACTACCTTCTGGATGTCCAGGCTGGAGAAGGTACGGACGGAACCGGAACAATTGCATTAAATTCCAACGTGCAAGCGAACTCGTGGGATGTAGATGTCAGCGGCAATCTTATCGTTAACGTTCTCGTCAAGAACCTGGCGTTCGCGAAACAAGTCGGCATTCGTTACACGACGGATAACTGGGCTACGTTTCACGACGCATTCGGAGTCTTTAGGGGGAACTTCCCACCCTTTGGCTCTCCTCACCAACCGAATGCTGAAAGTTGGTCGATATCGGCCTTCGTAGGTGTAGGGAAGCATGGCCAATTCGCCGTCTTTTACAGCGTCAATGGCAGCACATTCTGGGACAACAACTTCGGCGCGAACAACTTGTTCTGACTGCGCCGGATTACTGCTCCCGCCTATCTGACGCCGCGCAAACTTGCGGTCGTCTTATTCCGGCGCTGAAAGCAGTTCGACTCGGTTGTCTGGAGATGTCTATCTTTGTGTAGGGACGCCGAAGCGATGCGAATAGCCGTCCTTGCCAGTCGGCCGCTAGCGCGCTGTTCACTGTGCTGCACCCGCAATCGTCGGTTGTAAATCTGGGATAGGTTCTCATTACCCTAACCAAACACATCAGCGAGCTTCAATACATGCCGCTTCGTCGCGATACTGATTCTCAGCAGCCATTGAGGCGATACTACGTCCGCAAGCCACTATCTGGCGATCCAATGGATCGTTATCGATCGAATGCGGGTCTATGTACTGAAGCTGTCGACGCTTTGATAGAAAGCCGTCACTCAGCTTTCGCATGTTCGAAAACTCTGCAGCCAGCAGCGCGTACCCGCTCCGGTCATCTTGCGTGGACCTTGCGGAGCCAACCAGAGCCAGATTTCTTTGAGCCCTCCTTTGTAGCTCGGAAACCCCCTCCTCCGATACCGGAAAATTGCTCTGTATAGAGTTGACTATCGTGATGCGCCACTCTCTCAGTGAGCTCATCAGTTCGATTCCGGTTTGGCGGAACTCTTTTGAAAACCCTTGCGTTGCCGGTAATGCCGAGGCGGACGCTGACTGAGCCGGCAACGACAGGAGAACTTGGTTAGTACTGAATGAGATAGATCCCCGTGTTAGACGCGCCACATCCTCGACCTCAACATAGGATTTGCCGTTGACCTCGAGTATCTTGGCATACCCCGACTGGCCCGCTATAGAAAAGGTGCGACCATCGGAAGCAGACTGCCAAGGTGTAAGGATGGATGCCGTTAACAAGAAAATCATGGCAAGACGCAAAACATTCCTCATGAACTTCCTCTTTCGGTAGGTGAAATGGTCAGATACGTGATGAACTGCTACTCGGCACAGATACCGTCAGCCGGAAGCACAACGCCGTAAGAGGACCAACACCGAAAATAGATCGCATCAGCCGGGTCTCCGGATATCGTTGTTCGGCCATTTCCTCTACATTGCAGTACAAAAAGAACTTGCTGAACGCCACGTGACGCTCTCAGCAGACGGCAAAAGCCAGGAAGCGAAGCTGACCGGAAAGATGCCGGATGGAAAGACCGCCATCGAAAACGAGTATATGGTCAGGTCTCGCAATACCGGCTACCCAGCAGGAAGACTAGCGAGGTCTTCGACCTCAAACCGACAAGTGAATATCGCGGCGTTGGCGTAGGCCTTCGCCGAAGGCTCGGTGCGATGGAGGGCGTTAGGACTGTGGGGGTGGTCCCGCCGTCGCTTCATCACATTCCCTTGATGCATGACTTCTCGGTTAGAGTTTAGGAAGTTCACCGGAATCGGTGCTACGGCCAGGACCGAGGCCAGCCGGAGAAAATCGAATCCTTCCCCCTCGAGTTGCCGAATGCTCTTCAGTAACGTGGCACTGATGCTCCGTTCGTGTCCAGTAGGCAGGCTCTCTTTAAACTCCTTCCCAAATTCGACGTGTGCCTAAAAGAAATTAGAAGCTGGTACCCATGCGGCGCATTCGGAACAACTGTAGGTTGCGGAATGAGAGCGCTCGCTGACCGGCGGAAATGTTGGCTTAAGCGAATGCCCGCGCTGTGTAAGTGCGCGGTGTAATAAACATCTGGAAGCAGACGCTATCTGCGAGAGCCTCTGCCCCGCAGCGCGGCGACCGCACTCGCTTGAGCACGAGCGCTATCGAGGGTGCGCTTGGCATTGGGTTCGACGCGCCCGGCACAATCGAGCGCGCGCGCCGCTTCGCTTTCCGCCTCCGGGTTCCGGCCTTCCCACCAAAGCACGGAAGCTAGCGCCATCCTGGGACGGTACCATGTTGGGGACGCGTCGATGGCAGACCGCAGCTTCCTTTCCGCGCGCGGAAGGTCGCGGCTCATCATGGCAAGCATCGCGGACTGATACAAGGCGTTGAAGCGCTCGGCGCTACCAACTTCCGCGGCGTCGGCCGCCTGTTGCGCCATGGCAAGAGCCTCTCGGCGAATGGGCACCGCAAAACGAGGTACGGCCGAGGCGATTTGACGTGACAGCTCGAGATTTGGAGCAGGCATCGGTAACTCGCGCACAACGCCATACCAGCGTCCTGCGGTGGCAAAGTCGCCACGTGCTGCCCGCCTTTCTACGAATGTGCAGATGCTCGCTTGTGCAACGTAAGCGGCTGCCAAAAAGAACAGAGCCACACTGAAAACGTTTGTGTATCGTGCAACAACCGGGGTCGATACTGCGCCTGAAGGGGGCTGGTTCGGGAGCAACCCGATCAAGATCGCAGCGAGTGCAAGCAGATACAGTTCGTTGGTGATAGTGAGCGGACAGAACTGCAGTGATACGAGCATCGCAAGGAGAGCAGGCAGCAGGATTCCGGCATTGGGATCCTTTGCATGATAGGCGAGGAGACCGCAGATACCTGCCAGTGCCAGTAGAGATATCCAGAAGGAAAGCCCTATCATCCCTTGGGCGGTTGCGATTTCGAGAAAGAAGTTGTGCGGCGATTCGTGGTAGGCATCAGGAAATGCTCGAGCCAGTTCCAACGACTCTGTTTTTCGAAACTCCGCTTCAAACAATTCAGGGCCAATGCCCACGACCGGATGCTGCCAAATCAGTGGAAGTGAGTCGCGCCAGACCAGAAGCCGCGGCCCTCCCGTGCGATCCGCCGTCCACTGCGCTATACGAGCCCGCGCGGGTCTGCCGGCGGGCGTGAGTAAGAACAAGGCCGCCGCGACGGCGCAGGCGAGAGAGGCATAAGCCACTCGCAGCAAAACTCTGCGGCTCCGCAGCCGGCATCTCTCAAAGTAGGCCAGAGCGCATAGCGCAACTCCCAGCCCGAGCAGCGCCGAACGCGTGCCGGAAAGGAAAAGGGCGCTAAGCGAGAGCAACAGCATCAGTTCGTGCATCCGCTTCCACGGCGGACGTGTCTCGCTCAACCGCAAGCCGGCGGCGATCAAAATCGCGGGAAGCAGGAAGGTTGCAAAGTATGTTGCCTGAGTAAGTGTGGCGGGTGGGCGCACTGCGGCTGACGAGCCGAATGTATAAAAGCTGCGTGGAATCAGAGGGTCGAGTCCGAAGTATTGCAGGATTGCGTAGAAACTGGCGAGACCCGCGGCGGTTTCCATTCCAAGCATCAGCCTCTTGGCCGCCTGCCGGTACAAAAAGACATAGGCCGCGATAACGCCGACGATAAGCAACACGATCGCTTGGCTGCCCACCCCCAAGCGCCGCCACACGGTTCCAGCGAACGAAAGCGAAGCGTCGGAAGACATTGTCGCTGAGATCACAAGCGAAACCATGCCCAGCATCAGCAACCCGTAAAAGGCGCAGCCATATCGATCTCGGCGCAATGCCGCGACGCCAGACCAGTAACGGCCTGGAAACCATAGCAGAAGAGCGGCGCTCACATACGCCACCGCAAGCTTAGGCGTGGTGTCATACATCTCAAACCACGCCGGCAGGATGGCTAGCGGGATGCCTACAACGGCGAAAATAAGAATTGAAGTGGTCCAGCGATCAGCCGGAAGTTGAGCCTCGGCCGAGGTGGGCGGTAGTTCTTGGAAGCGTTTCGCCCCGCTTCCAAGACCTTCTGAAACAGCTGGTTCAACCGCTGCGCGGCCCACGCCCGTAGGAGTAGGCCGCGTAGCATGCGGCGATTTCGGCTTCGGGTTACTTCTGCGCCGGCTTGAAGTAGTCGACAGAGGCTTGCCCATTCGGCGTAACTATGCTTGGCGCGGTAGCCCCAGCGTCGGCGGTGTGCGCCGGGTTAAAGAAATCGGCAAAGGCCTTCCCATTTGGCGTACCCAAACCTGTCACATTATCCCAACCGGCGGTAGTTCGAAGACCCGTGTCGGTTCCGAAAGTGAGCAGATAAGTGGTGTTCTGGTAAAGAGGGTAATCCCATAGCGCACTGTAGTAGGTCGTTGTACCTTGCAGAGGCGCGGCCAAAGCGCCGGCACTGAAAACTCTGGTGCCGAAGACCGGGTCCGTCACAGAGCCGGTGACGTTAGTGGACGAACCGATAGGCAGCACGTCCGTGATGCTGCCAGCGGGCATGGAATACAGGTATCTCGCCGCCTGTCCGAGCGGCACACCAGCTTCCTGATTCGCAATGGCCCAGAGCGCTGAAAACATCGGCGCTGACAAGCTAGTCCCGCCGATGGCTTCCCAGACAGTAGGAAAGACAAAGGGTTCAGTAATTGCGATCACGCCCGCGGTGTAAGGGTCTGCTAACCAGGCGATATCGGGAAGCAGCCGTTGGGTCCCTGGCAGTGCGTTCTGAAACGATGGCTTCGAGTAAACCGCACTGGGACCTCCTCCGGAACCCCCGCGGAAGAACCCCGCTGTAGGATTGTAAATGATGTTGGAACCTACCAAGAGATTTTCGTTGTTTCCCCAACCTGTCTGCCACGCTATGGTGTTATCCGGATTCAGGGCCAAAGTGACGCCGCCCACCGCCGTCGCATAGGGAGAATCCGCTGGCGCGCTGACTGTAGGCGGATTAGTGGCGGGCATGTTGGCAGTGAAATCGCCGGCATCTCCGCTAGAGAAATTCGCGGATATACCCAGCACCGCTGCGAGTTGATTGAGCAAATTTTCCTCGTTCAGCACGGCAGCCGGCGTAGTGCGCTCTCTGCTTCCGTAGCTGCCTGAAATCACGTTTCCCAAGCGGTTTGTGATTGCGTACAGCTGTGCGTCGTCTACATCCATGAAGCTTGCGGTAGGTGGAACTACGAGCGCAATTTTCGCGCCCGGTGCGATGGCGTGAGCCCATTCGACATCCAGGTTGATTTCAACATCCGGGCGGCCACAGGTGGGAACCGTGGACGGGTAATAAATATGGAAATTCGATGAGGTCAGCGGAGGAAGGCCGAACATCGCAGAGAAAGTGTTGGCGTCGTCTTGAATAGTGGGTGAGCCGCACCAATCGATGATGACGATGGTTTGTCCAGTGCCATCGAAGCCTGCTTTGTATAAACCGGTCAAATTGTAGGCGTTCCATATCTCGGGTGGAGTGTAGCCGCAACCCGCAGAATTGTGCGTTCCGTTATAGGTGTTGCCTGTGTAGGTGGCGCGGGCGGAATAGGCGAAGCCGGAGATAATCTCGGTTCCGGTGAAAGACTCTGTTGCCGGCTTGGTGAAGCAATCCGTGGTGAAGGAAAGAGGTCCGGCGTCGGCCGTTGCGGCAGGCTGAAGGCCGTCGGCGGATTGTTGTTTCAGTGCACTGGCGGTTTTTACCAGCGGATGCTGGTACTGCAAGTTGTCGAGGCCAGAGATCGAGCCCACGAGCGCCGCCGCCGGACCCTCTACGTATGGGTCGCTGGTATTAGCGCGGTACGTTTCGCCATTCAACTCAAAACGATGGATTTCGACATGAAACGTCGTTTCCACGTCACGCAGCGTGCCCTGCCCACGAACGGAAAAATTGTCAGGCCCGACAGAGACTACCCCCACATTGTGCGCCGCCAGGAATCTCTCGACTATCGCCACTTCTTCCTTTGTCGGAGCGAACCGGGAGACGATGTCGGCAGGCTTGAGCCAGGCATGATATCTGGGGGAGGACGGGTCATAGAGTTCCTCGGCCAGGGAGTCGAGTTCCCCGCGGTTGTGAGGTTTGAGCCAGACCATCACATCCATAGTTTCGGCGGGGTTGGCTCGACCTAAATTCTTGGCCGTCGACACGAAGCTCGGCGTATTGTTGGCTACCACCTGCCGCTCCGGAATCGCGGTTTGGGCGGTCGCAGAAAGCGCTAGCCCGAATGCACTCGCCAGAAACCAAATTGAGAAGCTTTTTTCCCGGCTCATTTTGCCCTTTCCTAGTGCCGAAATTGCCAACCGAGGTATTTAGCAGTTTATTCCGAGTTATTTAGGATTTCATTTCTGAAAAAGCAGGCTCGGTGGGGACTGCTACAGAATAGGGTGCGGGAAGATCGGAATACTAGTAGTTCTTTAGTACGTCTCGTACTAATGGATCAGGAATCCTTGATTTCGCGCAGCACGTTAAACAGAAGGGAGCACTTTGCTTTCGCGTTTCACAGTGAGCTAGTGCGGCAAGCTAGTTGGCATGGGAATCGAGACAGCCTGGCTGCCGCCGCGCTCGGCCGATCCAGAGGGTGTCGCCCGCTGGTTCGACTGCGGTTGGTGTCTGGAGTCCTTCTTTGATCACAGTGACGCTTGCTTTGTCTCCAGTAACCGTGATGACCGAAATCTTGCCGCTGCCATTTTCCGCAACGAAGAGCTTACCGTTCGCCGCCCGCATGCCATCAGGTCCCTTTACCGGCTGGTTCAGTTGATACGAGCGTGCGATCAGTCCCAAGAAGGCCCACATAGCCTCTGGCACTTGCCCTGGTGATGTCCGTGCAACGCCGTCCTCAATCTCGCGCAACTTCTCAAAAAGGATGTGGGTCAGACTGGACCTTTCGAATTCAGTTAGTGGCTGAAGAAAGGAAAGGTGACCCGAAGATTCGATCCCGATCGCGCAGTAGATACTGGAAGATGAAACCTCGCAGACGTTCTCTTTTTGCCCTCTCCCGTGCGGAGTTCTTCGCGGTATCAAGATTCGTTGCGAAAGAAATAGATCGAAACTCCTCGGTACTTGGGTCTTTTGCGGCGACAATATAGGCGACCATAAACTCAACCTAACATTGGTGATGCGCTCCAGGGTCGCTGGACCGGACTCGGCTCATTAGCGTATTCGTCGCCTCCTCCCAAATACAAGAGCTTTTCTGCATATACCTTGGCATGTTGTGAGGAGGACAGCATATAGTACTCCTGCGCCTTCGACACCGTTAGTAGGCCTGTGAAAATCGTGGTCAGCCCACCAGCCACGGTTATGAGCCATGGACAAAACGCTTGAATCTCCTTGATACCGGATATTACGGTAACCGCAACGGAACACAATAGCCTCAATCTGCTATATCGTTTCAGTCGACCGCCATGCTTCCGTGCTCCATTCCGGTAATACTCAACAAGCTTATTTACGTTCTCAAAGACGCTATTCTCCGATAGCGCGGCATCAGAATACGTGAAGCTGTAACCATCGCTGGATCGCGTCTTATCAGGTCGTGCCATGAGTCGCATAATCGGAAAGAGTTGATGAGGACTGAATGGCATTCGCCATCCCTTAATGGGAACCAATCCTATCAAAAATCGATGCGCTCCGTTTTCGCGCAGTTAGCAATCTGGAAATCTCCCGCTTACTTCATCCCGCGTTCGAATCTCCAAGCGATCCGCGTAGAGCCACGGGATGATTCGCCTTACTGATCAGTGTCTTCCCGCAAGGAACAGGCCCGCGCTGAATATATCCGCGCCGAGATGGAAAAAACCCCGCCTGTCCGACATCCGTGTGGACGATATGTTCAATGTCTCCGGCGTCCTTCTGAGCGCATGACCACGATCAGATGGGAAGCATGATCAGGTGATCATGTCAGCAGCGCCTGATGAAAAGGCAGGTCCTGACTTGCCGCGGTGACTGACCAACAGGACAGCGCCCCTGGCTTCCTTTAGCGCGAGGTGGTTCAGCGTTCCTGCAGGCCAACCTTGGCGATTAAACCGAAAATCACGGGCGTCGGGCGCCGTACCGGTAAGCCATCAAGGGACGGGCTTACGAGTCTTCGGGCTCGAGTACTCACCAGCTTTAATGCGTTCTACTAACTTCGACATCGGAAGCTTGTTCATGAGACACCCCTGCATCGTTTGCACCTCGATGCTGGAAGCTTGCAACGAGCCTGCCAACTCTGCAAATCGGTTAGAGTTGACCTCTCGAAGGCCAACAAGGGCATATGCTTTCGCTTGAGGCGTGCCCCGCACAAACGCAGCTTCGAAATCGCGCGCAGCAGACGAGCGAGCAAGCAACGCTCGGAATGCAATTTCCCCTTCCGGAATGGTCCCAGCGAACCCAATTCCACCGAATCCAAAGACATACGCTTTGGTCAATCTGTCGAGAGCGTGATCGGGCGTAATCGGTTTCTCAGCTGGCGCTTCCGCAGCGAAGAACGCTGCGGCGCACATGAACAGAATTACCGAAACCCGGAGAGGCATCGCTTGAGTTTGACGCCGTCTAGCTCGGGCTGGTTCCTAATCTTCTTCGTTCCAGAGCGGGAACTGTGAAGAGTTGGAGTAGTCCTGTTTCAGCAGATCGCCCTCAAAGATATGCGCAGTCGCAGTCAGGCCCTGGGCTCTAAATCGCTCTTGGCACCCAAACTGTCGGTTCGCAGGACACAATGAGGAAGTAATCCGAGAGCTGCGTTCAGCACCTTTTTAAGGGCAAGTGTCGAGCCGGTACGCCCGGACCCGTCACGCTTGTTGCGAAGGCGACGGGGCAGCCGCAACCGATCAAAGTTTTTGTTCCAATGGCGGCGTGCGTCCAGGACCGCGCCGTGTTGTTAAACCTTTTCGAGCGAGATAAGGGCTCATTGTGTTGGGACAAACTCGGCCACTCATTCGTTTCTCGGGACAGGTAGAGCGCCTCCCGACAAATCATTCCTCGACGAGGGAGCTCAGGCGCTTTTCGCAGTACAGACGGATCGCGTTCTCTCCGATCAGTTCCTCTCTGCCAAGGCGAATTGACCGGACGAGCGGCACCTGCCCTGCAAGAACTGGGGAATGTTTGTGCGACCGGTGATGATCAAGCCAACCCCTACTTCGCTCGATTTGGACATTCTTACTTCGCTCCGACAACCAAGCCGTACACCAAGTCACCTCGACACTGAATTGTGATAGTCTGTCAAGCCTGTGTTAAGGAGGTGAGAGCTGAATGAAGGTGATGATCGTCTGGAAAACCATACCTGGAAAGTACAAAGAAGCTGTTGATCAATTCCTTCGAACTGGCGGAGGTTCAATAGCGCCGGGCGCAGTCCACGTTGGCCGCTGGCATGTGCCGGGGTCAGTCATGGGATGGCACCTGGTAGAAGGAGATCTAGTCGCCATCTCGCAGCACGTGGCGGATTGGTCTGATCTACTCGAGATTGAGGTCTATCCAGTTATTGAGGACGGAGACGCGGCTACGGCTGCAAAGAATTTCCTCGGCAGCAGGTAGTTACCTCGGAATATCCATTATGGACCGTAGACGACTGGAGTGAAGTTAACCCTTTTGCTTCCATTCACGGTCAAGGAGGCAAATATGAAAGATGCGGGAATTTGAATCCCATAGACAAGGAGGAGCAGTCGTGAGAAAACCATCCTGTGAACGGTCGGATGATTCCTGGGCTCGGCTCGCCCTGTTGCTGAGGACATGTCGAAGTCTTTATCGTCCGCCGGCAAAATCGCCCTATACGGCATCCATTTCGACACAGATCAAGATAGGCTCCGGCCCGATTCCGAACCTCTGCTTAAGGAAATCGCCAAGCTTTTGTCCAGCAACGCTCAGTTGAGCATCCACGTTGTTGGCCATACAGACAATCAAGGGAAGCCGGATTTCAATCTCGACCTGAGTCGCCGTCGCCCGGCGGCAGTGGTGCGCGAATTAGAATCGAGATTCTCCGTTCCCGCGAATCGACTGGATTCATTTGGATGCGGATTGTACGCTCCGGTCGTTTCCAACGATTCTGAAGAGGGGCGGGCAAAGAACCGCCGTGTCGAGTTTGTGACTTGGTGAGAGTTGGCTTCTCGCGCTGCAAGGGGCGTCAATCTCCGATGCGAAGGCAGGAGAGAACTGAGGTCTTCAACCCACTTCTGAGCGTCAGAGCCGCTTAATCGGCTCGTCCGGTCGCGTCGGCTATCAGAGTTCACGTTTGACCAAGCCGCTCCACCGTTCGGCCATCCGGTGCAACGTACGTATAACGGCTAACCAGTCCGTCGATCTCGCTTCGGCTCCATGTCCGCGAGTAAGTACTGTGTGGACCGTCCAAGACATATACCAAGGTAATCGATTTTGCGAACGTGCGAAGACAAGCGCAATCGCCCGTTCAATGTGCTCCGGCTTGAACACGCCATCTGCGTGAGCGTCGCGAGACTTGATGGCTTAGTCCGTGTGTCCCTTGAGCGGTTCTCCCAGGGGCTGCCGCGTCGCCACATCCCACAGCCGCATTGTGCAACATCACGTCTTCAGATGGATGATGCTTGAGCCGCTGCGAAAAAGGCCATCGAGTTACGTCCAGACATCCGCGCGATTATGCTGGCTGATGGCGGGTTTCAGCGAGTGTGTCATCATTCCCTGCCGTAATTGACCTTGATGCAGCGGGCCATCGGTCGTAAGTTCTGTTCCTGAGCTTCAGGTCCACCCAAAAGGAAGGGGTGGATTCCTGGCCCAATGGCCCTTGCCCCGTCGATGCCGTCGAAAGCTGTGTCCCGTGCGGTCGGCAATCTGAAGTTGGCAAAGTTGACGGGAAGTCGTAAGCTTTGATCGGAAATGTCGCGGGTTTAGAACTGGATACGGATGACCGTCTGTAAGATACGCGGGTTGGCAACGGAAGGGTTGCCAGCGCCATTGGTGTTCGATGTGCCGACTGGGACAGCCGCCGCGCCGAACCCATTCTGATTTACCAACTGCCCCGCCGCGTTGTAAGGAGCATTCGTGACCGTTACGTTGTTGGGGTACGGCCCGCCGAAGTTGATTGTGTTGTTGAGATAGATGAAGTTCGCATGGTTGAAGATATTGAACGCGTCCACACGAAATTGGAAGTGGAGCCGCTCTTTTACCGTGAACTCCTTTTGAACTGACATGTCAAAGTCAATGTACCCGGGGTTGTAAAGCCAGTTAAGGCCGGACTCCAATCCGAGACTGCCAGGCCTCGGCGCCGTGAAACAGGCCGTGTTTATGCGGTTCCACGGATCATCCTTTCCCGTGTACGGATTGCACCCGAGTACGTATCCTACTCTGGCGCCTTCGAAGACCTGGTTATTGACGGTATTTCCTGTCGTGTTTTGGGTCGAAACACCCGAGATGGTGTATTGGGGTGTAAACGGTGCACCCGTTGCGGCCGAGGCTACCCCGGAATACTGCCAACCGTTCGTAACTGCACGGGTAAACCGGTTACCGCCCTTATGATTAGGAACAGTGTAGACCCAATTTGCAGCGAACACCTGGCGGCGGTCGAAGTTCGCCGGTCCGTAGTTTGCTAGCCGGTTCAAGTTATCCGCGCGCACGACGGCCGTATCGGTGGTGGCGTTGGTGAGTGTCTTACTCCAGGTATAAGCGACGCCGACAAATAGGCCGGCTGCAGCCCGGCGGTTCAGGCTCAGCTGCAACGAATTGTAATTTGAAATAGCGGCACTCTCATACAGGAGTATCTGGCCGTAGCCGCGGTAGGGCCGCAACAAGTTCGGTGGGAGCGCGTTACTGCCAGCCAATGCATTGGGCTGGGCGGCGACCAGAGTCGGATCTTGGTTCTGCGGCGAAAACGCCGCCCCGTAAGGAACTGGATTCAGGTTTCTATTGTCTTGTTGATGCCGGCTCTGCCCGCCCACGTAAGCGGTATCCAGCACCATGCTCCAGGGGAGCCGCGCTTGGATGCCAAACTGGAAGTTATAGCTGGTCGGCAACTTGCCCGTGGGATCGGCGGCATAGAGTTGCGGAGGCGCTAGCAGCACGTTATTCGGGTTGATGTCCCGCGCGTATCCGTACAGAAGTTGAGGATCCAGACCCAGAGGAGGATTGCGAACCAGGTCGAACACGCGATTGCCCTGGTATCGGTCGTAGTAGATGCCTCCACCGGTCCGGACCACAAGATTCTGTTTCCCGGTAACATCCCAAGCGATCCCGAAACGTGGTCCCCACTGCGGCCCCCGATTCTTCTGAAGGTATTGATTGATGCCCCTGTTGCCCTGGAGAATGCCGTTATAAGGATCACCGCTACCCGGCACCTCGAGGCCGATATCGTAGGCGGGCAGATACTGGCCGCTTACGGGATCGAAAGCCGATCTCTGGCCGGCGCTGTTGAACGCCGGCTGGTACAACCGCGGTGCTCCAGCCGGATTCCAGGCGCTCGGGACAAAGGTGGATGCTTGCAATGAAGCATCGTATTGAGGCTGATACCACTGAATTCGTAAACCATAATCCAGCGTGAGCCGGGATGTTACCTTCCAGGTGTCCTGCACGAATCCCTCAATATTCCAATAACGGTACTGCCCATTGATGTAATTGACGGCCTGATCGAAAGTCTGGTAGACGCCCAGCGCGGCGTTTGAAAACCCAAATCCCGTATCCAAGGGGTTGGCTGCGGTGTCGGCGAAGTTGTAGAACGCGTTATTGTTTCCAAATGAACTTTGGTTTTTGCGGCTCCGCTCAAAGAAGACGCCGGTCTTCACAACGTGCCTGCCCGCCACTATGGTGGTGGTGTCGCTCCAATTGAACACCGTGTTGAAGTTGATGAATGGTGCGTCTCCGACAGAAGTGAAATTGGGCGCGAACGCACTCGTCAGGTTCGTTCCGGAGAAATTGAACCCGGGAATATAGTCCTTCTGTACCGCACTCGGATACAGCAGCGGCAGGGTGATGCCGGATGCCGTGCGGGTAAGCGCATTGCTAGCTGCGTCGATAGTGAACGAATTGTGCGATATACCAAAATTGAATTCGTTCGTTGTCGTTGGGTTGACGATCCACGTGCCGCCGCCGGCAACACTGTAGCCGGGATTTAAATTGTTAATTGGCGCCACCGGGACGTTGATGCCCAGCACAAAGTTGCCGTATGGATAAACAAAGGGCTGAGCATTGTAGATGTAATGGCTCCATAGGCGCACGTTCTGCGTCACGTTGTAATCAACGCGCAGCAGATCCTCTCGCCGGTTCTGGGTGTTCGAGAGCTGGGACGAGTAGTTGTAGCCGACTTGCCCCGTGACGTTCGGCTGCGGAAAGAGGTTGAGCAGCGCAATACCCGGAGCATACAACCGGTTTGCCGGGATGATATTGCCGGGAAACGCCTGGCCGGTCAATGGGTCTTTGATTGTTACAGGGCCGCCGCTGCTATTGCGTGTCTGAGAAAAGTTTCCCTGCCTTTCCAAGGCAGTGGGGATATAGACGTTGCGCACGCTGTTCGGCGCCAATTGCTGCTGCCACTCCTGGCTAAAGAAAAAGAACAACTTGTCCTTAGTGTTGACTTTAGGCAAGAGAATCGGTCCGCCAATCGTGTATCCGGGGTCGTTGTACCGGAAAAGCTGACGGGGCAACCCTTTGGCATTGTTCAGCCAGCTATTCGCGTTCAGGCTGTCGTGGCGGTGATACCAATACCCGCTGCCGTGGAACTGGTCTGTGCCGCTCTTTGTGACCATAGAGATCTGCGCCCCGGCATTGCGGCCGTATTCGGCCTGATAGATGCCGGTGAGGATCTTGAATTCCTGCGTAGAATCCAGACTGATCGTTACGTTTTGTTGGCCGTTGTTGCCGGTATCAACGTTGCCGATTCCGTTGATGGTGAGATTGTTGGACGAGCCGCGCTGCCCATTCGCTTGGATATTGCCTAATCCGCCTGGACCGCCCACCTGAAAGTTAGTATTGTTGACGACCCCTGGAATCAGGCGCGTCATTTCCAGGGGATTGCGGCCGTTTACCTGGATGTTCTCGATCTGCTTGCCCGTGATGGTTGCGGATCGTTCCACACTTTCGCTCTGCAGAGCTGCGGCTTGCGCAGAGACCTCCACCGTCTCAGTAATCGCACCAACCTCGACATTGAGATTGCCTAAAGCGAGCCTATCGTTAGCGTGCAGAGCGATGTTAGGCGTATCCAGCTTTTTAAAACCTTGCGCCTCGACGGAGACCGTATAAGTACCGGGCTGCAAGGAGGAGAACGAGAAGTCGCCTGACCCGCCGGTTTTAGCTGTTGCTTCGATATTCTTGCTTGGCTCAGACGCGGTAACCGTTGCATTCGCAACCGCCGCCCCCTGTTGGTCGATAACTCGTCCCGAGATCGAACCTGTGAATGTTTGCGCGTATCCCACTAGTGAGAATACGGACGCGATGGCAAGGACTGCTGCGGACTTGTGTCGCACCTTGATACCCCCTGAAGACTTTGTTTCTAGAAGCCTACTTCGGCTTCATTGACGCAGATTCTATAATTTACATTTCGCGGCTCTTTTGGGCTGTCCGGCCTAGAATTCACTCATATCGACATACGCGAACCGTCGGAGCATGATCCGGCATACCGAGCACAGCAAAAGACGCCGAAAGAGGTGCAATCGCTTCGAATAAGTCTTGACCTGCCGTCGTTCGGAGAGACGCTGTAATGCGAATCGATTCCAGGCGGTTTGGAGTGATGCACTTCTCCGCCAACTACAGAGGGACTACCTTTCACCTTATCTGTTACCGTCGCCGGCAACGGTTTGGCGCAAGTGGCGAAGACCGGGCGGCGCGCATGGACCGACGACGTAGGTTTGAGTGCGATCGGCCTACGACCCAGTTACGGGCCAAGTCCTTCCTGCCTACAACATTGGATTTGAAGTGCCCGGCAGTGGTGATCCGTTCAATGGCGTAATCCAGGCCGGAAGAGTAATCAACAAGTATCTGCAACCTGACGTTGGCGTTCAATGGGGCCCGCGGTCGACCTGCGCCGGCTTCGACTGAAGGGCCTCATCTTCCGGCCCCCCAAAACGCACCGTTACTTTCTAACGCCGTATGGCTGGAAGACCGCCCGCTTGTTCAAAGATGTCTGGTTCGAAGTGATTCGGATTGGGCGGCGCAGAGGCTGCTTGCCGCGATGACGGGCGCTAGAAGTAGCGCGGAGGATGAGTACGGTTTTGTTCGCATTCAAAAACAGCTAATTACAATCGGTTGTGTGTTTGTTTCCGATACAACGGCGCGTGCCGTGCACGCTTCTCCTTCTCGGGTGAGTCGAAATTCATGCTCACCTTTCGGCAAGTTAATCATGAAGTTCTCTTGTTCTCCTATATCATCCGTGCACGGTCTCCCATCAACCAACAGCTGAGAGCTTCTCATCGTTACATCTGTAGCAATCCTCACCCTGACTGTATCGCCGCGACTTCCACATATGCCGCCTTGGTGGTTTTGGGCGGGCTCGCCGCTACTCTGGCATCAGTTCCTATATAGAGCGCCGCCGAGATATCGAGGAGAAGGGCTACGACGTGCCCGTGGTCGCCAGCATGGTCCACTCTGTCGGAGATGTTATCGGTCTGAGTCAGCTGGTCGAAGGCATCACTGGCGAGCGGCTCGGCACAAGCGAGCGTCTTTCCAGCGTGGAACGCAGCGAAAAGCTCGGTGAGGGCGGCGGCAGCATTGCTGTTCTTCTCACCGGCAGCCGGCTTTCCGCTTCGCCCAGGGAGTGGGCCGCAACCTCCGGCTTAGTGGTCCCGCGCTGGTCCCCGGAAGCGTTGAAGGCGTCCCCGCAAAGGATGTGGGCGGAGAGTTCAAAGACGTCCCTGCGCCCCGGCGGCCCGTTCCGAATCCCAATTCGGGCCCCATTGAGGCGAGGGTACGTGCTGCTCTCCCCGAGAAGCTTCAGGTGGGCTTCGACCGCTGGATGGAGTCCGTGCGCTCCAATCCGAACAAGAAAGTCGATGTCGAAAAGCTGCTCGAGAAGATGTCCAAAGAGCAGGTCGAAAAAATAGTGCAGAAGCCCGCCGATGACTTCTACGCTCAAGTCGCGGAAGCCGAGCGGTTGAGCAACGCGAAAACCCGGTCTCTGTCCGACCCGCTCCGTCCAGACCTGGCTCATACCGAATGGAAGGACGGCGTGACCGTGCATTACGGGAAGACGCCCCCGAGTCCGATCGAGATCCAACATGCGCGGGAAATACAGGCCAGAACCGGAGAATCGGTACATGTCTTCGGCGATACCCCCGCGCAACATAGTCCATCTGCGCATCCCGGAAAGCACGGTTGCCGAGTGCAAAGCGGCATGGGAGGGACAGCCAGGCCATGCGCGCGGCGCCGAAATTGGCTGGGAGACGAGATTGAAACTGACGCAAAACAAGCTGCCGCTCTCGAAGCTAGTAATTGAGGCAAGTGACGGTGTCTGGGTCATCGATGCGCCCCCGTCGTCTCCTAACCTTCCTGGTGTTCCCGTGCCTACCTCGCATGACAAGGACAACACAGGAGCAGTCAAGTGAAAACGTGCGCCAATCTTGTGGTGCCTTACTTACACGAAGGTGAATTCGAAAGCTTGCTGGCGCACTGCGCACCGTCTTCTTCGGTGGCAAAGTCCTGGCGCGAAGAGGTGCTTCCGCGGGGCGAGATCTGGGCCGCCGCTCTCGCCGACGAGCGCGATGCTCTGCTCTGGTCGAAAGTGCTGTCCACGGCCACTGGTGGTTTCTGCCTCCTGAAGCAGCAAGTCACAACGGTGTTTTACGCAGGACACAACGTGGGAGCCGTGCCTGACGCTAAATGGTCCGAGTGTTTTCAGCAGTTACCGGTATCGCTGTCGCGCCGCCGCTTCCGGAATTCGATACTCCGCTGTGCTTACCCGCCCCGCTTCTCGATCAGTCCACGCCCGCGGTGTGGACTCGAGCTGCCTTCCTCTTCAAAACTTCAAAACGGCGCAAGACGCCGATGCGATGAGCCAGCGCTTAACCGGCTGGCGTTGGACCGAGCAGCGCACACCCGTAGCGGACGTCTCGATCTTGATTCTGGACCACACCGGCGCCGCCAACATTGAACTGCTGTCCCGCCTTGCTCACGACTTTGATACTCACGGAACCGCTTTAGAATTCCGCCCTGGCGACGGCTTCTCGTGGTGGTGGTTTCATCCGCAAAATGAGCCGAGCTCCGGAGAAGGCTGCGAGGCAATGCAGTTCATCGAGATCTGGTACGACTTGGCCAAACTAGTGGTTGAAGGTGCCGGTTGCATTCGGGGTCCTCGCACCCACTGAGCTCCTGCTGAGATTCGATCTGTCCAGAATTGCCAGACGCGTATCGCTCACTCATCGGCGCAGCTGAATCACGCGGCTCTTACTTCATACGCGGCGCCGCGAATCGACGAGTCGTCCCTGATTTCTACTTAACGTTGAAGCTCAACTCCCGCACATAGGCCGGACCCGGAAATGGAGCAAGCCACCGCATACTGCTCTGGAGCCAAGACGGCAAGCACATCAATGAGGCGATCACCGGGCAGCAGAAGGGTGCAAGTCACGTCCATAGCTCAGGGTTCAAACAAGACTGCCTTCTCATCATCCAAATGCGCCACAGCTATGCCGAAGGCGAATGAAGTAAACTCCCAAAACACGTTGACCTCCGGTAAAGGATCTCTGACGTGATCAGTGAATTTCGCCAATGCCGCGAGCCCACAGCACAGGAATGGAGTAGAAGCTATCATCCCGTAATACTGCTGGGCGGACTCAAAAACCGAGATGAACACGTTTGCCGCCGTAGAGTTTCCGTTGGTCGGGATCTCGCGAGATTACCAGTGATTGTCAGTTAGACGAGGTGTTCCGCCGATGGTATCCACAATTCCGTACTCAGGCAGCTTGCATCGGCGGGCTTTTCGTAGCTGGTCACTCTTACCAGAAACGAACGCCGCAGCACCTCATCCGTAACTCCAAGGAGAACACGCTTCACTGCCAGTTGTGACTCAGCCCACAATTCGTCGGTTCCATCTTGCTTCAGAAGAACGCTCAGGCACTCAACCAGCACCGCCGGATCCAAAAGCCGTCGCGCCACCTCGACCGCCGCGCGAGCGTCCTCTACCGCCTTCCTCAGTCCCAGCTCACCCCGGGCGCGCGCTCGCACTCCGAGCCCTAATGCCTGATACTTGGGCCGATTCCGGCATTTGCTTCGCTCGATCACGTCGCCCGCCCATGTAATCGCCTCGATCCATTCGCCTCTTGCCAAAGCCAGTTCAGCGCGAGCTAGGGAAAGCCGCATCTTCCATTTCCACGCATGCCACCCGCAGGCTTCCTCGACGGCTTGCTCCACCTCGGCTAGCAACGACTCCGCCCTCTCCGGATTGTGAGTTCGGGCGAGGATCAACAGCAGGTCGATCCCTGCGCTGACCAGCGGAGGCTTAAACGCCACACGATGCGCCAACTCTCGCGCCTCCATGGCCCGGTTTGCAGCACCGACGAATTCGCCGAGACTGAGCAACGGTGCAACCGACATCGAGGTCGCACGGGCAAGTAGGGGAAATGCGCCACACTGCCGGCCAAAAGCGCAGGCTTCGTCGAACGCCTGCAGTGCCGCGTCATACCGCCCGGCGCCGGAAAGGCAGACTCCGAAGTGCTGCAGTGCATAAAGAAGGAATGCGGGGTCGCCCGACGCTCTGGCCTTTTCCACCGCTTCCTTCGCCCGTGCCGCTGCCTCTGTCGTGTGCCCGGCCCAGTACAACGTGAGCGGAGCCCTCGCTAATCCAAAAGAGCGGATTCCGCCCACACGCGCGAGTGTTCGCCGGTCGGTATCGATCCCGCCAAGCACGTCTCCATCGGCTACTTGCGCGCTCGCCATCCACGCGCGAGCGTCGGCCCATAAGTCGTCACGACCAATTTGATCAGCCAGCAACTCCGCCTGGCTTGCGAACCATCGCAACGCCAGAACGTCCATGAGCCAAAACGACGCTTCCGCCAGGTGGACCAGCAACTGGCAACGTTTCCCCAACTCCGCTGAATCCAACAAACTCACCGCTACTTCAAATTCAGTCTTCGCCAGAGCCCATTGCCCGGCTCGGAACAAACTCCGGCCGCGCCATGTATGAAGTTCGATGCGCTTTCCGTTGGCAACAGGTCCGGGTGGCAGCAGAGGCAACGTTTTCAGAGCCATGCCGTAAAAACGAGCGGCGGCTTCTAACGCGAGTCCGCTACACGCGTGATCGCCCGCACGAACGGAGTACTCAATCGCCTTCTCTGCGTCATAAACGGCTCCTTCAGTGAAGTGGTAGGCAAGCTCTCCCAGGGGGAGTCGTTCCGGTGGGGACTGTCCTTCTAGAGCCTCCGCGATGCGATGATGCAACTGGACACGCCGGGCCGCCAAAGTATCCCCGTACAGCGTCTCTCGAATGAGTGCATGCGTAAAGGAGAACTGTCCCGGAACCCCCGGCATTTCGGTAACGACTCTGGCTGCTACCGCCTCTTCGAGGCCGTCCAGCATCTCCTCCTCCGGCATATCTGTGAGAGCTGCGATAAGCGGCAACTGGAACTCGCGGCCGATCGCGGCTCCCAGCGTGAGTAGCCTCTTGCTCCCTGGACTCAAGCGCGCGAAACGGCGGCGGATGAGTTGCCGTATGCCCTCGGGCAGGTCCAAATCCGTCAGCGCGCCCGCAGACGGTATCCGAGCAAACCCGCCGGTTTCGCCGAGATGCGTCAACATCTCAGTTACGAACAGCGGATTCCCTTCCGTGTTTTCGATGATCCAATCTGTCAGTCCTGGCGGAGCGGCGTCGTGGGTCCACGACTCGATGAATAGCCGGACGTGATCTGCCGGCAACCCGCCGAGGCCAATCCGTGTGGCCGCGAACTCCCGCCGGAGATCCTGCAGGATCTCCTCCGAAAAAGCAGAGCGCTCGGGCTCGTGCTCGCGGTACGTGACCACAATGCAGAGGGGGACCTGCCGTGTGGAGCGGATCAAATGGCGCAAAAACAGCAGTGATCCGGTATCTGCCCAATGCACATCTTCCAAGAGCAGGAGCATGGGGCAGCGACGCGAAATTGCCGCTACGAGTTGCGCGAAGGCCTCGAACATTCGGAAACGGCGGTTCTCCGCGGTCACGCGAAACTCCTGCGCGGTATGCGGCAGGCGTTCCGCAATTTCGGGCACAAGCTGAGCTAACTCGTTGCTTCCCTCTACCTCTTTTAAAATCCGCTGCAGCGTGGAAGCCTCGCTCGCTCGCACCAGCCAATGAAGCATGGTTACAAACGGCGCAAAGGGTAGCAGTGCTTCACGGTCGCAAACCCCGGTGAGTACCGTCGCCTGCTGAGCAGCTGAGCGAGCGAATTCGAACGCCAACCGCGTCTTCCCCTGGCCCGCATCGCCCGTGATCAGCACTATCTGCTGTTGTCCTCGCGACGCGGCCGTCCATATATTCCGAAGTGTCTCCATCTCGCCGTCGCGACCGAAAAAAGTGACGGGCCAGGGCAGTACCCCTGTCAGCGATGGCGGAGGCGGAACATACCCGGAACGGGCAGTACCGACAAGCGTCGCTTTCACAATTGGAACGCCGAATAGTTCTGGTTGACGGCTCTGCAACCAGACATCCAACTCCGTCGCGTACGCGTAAATAGAACCGAGGGTCGCGTGAACATGCCGGTGAACGGGAAGTCCTTCCTGCTTCTCCCAGCGCCGGACCGTCGTCACATGACGGTTCACGTACGCCGCGATCTCCTTCCACGACTCCAGCCGTTTGCCGAACCGGTCCGAACTGCCGCTCGGTACTGT
>JBJMGK010000069.1:0-5308 GCA_045807925.1 Bryobacteraceae bacterium | reverse complement strand
GCGGAAACGCTACTGGGGCCAGCATCTGTGGGCGCGTGGATATTTTTGCGCGACGGTGGGCGCGGTAGATGAAGAGACCATCAAAGCATACATTGAGAACCAAACGTGGGATGAAGATGATCACGGATTCAAGATAACCGCGCCCATCGAGCCTTAAGCCGGCTCTAAGCCGGGAACGCTTCAGACGGCTTCAGCCGTGTCCCTCGACTTTCAGTCGTATCTGAACCTACCGGCTTTAGCCGGTAGTCGTTGAGTTGATTTCGAGGGAAATGGCATCTTCGGACAACAGTATTCGCCGGAATTCCATCTGGCTTGCTGACATGGACTCCAAAGGCCGGCGGCTCCACCCTGCTATCGAGGAACTCGCGTACAGCAAGCAGTCGGAGCTCGCCCGGTACCGCGCCGATGAAATCGGAGACGAAGCCCAGATCGCGAGTCTCATAGAGGAAGCGGCGTACCGGACCTCCGAAGCGGCGTTCGAAAGAACGCTGGACGACCCCTTCGGTTATCTCTTTCGGACGTACACAAACCTCGTCGACAGAAGTCTCCGTAAAACCATCAAGTCGTTCGGCCTCGAGCAACACGTGCTTGCGCACCTGGCACGCTCCGAAAGTCCCGAGAACGAGATCATCAATGAACTCGGTCGACAGCAGATCCTGGGCTGCATGGACGACAAGGGCCGCGAGCTGTGGGACCGTCGACTCCTTGGTTATTCCGTTGAGGAACTCGCAGCCCAGGAGGGCCAGAACGGGGATCACGTTGGCAAACGGCTGAGGCGAGCGGTGCAGGGAGCGGTTCGACGCCTCCTGCTGAATCACAAGAGGGACAAAAAGCACAAGTGAGCGACAATACTGTTGCTCATGGATGACGGCCGCCTCACGCGCGAACAGGATCGCCGCATGCTCGAGTTGCTCGAGCAGGCCGCATTGCACGATTACCCGAACCCGGAACGCAAAGGATGCCCCGGCGCCGAGTTCCTGAAGCGACTGGCTAGTGACAGAGCTTCGATAAGCCTTGATGACGCTCGGCTGACGCATGTTGCTCGATGCTCGCCCTGCTATCGCGAGTTCGTAGTTTATCGGAATTCGGTGCGGAAAAGGTCAATCAGTCGGCGAGCGTCAATCGCCGCAGGTTGCGCCGCAGCCGCCGGCATAGCCCTAGTCGGAATACGGACGTCACACAGGCCCAATTCCGAGCACTGGGTCCAAGAGACCATCGACCTCTCCAGTAACCAGGTAACGCGTGGAACAGATTCGAATCCGGCAGCGGCGACCAAGAAAATCAGTTTATCGGCGAAGCGACTTGATTTGACGATCACACTTCCGCTGGCCAGCCCGGAAGGCGAATATCAGGTTGAGGTTCTCAATCCGAATGGCAAGCAGGCCGAGGTTCACGCAAACGGGAAGGCTTTTCTGAAGGACGGCAACACGCTCCTGCATGTGAAGCTCGATCTTAGTTCGTTGCGCCCCGATTCGTATCAGATTGGAATTCGCCGCATCCCGTATGACTGGTTTCCTATTCCGGTTGAGGTGAGGTGAAGCGGTAAAGCCGGCTGAACGCCGTCGAGTGGTGGCGGAGTATCCCCTCCGGACATCAAGAGAATCGCAGTGCCGGTCACCGTAGCGCTCTCCCTAGGGATGGCTTCTCCGATGGGGACTTCACAGGACTAATATTTTCGTCGTCCTGCCCCTCGCCGTTCCTGCGCAGGTAGAACCTATTCCTCGTCGAAGTAGTCTCTGTCGAGCTTTGGGATCTTAACCGCTCGCGCAGTGACTCCCACCTCGTAATCGATCATGAGATCAGCGAGTCGACGTCCGTCAACAAGGACTATTTTCTCCACAGAGCGCGCGAAGTCGATCGCCTGCGCGGTAAACGCGGACGTGGTAATAAAAACGCCCTTTGCCGCACGTTGGCCGGCTAGAGCACCATAGAAGCCCTGTACTTCTGGTCGGCCGACTGTCTGTTGCCATCGCTTAGCCTGTACGTAAACCTTCTCAAGGCCAAGTTTGTCGAGTGAGATGATGCCGTCTATACCCCCGTCGCCGCTGCCACCAACACGTTGAAGGTCGGACCGACTCGTCCCGTATCCCATCCGGTGAAGAACATCCAGGACAACAGTCTCGAAAAATGCAGGGGACACCTTCGCCAACGTCTCCTCGAGTTCTGTCGCAACTGTGGTGCGCAATTCAGAAAGGGCTTGGCTAAGTCGATCATCGGGACTGGCAACAGACGGCGATGCGGTAATTTGAGTGCCGATGGCATTTTCAGATTGAGTGCCTTCATCGCGCGGATTTAAGCGGACATCGTTGAAGCCCACCGCGAGCTTATCCAATTCTCTTAAAGCCAATGGCCCTGGATGCGTTCTCGCGAAGTCGATTCCTTCTTGTGTTAGCTGCCAGTAACCACGTCGCGGGCTGGTCGATAATCCCGCACGTTTAAGTCGGTCATGCGCCCAGCCGGCGCGATTTTTGTAAATCGGTTGAGTACCACTCGGCAGCAACTCCTGACGATCCAAATCTGAGACGTTAAGCACTGCCGCTGCAGCGTCATGCACGTCCTTCGCTGGAGCACCCTCCGGATGCGATGCAAGGTGCCGGAGTATTGGCTCGATGAACTTGTCGTAGGTTGGAATCGCCACAGGACTTGTTCACAGCGTACAGGATGTTACATCGGTGCGAAGTTTCCGTTCCGCCGACAAAGCGGATCGAAGAAGAAGAAGATTTCGGCACTCCACGTTTTCATTCCACTAGCTTGGGAACAGTTGGCGGATACACGGGGACTTCACAGGACTGATGTTCTGCGCATCGGCGTCCCTTAGCTGCTACGCCGGGTCGACGATGTCATCCTTGTACTGCTCAAACAGAGCAAGAAAGTCCGATTGTTCCTGCATCCCAACAGTATGGTTCAAGAGGGCTTTCCTGGTCAACTCAATGCTGGCTTGCCATTCGGACTGCGTAATCTGCAACCCCGGATGTGAAGTCCGCATATCTCGTCCGATGTAATAGCAAGGTCCTCCCGATGCCGAACAGATCAGGTCGACAGTCAACTGCTGAGCTCGTCGCCGTGAATCGAAGCTGCGCCCTGCTCCAAACCGGGCAAATCGGCTATCCGCTCGCATGAGGGCAAACAAATCATCGATAATGGCTGCGATTACGTCGTAGCCACCGATCCGCGTATAAAGCGGCTTTTCTGGGATGTGATCGTCAATGTTCACGGGTTAAAGCATGCAGCGCTGGTAAAACCACGCCAGCTACAAGTCTGCTGTTTTATTGATTTTCGCCTAGTCCAGTTAACGGACGGAACGGGACTTCCCGGTCCGTATCTGCCTCACACATGTCCGAAATGCCGACAATAGGGTCATGTGGCTTGGATCCGATTGGGCGGCGATGGGTGCGGCTAACCCAGCTTGCGTTCAAGCGCCTCGGCTATCAATCTTGACAACACCGCACTCTTGTAATTCGAGTACGCCAGCAACGATAGCATGCCGCTGTCAAATGCCCGGCCCTTAGTCTCGGCGTATTCCCGCCTAGCGTCAGAACTCGTGCGTAGGTGATCTCCAAGCGCGATGTTGGCGACCCAAAGGTGGCCGTCGTGGGGTACCAGGGCGATGTTGAACGCACCACGGCGCCTCCTCCTAAAGTAGATGCGACCTGGAAC
Source organism: Bryobacteraceae bacterium (assembly GCA_045807925.1). Taxonomy (GTDB): domain Bacteria; phylum Acidobacteriota; class Terriglobia; order Bryobacterales; family Bryobacteraceae; genus Bog-105. The sequence goes on along the minus strand of JBJMGK010000069.1, from coordinate 1,651 downwards.
GCCTGCCTCACCCATGTCTTCGTAGCCGAGGGCAACCAATGCCGCTCGGACCGCCTCGATGTTATGGTATGGTTCCGTTCCGAGCATGATGTCGATAGTTGGCTTGGCGAGCAACCCAGGAACGGCTGTGCTCCCGATGTGCTCGATCGTCACACCTGCTGGAAGGCACACCGAGATGCGTTGCTCTTCGGCAGCAAAGAGGACCGGCCACCGCGGATCATATTCAGAAAGGTGAATAGGTTCATCCAGGTCAGTCACAAATTACGTCCCACAACAGTCTTCCATCAACGGCGCGCCAACCGGAATTGAGCCACTCGGCGTGCTTGACGTCTAACGCGCTTCACGGCGATTGGCGTAGCGACCGGGACTTCCCATTCCTAATCTGGCCCTACCACCGCGATACCGTCTTGGCCAATATCAGCATAGAGCATGCCGTCCAAATGGCATGCCTCGACAAATCCTGCTCGCGATGGTTTGTTTCGTCATGGCATCCCGCTGCAAATAGTTTCGACGGAGCGCGCTAGCGTTTCGGCGTAATTAAGACCGCGGCACTGAGAGAGCTTGCCATTGACAGGGCCACCGCAATCCACAATACCGATGGATACCCCACAACAAAAGATTCGCCGAGCTCGGCGAAGTTGAAGCATGGGAGGGCGTAACTTCAAGTCGAAGTGCTGCGCTAGGTGCTTATAAGTTTTTTTGCACTCCCGACGAAGGGGGCGAGATGGAACCAGTCTTTAACAAGCTCTTGGTTGAGGTAAAGCTCAGATCTTCACTGCCAGTAGCCAACGAGGTTCACTTATTCCGGCTCTTGGCTTTGGTATGCGACAACGTAACCGCACCTAGCAATAGAAGTGTCGGTAGGCCGAACAGTGTGAGCGTGCTTGGTTCTGGTATGGGAGTGAGTAGAAAGGTGTGAGTTCCTCCAGACGCCGCGACCCGCCCAGTCGCCACAATTTGACCACTATCGTTGATCGCCTCAGCGTAGTCCAGCGTTAGATCCAGCTTCTGGTCGATCAGCGCATTAAGATCCGTCATCTGCCCAGAGCTGTAGACGAATGCATGATAAACAAAGCTGCCGAAAACAGTCGACCCACCCACCACCTGTCCCGCCTCGTTGATGGCCTCGCCGTTGCTAAAAATGCCACTTCCTAACGTGCCGAGATCGATTAAGTGGTTATCATCATAGAGAAAGGCATGAGTACCACCCGTGGAAGTGTAGGACGTGCCCGCCACTTGCCCCGCATTGTTGACATCGGCAGCATAACTAACGCTACCTCCCAACGTACCCAGATTGATGATTTGGCCATTGCTGTACAGAAAGGCATGCCCGTCAGACTGGCCCGTAGCCCCGCGTCGTTGATATCAGAGGTAAAGCCGTACCCTAAAGCGCCTAGCCTAGTACTACTGTGTTATAAACAGAGCAAATTTGTGTAAGATTGTTTTGTGGGCAAACACTCCGCGCCAGGCCCACAGGAGAAACGCTTTGCGGCATATATGGATGGCCTGGCGCAAGCCGCGGGGCACGCTGATCGGGCAACGCCGTTGAGGATGTATTGCGCGGGATTGCTGCTGCCGGGAGAACGCAAAAGCGTGGAGCCGATGGCGGCCCGTCTGGCGCCGGACAACGTGCGGCGGATGCATCAGTCGC
>JBJMGK010000068.1:0-36456 GCA_045807925.1 Bryobacteraceae bacterium | reverse complement strand
CAAGAGATAAGAGGCCTGAACGTCACGCCGCATGTGGCGCAGAACGACAAACGTCGGGGCGGCAGCGCCATTGATAGGCGCACCACGCGACACGCCGGATACAAAGTAAGTCAGGTCAAGCGGAAACGGATCGAGGAAGTATTCGGCTGGCTGAAGACAGTCGGAATGCTGCGTAAGACCAGACATCGCGGCGTGCACAAGGTCGGATGGGTGTTCACGTTTGCGGCCGCTGCTTACAACCTCGTCAGAATGCGGAATCTGGTCTACACACCAGTTCCTTCCGCATAAATCGGGGGAGAAGTGTGTCCAAACGCCCAAAAATAGGCGTTTGGACAACAAAATTCCCCCAGAAACGCTCGCGAATTAAGCCAAACAGCCCTGCACAGGCCATCCGGAGAGGAAATTCCTCTCGTCAGCCCTCATTTTTCCGCATCCTGCTAAGCCTTCGGATGAGCCTTGTCGTAGACGGCTTGCAGATCCCGTAGCGAGACTTGCGTGTACTTTTGCGTCGTTGTCAGTCGCGCATGTCCGAGTAGTTCCTGGATTGCCCTCAGGTCTGCGCCGTCAATCAGTAGATGGGTGGCGTACGCATGGCGGAAGCTGTGCGGGTGAACAGTGGAATCGCCGGCGGCAAGCAGTGCGTACATCTTCACCAAACGTCTGACCTGGCGATCGCCGAGACGGCCGTTCCTTGAATTCAGAAACAACGCACGTTCGCCGTGCTTCTCGGGCCTGACCTCCAGGTACTGCCTCACCGCCTCCGCCGCGCGCAGCCCAATCGGCACTTGTCGCTCTTTATTGCCTTTGCCGCGAACCAGAATCGTCCTCTCGTCGAGAGCGACATCAGCGAGGTCGAGACCCACTAGCTCGCTTACGCGAAGCCCGCATCCGTAAAGCAGCTCGAGGATGGCGAGATCGCGCTCACGCGACGTTTCCGTTCCCACAGCGCCGTCCTCGACGGCATCCAGGAGATTGTTGGCCTTTTCCGCACTCATCACCTCAGGCAATCGTTGTTTCACTTTCGGAGTCCGAAGCCGGGCGGCAATGTTGGCGGGACAGATACCTTCTTCGCGCAGAAATTTAAAGAATGCCCGAATTGACGCTAATTTCCTCCGGATCGTGACGGGGGTGAGAGAGCGGTCGTAAAGATCGGAGAGCCACTCGCGGAGCAGAGTTAAGTCGAGTTGCTCGGCCGGAGGAGCGCCCTTCCCGTCGGGCGTTTCGAAATACTGCGCAAACTGCTCGAGGTCCGCACCGTAATTCCGGACCGTGTGCTTCGACGCTCCGCGCCGCTCAAGCTCGCGTAGATAGTTCGAGATACTCGGGCGCAGTTCTGCCATGGAGAAAACAGTCGAGACTTACTTGCGCACGCCGGCACACCTCGGCATGTCGCGCCTTCTTATCGTGCTTGAACTTCTTCTTCGTTTCGTCGTCCAGAGCCGGCAATAAATCGAACGTGATGTTGGCTGGCTGGAAATGGCGAGGGTCGGTGTGCGTGACGTAGTGGCACAAACTCCCGAGCGCGGTCTCACGAGGGAACACCTCAGGTTCCTCGCCCCTGGTCAAAGCAGCAGCGTTCCGGCCCGCAATCAGTCCAGCCGCGATCGATTCCGGGTACCCCTCTACCCCCGATATCTGCCCGGCAAAGAAGACCCGTTGTTTGTCCTTCAGCTGCAGAGTGGGCCGGAGCAGGGCCGGAGAGTTGATATACGTATTGCGGTGCATTTGTCCGAACCGCAGAAATTCCGCGTTCTCAAGGCCCGGGATCATCCGGAATACACGCGCCTGATCGCCGAATCTCATGTGGTTCTGGAATCCGACGAGATTGTAGCTATCGGCGCGCTGATTTTCCTGTCGAAGCTGGACAATCGCGTAAGCCCAGCGGCCCGTTCGCGGATCATCCAGTCCCGCGGGCTTCATGGGGCCGAATCGCAGGGTGTCCTTCCCCCTCCGGGCAATTTCCTCGATCGGAAGACAGCCTTCGAAGTAGGGCGTCTTATCTTCTTCGATGTGTGGGTCGTAAGACTGCGCCTGGAGCAGAGCTTCGATGAATAGCTCGTACTGTTGTTTGTTAAACGGGCAGTTGATGTAGTCGTCCGAACCGTCAAGCGATTTGCCGTAACGGGACGCACGGAACGCAATCGTCATGTCCACCGAATCGGCGGCGACGATCGGACTGATGCTGTCGTAAAAGAAAAGCCGGTCCGCTCCAGTTAGGGCAGTGATTTGTTGTGCGAGAGAGTCGCTTGTCAGCGGCCCGGTCGCCACGACGACAATGCCGTCCTCGGGGATCGATGTGACTTCCTCGCGCCGGACTTCGATCCTGGAATGATTCTCGATTTCGTTTGTAATCTCGCGCGAGAAGACTTCCCGGTCGACGGTGAGCGCATGACCGCCTGGTACCCGCGAATCGTCGGCAGCACGGAGCAACAGCGAGCCGAGTTCGCGAAGCTCTTTTTTCAACAGCCAGGGAGCCGAGTTCTCGCTTTCGCTTTTCAGAGAATTACTGCAGACCAGCTCACCGAAGTTGTCGGTTATGTGCGCGGGCGTTCTCCGGTTCGGCCGCATCTCATAAAGGACAACCCGCGCGCCGGCTTCTGCAGCTTGAAACGCGGCCTCGCAACCGGCGAGGCCCGCGCCAATGATGTGAATCGGGGACAACCCCTATTTTAGGGCTTACTGCAAATCATTCGTGAGCACGATGCGATATCGGGCCTTGCCGGCTTCCAGGCGCGCCATGGCCTCGTTCGCCTCGGTCATCTTAAAGCTTTCTGTGATCGGCTCAATTTTGTGGCGTGCACAGAAATCGAGCATCATGTTGACCGTCGCTGGCGATCCCGACGGACTTGCACTGACCGATCTTTGGCGGATCAGCAGTGGGTAAGTCGACAGCTTGATCTCAGGAAGAACACCAACTGCGTGGAAGTGGCCCTTCGGCGCTAACGCAGTTATGTACTGATCGAGGTTGATCGGGGCCATAATCGTCGAGAGGATCAGATCGAATGACTCGGCGGCGCGTTTCAGCTCGTCTTCCGAATGCGTGTTCAAAACGGCGTGAGCACCCATCTTTTTTGCTTCGTCCGCTTTCCCGGCCGATGACGTGAACGCAGTCACATGGCAGCCCCACTTGTTCGCAAACTGAAGTGCCAGGTGACCCAGTCCGCCAATCCCAATCACACCGACGCGATCAGTAGGCCTGATGTCGAATTGCACTAGAGGGTTGAAGACCGTGACCCCTCCACAAAGCAGCGGTCCCGCTTTGCTGAGGTCCACGCCTTCCGGAATGGGAGTTGCCCAGATCCAATGACATCGAACACGGGTAGCGAAGGCGCCATGTCGATGGACGATCGTGGGCTGGCCGGTGTCACACAGGTTGTGATCGCCTGCAAGGCATTGACGGCAATGCAAGCAACTGCTGGAATTCCATCCCAAGCCAACGGTCTGTCCTACCGTGACGCCTTTGGCAGATGCTCCCGCGGCCACCACCTTGCCGATTGCTTCGTGACCAGGAACAAACGGGTAAGCCGTCATCCACCATTCATTGTTCAGCATGGAGAGATCGGAGTGGCAAACGCCGCAATATTGAACTTCGATTTCGACCTGATCGTCCGGCAGCGGACCTGGCTCGTACGAAAACCGCTCTAACTTTCCCTTGGGCTCTTTCGCCGCTAACGCATGAATTTCGCTCATTGATCCCACTGATGCTAACAGAAGCAGAGCAGATTCCGTCTTCTAGAACGATTCTTTATACTGGCCGAACACGCGGCGGAGAGTGTCTGAAATCTCTCCCACTGTCGCAAACACACGACAGCACTGCAAGATATGCGGCATCATATTCTCAGAAGAGCGTGCAGCGGCTTCTAACCCGCACAAAGCAGCCGCGCACTCAGATTGCGAACGCGAGGCACGAACGGAACGAAGGCTCTCCACCTGTTTCCGTTCCAGCTCTGGATCGATCCGAAACGGCTTCGGCGATTCGTGTTCATCGGATTGAAACTTATTCACACCGACAATCACGCGCCGGCCTTCTTCCACGGCACGCTGAAAATCGTATGCAGCGTTCTGAATCTCGCGCTGAACATATCCACGTTCGATGGCGACGAGAACGCCACCTAGCGCATCGATTCGCGCGATGTACTCGCGCGCACCTTGCTCTATTTCATTCGTGAGTTGCTCGATGTAGTCGCTTCCACCCATCGGATCGGGAACCGCCGTTACGCCTGTCTCGTAGCCGATCACCTGCTGCGTTCGCAGCGCAACCCTGGCAGATCGCTCGGTCGGCAGTGATAGCGCTTCGTCCTGCCCATTCGTATGCAGTGACTGAGTGCCGCCGAGCACGGCGGCCATCGCTTGCAGCGCGACTCGCACGACGTTCACCTCCGGTTGTTGCGCCGTCAGCGTGGATCCTCCCGTTTGTGCATGGAATCGCAATTGGCAGCTCCTGTCAGACTTCGCTCCGAAACGTTCGCGCATCAGATGCGCGTACAAGCGGCGAGCTGCTCGAAATTTGGCAATCTCTTCGAGGAAATCGTTATGAGCGTTGAAGAAGAAGCTTAAGCGGGGCGCAAATGAATCCACGGCTAATCCAGCACCGATCGCCGCATCCACGTAGGCGATTGCGTTCGCCAAAGTAAATGCTACTTCCTGGATCGCAGTGGATCCGGCTTCGCGGATATGATAGCCGCTGATCGAGATCGTGTTCCATTCCGGTGCTTCTTCACCTGCCCATGCAAACAGGTCCGTGATGATCCGCATCGCTGGCCGCGGCGGATAAATATAAGTGCCCCGCGCGATGTATTCCTTAAGGATGTCGTTCTGAATGGTGCCCGAGAGTTTCTTGCGATCGGCGCCCTGGCTCTCCGCCACCAGGGAGTAGAGGCAGAGAAGAATGGCGGCCGTCGAGTTAATCGTCATGGACGTGCTGACGTCACCGAGTTTGATCCCATCAAAGAGGACGTGCATGTCCGCGAGCGAATCAATGGCGACGCCCACCCGTCCGACCTCTCCCGCCGCCAGCGGGTGGTCGGAGTCCATACCCATTTGGGTGGGCAGATCGAAAGCGACTGAAAGCCCGGTGATGCCTTGCGAAAGAAGGTACTTGTAACGGGCGTTACTCTGCTCGGCACTCCCGAAGCCAGCATACTGGCGCATGGTCCACAACCGCCGCCGGTACATATCGGGATAAATCCCGCGCGTGAAAGGAAATTGACCCGGCTGCTCGGAGGTGGCCAAAGGAACCTAGGTACGAGAGGCGATCCGCCGCGCTTTGCGGAAGGACGCAATAGCGAACGACGACATGACGACGCAGAAGATCACAGAGAGAATCAGGCCGAACAGGCTTCGAGAATCGCCCGGCTTCATCTCGCGATACAACTGGAGCGCTTTGAACAGAGCAGGAACGGCAAGAACGACGAAAATAGCTCCAATTGCCTGGTTCCAGATCACCCGGGCCGGACGCACCACTTCCGGGACAACGGTTCTCGCGAATGTCTGAGCGTGGTGGGGCTTCACAGAGCGAACAAGTTTAATCGCTTCGAAGAGCCGTGTCACGATTTCAATCCTAACAGCTCTCGACAGTGCCTCCGCTGACGGACAGCGCCCTAGCTAGGACTCACTGCGAAAGCGCGGAGACCTCCGCAAACAAAGAGGATCAGTGCCCTTCCTCTTCGAGCAACCGTTCCGCTTCGATAGCCGCCATACATCCGGCTCCCGCTGCCGTAATCGCCTGACGATACGTTCGATCCTGCACGTCCCCGGCGTGGAAAACGCCCCGGATGTTGGTTCGTGCTCCGCCATGAGAAATGATGTACCCGTCCGGATCGAGATCGAGTTGCCCCGCGAAGGCTCTCGTGTTCGGGATGTGCCCGATCGCGACGAAAAACCCGTCCACCGGTCGGTCGTACGTTTGGTGTGTCTTCAGATTCCGCAACTTCACACCGGTCACTTCACCTTTTTCGACGTCGTAAATATCGTCTACGACCGTGTTGGGAACGAACTCGATCTTGGGGTTGGCCTTCGCTCTCTCGAACATGATCTTCGACGCACGAAACGTCTCACTTCGGTGAACCAGGGCGACTTCGCTCCCGAAACGGCTCAGGAAATTGGCTTCTTCCATAGCAGAATCGCCGCCGCCGACGACCATAATCTTCCTGTTCCTGAAAAAAAACCCGTCGCAAGTGGCGCAGGAGCTGACACCGTGCCCGATCAGCTTCTGTTCATTCGGAAGGCCCAACCAGCGAGCCGAGGCCCCGGTTGCAATGATCAATGTTCTGGTTTCAATCTTCTCGCCGTCTTCGAGCTCGAGCAGGATGGGCGTACGGCTGAGCTCGGAATGGACAACTCGCCCGTGCCGGTACGTTGCGCCGAAGCGTTGGGCTTGCTGCTTCATGTTGTCCACCAATCCGGGTCCGAGAATTCCTTCGGGGAAACCCGGGAAATTTTCAACTTCCGTTGTGATCGAGAGCTGTCCTCCGGGCTCGTGACCTTCAAAGAGGAGGGGGCTCAGGTTCGCTCTTGCTGTGTAGATAGCGGCGGTATTCCCGGCACATCCTGAGCCGAGAATGACCACGTTATGGATATCGCTCATTGGAGAATCAGATTCGTCAGGCAGTAAGCAGCCCAGGAACCAGAGTACGCCAAGAGCAACATGTAGCTAAATTGGAACGCCGGCCATTTCCAGCTACCAGTTTCACGCTTCACAACCGCGAGAGTTGAAAAACACTGCATAGCAAAGGCGAAGAACACGAGTAGCGCAACCGCGCCCGCAGCGCTCAAGTCCTGATGAACAGCGTGCTGCAAACCGCTTGACTGTTCGTCTCCTTCGATGCCGTAGATCGTCCCGAGGGTTCCGACGATCACTTCGCGCGCCGCCAGAGAGGTAATAAGGCCGATCCCGATCTTCCAGTTAAACCCAAGGGGTTTGATCGCAGGCTCGATGGTTTTCCCTATCATTCCCGCGAAGCTGTGCTCCAGGTCGGGAGCTTTACCGTCGTGAAGGGGCAGATGGGCGAGTATCCAGAGCGACACCGCGACGAGCAGAATCACCGTCCCCGCGCGGCGGAGAAACACCTTCGCGCGATCAAGCAGACGCAAGCTCAGCGAGTGCACCGTGGGCCAGCGGTACGGCGGCATTTCCAACATGAACGAGGTGCGTTGACTTTTCAGGACCGTCGATTTGAGCAGCCGCGCGATGATAACTGCGGCTACAAACCCGAGCACATACAAACCGAGCATGCTCGCGGCGGGTAATGACAGGACACCCTTGATCAGGGGCACATTCGGTACAAACGCCAGGATGATGAGGGTGTAAACAGGGAGGCGCGCGGAACACGTCATCAGCGGCGCGATCATGATCGTCGCCATACGGTCGCGCTTGTTTTCGATCACCCTGGTCGACATGATGGCCGGAACGGCGCAAGCGTACGCCGAGAGGAGAGGAATGAACGACTTGCCCTGAAGCCCTATCTTCGCCATGGTCCGGTCGGCGATCAGGGCTGCGCGCGCCAGGTATCCCGAGTCCTCCAGGATCCCTATAAAAAGGAACAGCAGCAAAATCTGGGGCAGGAAAACCACCACCGAGCCAACTCCGCTCCAAATGCCGTCGATCAGCAGAGATCGCCAAGCGCTGTCGGGCAGGACGGACTCGAGCCAGTGCCCAGACCACAAAACGGCGCCCTGCAATCCATTCATCAGCGGCTGTGCCCAGGAAAAGATGCTCTGGAAGACCGCAACCACCACGGCGAGAAAGACCAGCGGACCGGCGACCGGATGAAGGAAAATCGAGTCCAATCTTCGAGTCCATAACGGCGGCGCCGGGGCCTTATAAGACGCACGCACGCCAAGGGTTGCCGCCCACTGACGGCACTTTGGGACGTCCTGCAGAACGGGAAGTGCGATCTTAACGGGAGGAGCGTTCAAGCGCGCAGCGGTACCGAGCAGGAATTGCTGAATTCGTTCCAGACCTGTCCCTTTGGCGGCGCTGATCAGAGCCACGGGGCAATTTAGTTCGGCTGCTAACGCCGCGACATCCACTTTCCCGCCGCGGACAGCCAGGTCGTCCGCCATGTTGAGAAGAATCAGAGTGGGAAGGTTCAGGCTGAGGATTGGAGCGGCCAGCACCAGGTGGCGCCCGAGGTTGGTCGAGTCAAGGATCAGTATGACGGCATCAGGCTTGGGGAAGTCTCCCCGCTCGCCTTTCAGGACGTCGTGTGTGACCTGTTCATCTTCGGCGCGCGGATGCAGGCTGTAGACACCGGGCAGGTCAACCAGAAAGACATCCGTCTCGCCCTTTAGTTTTGCCTTGCCCGTCCGGTGCTCGACCGTAACGCCCGGAAAGTTAGCGACTTTTTGATTCAACCCGGTCAGCCGGTTGAAGAGTGTCGATTTGCCCGAATTGGGAGGACCGACGATCGCAACGATAATGTCTCGATCGTGCGCGGGACGCGGCGGGAGAATGGACGGGTTGGGAAGGAGGCCAGCACGAGGTTGGTCCCCGTGGCAACTGCTCACGGAAGCACCACGAAATCGGACTCAGGGTCACGGCGCAGGTAGAGGTGACAGGCAGTATCGTCCCGAAGCGCCACCTCCGACCCATCCACCCGGAATACCCGCGGACCTCCGCCCGGAGCGCGACGCCCCGGCACAACCTCATTGCCGGGCAGGAAGCCCATTTCCATCAATCGCCGGGCAACGTCTTCCGGCAAATCCAAGCGGTCAATGATGCAGCGCTGGCCCGTTGGCAGGTCGGCGAGTGTACGAGGGGATCCAGCGGCGAGCCTGGATTTCTTCTTGTTCCAGCCCATGGCGGCGATATAGGACCAGTTTAGTACGAGTTCGCCGTCACGGCATTGAAATAACTGTCGAATGGCGATAAATGCTTCTGAATTGCAGGTTTACGAACCTGATTACAAACGTTTGCTTCGATGCTATGATCAGCCTGTGCTGCGGGACCACTCGCAACATTCCATGACTTTTCCAGAACGCGAGACAGGAGGCGCCTACTCTCGCAAAGACGCGTTGCGGCTGTTGAAGATCGACAACCGGCAGCTCCGGAGTTGGGAGCGTCAACAGTTGGTTCCGGAACTCGTACATTACCGGTTCTCGGATTTGCTCCTCCTCAAAAGGATCGCGAAGTTGCGCGCTGAAAAAGCTCCTCCGAAACTGATCAAGCAGGCGCAACATGCTCTCGTCCGATGGCTGAAGGAGGCTCCGCAACAACACGAGGACGTCCAGGTTTACAAAGATGGCCGGCGAGTTAGAGTCCAGATCGGCAAGCAGCGGCTTGAACCCATATCGGGCCAGCTACTGTTCGACTTTGCGGAAGAAGAAATCAGCAAACTGCTTGAGCTGACTCCTCGAGCACGCAAGAACGGCGAGGAAATCACGGAGAAGCTCCGGAATAAGATCGAGGCAGACTACTGGTTCGAGCGTGGGCTTGAGTTGGAACAAACCGGCGCACCCCATGAGCAAGTGATCGAGGCCTATCAGAAGGCAGCCGAACTGGATCCGCGTTCAGCCGCCGCGATCGTAAATCTCGGCACTGTTTTCTTTCACGGACATGCCTGGGCGGATGCCGAAAAGCAATATAAGAAGGCTCTCGATATCGACCCGGATTATGCGCTGGCGCATTTCAACCTTGGAAATTTGTACGACGAACAGGATGATGCGGCCAACGCGCTCCGTCATTACCTGGAGGCTTTACGGATCCATCCGAAGTACGCGGACGTTCACTATAATCTGGCGCTGCTGTACCAGGGGGTAAGAGACACATTGAATGCAATGCGCCACTGGCGGGCGTACTTGAAACTCGACGGATCGAGCGAGTGGGCCAAGATCGCGCGGAGAGAGCTACGGAACCTTGAAAACGAAATGGTGATCGAGGGGAAACGACCGAAGCTACTTGTCTTCCCGTCGCGAAAAGAAAAGATCTGATGCCAGTTTGTCTACCGGTAGCCGCCATCGTCCTCGCCGCAGGAGCCGCGACCCGGATGGGAAAGTTGAAGCAGTTGCTGCCCTACCGTGGCCGAACATTGGTTCAGCACGCGATCGATCAGGCTCTTCAGGCACAATTTGATCCCGTTCTGGTCGTTGTAGGAGCCGAATCAGCCGCCGTACGATCGGCCGTAGCCACGCAAAAGAGCGTCGTGATTGAGAATACCTATTGGCGGACAGGAATGGGGTCGTCCATTTCCGCCGGCGTTCGCTGGTTGCAGAAGGAGGGGACGGAATCGGCGGCAATTGCCATTTTGCTGGGGGATCAACCGCTCGTAACGGCTGACCATCTGAAGGAAATGCGCGATCGGCTCCATCGCACTTCTGCGGATGTGATCGCAGCCGAATACAGTGGAACGCTCGGCGTCCCGGCGGTGTTCAAACGGAACCTGTTCGCTCGTCTTTCCGGACTGCCGCCCAGTGCCGGCGCGCGCCTTCTACTGCGCCAGCCGGGGCTGAAAGTCGAGCCGTTCCCTCTGCCCGAGGCAGCATCAGATATCGACACCCCTACTGATTACGAGAGCCTGACAGCCTAGTTCCCGATGCTACGATGAGGGCGGTGTTTCGGCCCGCACGTCACTACATTATTGTTCTGGCCTGCGCGGTTGTCGCGTTGGCAATTGCTGCCGAAACGAACTCCCTTCGCTTGCCGCAATCGGGGTGGATTCTTTGGTCGGCTTTCCCTGCCTTTGCTCTCGAGCTCGCATTCTTTCTTGCCGCCACACTTGAGAGCACTCGCGCTCGGTTCGCGTGCTGGGGTACGCCAATGGTGCAGGCGTTCGCGCTCTGGATCTCCGCGCTGGCTCCCTATCTCCTGTTCAGCGGCATTACGGGGACCTTCCACGTCCGGAATTTCGCCCTCCTGGTGTTTCTCACAGGCCTGCTCTCGTTCTGGAACGTCGTTCTGCCCCGCAGCCCTGTGGCTGACCTTGGATTTCTTGCACTAGCTGCGGCGCCTATGGTTGCCCGCTTGCTTCCCCAAATTTACGAGTCGCCCGACCCGCATTTACGAGTCGATTTCCTGGGGCCGGCACTGGGACATGCTACCTGGTTTCGCATCGGCATTGTTGCTCTGCTGGTGCTACGGAGATGGGATGCGGGACCCTTCAGCCTCTGGCCGCGACTGTGCGAATGGAGAATCGGTGTTATCTGCTATTTGCTGGCCGTCGGTCCTATTTCTGCGATGGCGCTGGCAGTCCACGCCGTTCGGTTTTCACCCTTACAGAAGGATCCGATGGTAGTGGTGTTCACTGCCGTCACTACATTTTTTGGAATTCTCTGGGGCGTAGCTCTGGGAGAAGACCTTTTCTTCCAGGGCGTTGTCACTCGAGCTCTCGTCGGAACATGGAATTCGTGGCTGGTAGCGATTACTGTGTCCGCCATACTCTTCGGCACCGTCCACCTGTGGGTCCATGGGTTCCCTAATTGGCGATGGGCGATCGTGGTCACTGTTCTTGGGTTCGCGTGTGGGGCCGCATACGCAAAAACCGGAAGCGTCCGAGCACCGATGGTCACCCACGCTTTTGTAGTGACAACATGGCGACTTCTATTCAGCTAATTGGATTGGAAATTAAAAGGATGAGGGTTTTGCGAGCTCAGAAAGACCGGACCCTTTCGGGCGCCAGGGAGGAGTATTGCTTCAGGGGTCTTTCTATGAGGTTAGTCTCGCTTTGGTGGGAGTTGCCTCCCTGGCTTGATTCCAATATTAGAATATGAATTTCTGGAATGCAAGCTTTTCTTCTACAAATTTTCAAAGAAAATTTGTCCTCGCCCTCGCAAGGGCTGACCGCGCGGAACCGCTAAACCATCAATGACAAGCATTACCCTTTTAGGATCAACAGGATCGATCGGAACGAGCACGCTGGATGTCGTGCGACAACGGCCCACCGACTTTCAAATTTTTTCTTTGGTGGCCGGTAAAAATGTCCAGCTTCTTAGCTACCAGATTCTGGAATTCCGCCCCAAACTGGTCGTTGTTGCTGATATTGAAACTGTTGACAGTCTGAGTAAACGTCTTGCAGCGACCAGTCTGCCCCGACGTGAGTGGCCCGACCTGCAGTTCGGAGCAAACGCACGGGTTCAAGCCGCTACCGCTGCTGAGACAAACTTTGTGATGTCCGCGATCGTGGGAGTAGCCGGCCTCCAGGCGACATTTGAGGGAATTCGGGCCGGCAAAAGAATTGGTCTCGCCAACAAAGAAGTATTGGTGGCCAGCGGCAGGCTGGTAATGGCAGCAGCCAAGGCGCATGGAGTAGACCTGCTTCCGGTCGACAGTGAACATAACGGAGCCCATCAGTGCTTTCGAGGTGGAACCCGCGGCGAAGTAACCCGCCTCCTGCTGACGGCTTCGGGCGGTCCGTTTCGCGACATGCCGGCCGATCAACTCTGGAATGTTACTCCGGAGCAGGCCCTGAATCACCCGACCTGGAAGATGGGCCAGCGGATTACGATCGACTCCGCCACGATGATGAACAAAGGTTTCGAGGTCATTGAGGCCTGCTGGCTCTTTGACCTGGCACCTTCGGAAGTGGAAGTGGTCGTCCATCCCCAGTCGTCCGTTCACGCGATGGTGGAATACAGTGACGGAAGCGTGATCGCGCAGGCTTCTGCAACCGACATGCGGATGCCAATCCAGTATGCGTTGACCTACCCCCGCCGCGAGGCCGCGCCAGTCCCTCGGCTGGACTGGACCAGCCCACGAACCTGGAACTTCTTCCCTCCCGACCCGGCCAAATTCCCTCTCCTACGACTGTCCTACGAGGCTCTGGCGGCGGGCGGGTCTGCCACGTGCACCTTGAATGCGGCCGACGAGATAGCGGTAGGAGCTTTCCTAGAGGGCCAGATACCTTTCCCTGCGATCGCGCAAACTATCGAGGAAACACTGGGAAGACAGAGCATGCAAGAACCGGCGACAATAGAGGAAGTGATCGAGATCGACCAAGCCTCTAGGGAAACGGCCCGAAAGGTTATCGGAGCTTCTCGGTGGACGGGGTCAACGGTACGCGGCTGATTAGGTCATATCCTATGAGCCTCGAACCGAATAGCAATTGGGAGCGTCGAATAGTATGTTGGGAGACGCATCGGCGGGGAAGGTGAAGGTACATACAACGTGGGTTTCATAGGGCCGTTCTTCTGGGTTGTGATCCTGTTGGGGGTCATGATCCTGGTACATGAACTCGGGCATTTCTGGGCCGCTCTCTCCGTTGGTATTCGTGTCGAGACATTCAGCATCGGCTTCGGACCGAGGCTTTTCGGATTTCGGCGCGGGGACACTGACTTCCGGGTTTCGGCCATTCCGTTCGGCGGTTATGTGCGCATGTTCGGCGAGCAACCGGGCGAAGACACGGGCTCCGACCCAGCATCTTTTCAGAGCAAGGCTCGCTGGCAACGAGCCATTGTGATCGTTGCCGGACCGTTGATGAACGTTCTGCTCGCGATCGCTCTTGTGACCGGACTCTATATGTATGGCTTTCCGAAGGAGTCCCCGTCCACGGAGGCCGTGATCAGCAGCATAGCCAAGGGCTCAGCGGCCGAAGGCGCAGGCCTTAATACGGGCGACCGTATCGTCCAGATTGGGGACAAACGCAATCCCAGCTGGCAGGATGTTCTGACCCAAGAGGCGCTCAACGCCAATCACCCCCTCTCGGTGAAGGTTCAACGAGGCGGCCAGGAACTACATTTCGAGGTAACGCCTCGAATGGACGCGAAGGAAGGCATTGGCGTCGCGGGGTGGCGAGGTGATGTCCAGGTGGCGGAAGTATCCAAGGGTTCGCCGGCCAGCACCGCCGGGCTCAAGTCCGGAGATCTCTTCATCGACGTGAATGGCCAGCCGGTGGAGTCGGTCTATACGGTCCAGCAGGCTATTTCCCATTCGAACGGCAAACCCGTCGAACTCACCCTCATGCGCAACAATCAGTTGCAGAAGGTCAGTGTCACGCCCGAGGCGAGTACTAACTCCCGGCTGCCTTGGCGCATCGGGATCGCATTCCGGATGCCCATACAGGCGGTGAAGCTGCCGCTGGTGCCCGCGGTAACGGAGTCGCTGCGTTTCAATCGTCAGAACGCAACGATGATCTTTCAGGTGTTGCGGAGCATCGTCGCGCGCCGGGTCTCTCCGAAAACCCTTTCTGGACCCATCGGAATTGCCCAACTGTCGAACGAAGCGGCCCAGGAGGGACCGTCGAGCTTTTTGGGACTGATGGCAATTGTCAGCCTCAATCTGGCCATCTTCAATCTGCTTCCTATCCCGATTCTGGACGGCGGCACGCTTCTCCTGCTCCTCATCGAGATGCTGCTGCAACGCGAGATGAGCATCCAGGTAAAGGAAACGGTGTTCAAGTTGGGCTTCGTTTTCCTGATGATGGTGGTCGTCTTCGTTATTTACAACGACATCAGCCGGATTCTCACCCGAAGCTAAGTTGCCGGATCTGCAGCTTTGTAGATCCGGTACCATACCGATGCCGCTGGGCGAAAAATGGCGTCTTTCGGCTCGCCCACCCCGTCTGGGCAATAGTAAAATGCTATAAACCTTTTTAATTACGCTAAAGCAGGGCTAAGTCGCTCAGCCTTGCCGTCTGAACCCTTCCCATGCTTGAGGAATTTCAATCCGTTCCTTCAGGGCCAGCCACCACATCGCCGACAAACGCCGTCCGTTGGACGCGGGTCAAGGCGATGTTCGAGTTGGCCGTGACGCTTGAATCCTCCGAATGGCCTTCCTTCCTCGATCTTCAGTGCGGTTCAGATGAAGAGCTACGTCGAGAAGTGGAGTCACTACTTCTCGCTCACGATAACAGCTCGAACTTCTTAGAAGAGCCCGTTATCTCTGCAGGGGCGCTGGCCGACTTCACGGAACCCCCGAAGTCTTCTGACTCGATCGGGGTGGGAAGCAGGATCGGAGCCTATGAGCTCGAGCGCGAAGTGGGCCACGGCGGTATGGGTACCGTCTATCTGGCCAACCGTGCCGACCAGGAGTTCAGAAAGCGCGTCGCGATCAAGGTAATCCGGGTCGAGAAGCTCAGCGACTTCGCCATTCGCCGGTTCAGGCAAGAACGCCAGATTCTGGCGCGCCTGGAACATTCCAATGTGGCCCGGTTAATCGATGGCGGGACTACCGAGTCGGGGCTGCCCTATCTGGTCATGGAATTCGTCGAAGGCGAAATCCTGACCAAATATTGTGACATTCATGGGCTTGCCGTTACGGAGCGGTGCGAGCTTTTCCTCAAGATCTGTTCGGCGGTGCAGTACGCGCATGAGCGCAATATTATTCACCGCGACCTGAAACCCGCCAACATCCTGGTTGGCAGGACTGGAAATCCCAAGCTGCTGGATTTCGGCGTTGCGAAAATGCTCGAGCCGGAGAACCCTTCCGTCAACAAGGAAGCTACGCTCGCTGGCGTCCGCATGTTAACGCCGGCTTACGCCAGTCCTGAGCAACTGCAAGGCGACCTGGTCACTGCGCAGAGCGACATCTACTCGCTGGGCGTAATCCTTTACGAGCTTCTTTGCGGCGAGCGCCCCAGTCTGAAGACGGTTCAGCAAAGCTCCTCCAATCCCAGCGGCAAGGACGAGCATATATCGCCCAGTCTCCGGGCCATTATCTTCAACGCAATACGTCTGGATCCAGCCGAGCGCTACGAATCCGTCGCGGCCATGGCCGAAGACATCCAAAGACATTTGAAGGGCTTCCCGACCAGCGCGGGGCTTCCTTCAGCAAACGAGCATGATGTCGAACAGATCTCGATCGGCGTTTTGCCGTTCCGGGAATTAGGCCATGATCAGAAAGCAGACCCGTTCTTGCGGTCTGCCATCACCGATGCGTTAATCACCAGGCTCAGCAAGGTCGAGCGTCTTTCCGTGCGGCCGACGAGCGCGGTTCTGCGATATGCCGAGGGCGGAGACCCCGTCCACGCGGCACGGGAACTCCGGGTCCGCTATCTGCTTGAAGGCACGTTCCATACGGTCGGTGATCACGTTCGCCTGAACGTTCAGCTTGTCTCGTCCGACACAGGCCGGTCCGTGTGGGCTGCTCACTTTGAGGAGGAGAGCGGCGATCTTCTGAGACTCGAAGATTCGATCTCCGAGCAGATTGCTTTCGCTCTGATCCCTCAATTGACAGGTGAGGAGCGCCTCAAGCTGAGTCGGGCGGGCACGGCAAACAGCAAGGCTCACGAAGCATATCTCCGGGGCCGCTATCACTGGAGCCGCAGCGCCGGCGAGCCGGACCAGCTCGCGAAAGCTCTGATGTGCTTCATGGAAGCAATCGAGCACGATGGGTCGTACGCCCGAGCCCATTCCGGCGTAGCGGATTATTACATTCGTCTCGGTCTGTATGGTGGCGTTCCGCCAGCGGAGAGCTTCGCTGCCGCGTTGATGTCGGCTCGACACGCGGTCGCACTCGACCCTACGCTCGGCGATGCTCACGCCTCACTGGGGTTTGGTCTGTGGTCCAACAACCGGGACTATACCGGTGCTGAGCGGGAATTCAACATCGCCATTGCGCACAGTCCCGATTCCGCAAACGCTCATCATTGGTTCGGTCTGCTCAACTCGGCGCGCGGACGGCCGGAACTCGCGTTGGCCAATCTCGACCGAGCCCACAAGATTGATCCCAATTCGCCAGTCATTACGGCCTCTCAAGGCTTTGTTTATTTCAACGCTCGTCAATATCAGGCAGCACTCGAGATTTTGCAGGCGGCGGCTCGGGAACGTAAAGATTCGGGTGTTCTCCAGGAGCTTCAGGCCTGGTGCTATTTGCAGATGGGCGACTTCTCACACGCAAAAGAGTGTGCACTGAAAGGTGCCAGTCTGAGCGCGCGAACTCCCGCGTCTCTGGCCATACTGGCGAGATCTGAGGCAGGATCCGGCAATGTTGCGGGAGCTCAGGCAATTCTCACAGAGATGAAGCAGCTTGTCGGGACCCGGTATGTTTCCGGCTACGATCTCGCCTCTGCTCATCTGGCGGTCGGAGACAAGCAGACAGCGTTAACGAGTCTCGAAGAGGCTTTCCAGGCACGTGACTGGTGGGTGAACTGGATAGGGGTTCATCCCGGGTGGGACAGCTTGCGAGGCGAGCCGCGATTCGCGGCCCTTGTTTCTCAGACACAGCCCGAACCTGCGGACAAAACGGAGACGGCACCCGCAGCGCCGGCTGTTCGGGATTCTAAGGTCGCGAGCATGATTGTCCTCGCGGTTGTGGCCGTGTTGATGTTGGGCGCCCTGGTACTCACCTATGTCCAATCCCGCAAAGCGGGTGAGCCTTTCGCCGACCCGGAGTTTTCCCGCCTCACAGGAGACGGCACCACCGGGCTCGCGGCGATCTCGCCCAACGGCGAGTACATTGCCTACACAACCAGAAAGAAGGGCTGGACCCAAATCTGGAAGCGTAAGGTCGGCACGACTGCATCGAATCCTGTGATCACTCCTATCCTGGGTGACGCGGTGAGCTTGGAGTTCACCGACAACGGAAATCGTCTCGCATTTGCGCTTCACCCCGCGCTGCAGACCTTCCATAGAAATCTCTTCACTGTTCCCGTGGAGGGCGGCACACCGGTCCAGATTCTTGGCGAGCTATCCGGCCCTGTTGGGATCTCGCCCGATGGCACGAAGGCTGCGATCGTTCGTGCAAACCGTTCTGTAAATCGCGATGAACTATGGCTTGCAGACCTCAAGAACGGCGGCGAGCGCCTGATCACGTCGCGGCAGTATCCCACGCACCTGGTTTCGCAAGCCTCTCCGGCATGGTCGAGGGACGGCAAACTGGTGGCCTTTCCGGTCGAAACCAAAGACAACATCGGCTTTCATATCTACTTACAGACCATAGAAATAGAAACCGGTCAGGAGCGGCGCGTCCAATCACCTCGCTGGCTATGGGTGGAAGACATCGAATGGCTCAATGGGCAATCAGCGCTGGCGATCGTAGCGAGACCGCAAGGCTCCTCATTCAAGCAGATCTGGTACGTCGGCTATCCAGATGGAATGAGTCGCCGCCTCGGGAGCGATATCGACAGCTACAACAGCGCGAGTGTCTCAGACGACGGGAATACGCTCGCGGCCATTCAGCAGCAGACGCTTACAAACATCTATATAGCCGCGCCGAAAGACCCGGACCATTCCGTTCAGGTCACCCCGGGGACGGGCAGGTATTTCGATCTTTCCTGGACAAGCGATGACCGGATTCTGTACGCAACGGATTCGACGGGCGAGGCAGAGCTCTGGACGATCAAAGCGGACGGCAGCGAGCAGCGGCAAATCACCGCGGGAGGAGGCCTAAAGTGGGCGCCGGTCGCCTCTCCCGACGGCAAATATATCGCTTATCATTCGAACGTTTCCGGCAGCTGGAACGTCTGGCTGGCAAATGCCGACGGCAGTAACCCTGTTCAAATCACGCAGGGCCCGCGCGACAGCAATTGGCCTCATTTCACGCCCGACTCGAAATTCGTCCTGTTCCATCAGACCGATCCTGGCGGACGGCTGAACATCTGGAAGGTACCAATCGCAGGAGGCACGCCGATCCAGTTAACGACGTCCATGACCACGCATCCGGCCGTCTCGTTGAGAGATGGAAAGATTGTTGCCTGGTACAGCGAAACTGTCGATCATCCAAAGTGGAAGCTGGCAGTCTTTGCTCCGGGAGGCGGAGACCCGCTGAAAGTTTTCACTCCGAGCGTCGCCATCACGTCAGACTCTCAGCTCGCATGGAGTCCCGCGGGTGACGCGATCACCTGCCTCGGCCAGGAAAACGGCGTCTGGAACGTATGGAACCAGCCACTGGACGGACGTCCAGCTAAGCGGTTGACTTCGTTCGTGTCCGGTCAAATTTACTCCTTTGACTGGTCGAAAGATGGCCGGCTCGCCCTGTCGCACGGCGTCACGAATACCGATCTGGTTATCGTGAGAGATAAGCGGCGCAAGTCGTAGATGACTTGTCCTTGACAGAAATGAACACCTCTCCTCAAGACGTCACCGGGCTGCTCGTACGATGGCGAACGGGCGACCGGGAAGCGCTCGATGCACTCACGCCACTCGTTTACGATGAGCTACGGCGCCTGGCAAAGTCATACCTCCGGCGAGAACGACCGGATCATACGCTCGACGGCACAGCGCTCGTGCACGAAGCCTACATGCGCCTTGTTGATCAGCGCAATGTCGAATGGCGTAATCGCAATCACTTCTTCGCTCTGGCCGCCGAACTGATCCGACGCATTTTAGTGGACCATGCGCGTGCACGGATTGCTGCCAAGCGGGGCGGAGCAAACGTCAAGCTTTCTCTTGACGAGGCGCTAGCGCCGGCCGATGAAAAGGATCTCAACATCCTGGCGCTCGACGATGCGCTCGCTGCCCTCGGGAAAGCGGACCCGCAGCAGAGCCGGATTGTCGAGCTGCGCTATTTTGCGGGCTTGACCATCGAGGAAACCGCTGACGTGATGGAGATCTCGCCGGCCACGGTGAAGCGGGACTGGACGACCGCGAAGGCATTTTTGAAACGAGAGATGCTGCGCAACGCGCGACTGTAGACCGCCCTCGTCAGTCCTCCTAGTACCACGATTCAAAACATTCTGCTCCCTTGAGCCGAAGACCTTCGAGGCTGCGCGTACCTAAACAGCACGGCTTGATAGGCCGCAAGCTCAAAGGAGCAAACATTGAAAAAAGCGATTACGTTCTTTATTTCTGCTGGTCTCGCGGCCGCTCAAATGACGATTCCCGACGGCACGAAGCTGCGAGTTCGCCTGGATCAGACCATTTCCTCTGCAAGTGCCGAGCAGGGACAGGCTGTAGAACTCAGCATTACGGAAGCAGTCAAAGTCAACGATCAGGTTGTGATCCCTGATGGTGCGCGCGTGACTGGCACCGTTACCATGGCTCAGGAAAAGCGCCACATGGGACGCGCGGGTAAGCTCGATTTCTCGATCGACCGTGTTCGAGCAATCGACGGCGAATGGATACCCATTCGCTACACCGTCAACAAGGCTAGTGGCGGAAGCCACGCTGTGAGCACGGGCGTTCTGACTGCCGGCGCAGCCGTTCTATTCTGGCCGGCCGCCCCAGCGTTTCTGTTGATTGAGGGCAAGGACGTAAACATCAACAAGGGTGTCGTGTTCGATGCGTTCACGGATGCGGACCACGTTCTCCACAGCGCTGGTACACCGGTTCCCGGCGCGACGAAAGAGGCTGCGGCGTTTGGCGGCGCAACCGGCGTGGCCTCCGTAGCCATCACGTCGAATGTTCCTGGTTCCGATATCGAGGTCGATGGAGCTTTCATGGGCAGTACGCCAACCACTGTGTCGCTCCCGTCCGGCAGCCATCAGATCGCGGTTCGAAACGGCAATGCACTCTGGCAGCGAAATCTTCAGGTCAGCCCCGGGAGCACCATCAGCTTGAACGCGCAAATTGACAAAACGCAAATGGTGAGTTCCCGCAAAGCCCGATAATCATCAGTCCTTTCCTTTCGCTCAGGCCCGGACTGTTACCGCAGTCCGGGCCTTCTTTTTTCTGGAGCTGAAGACTGCCAAGGCGGATCGCGATCTTGGAGGTTTGCCGCATTTCAGACTCGCCGTTGACATTCCACAACGGTGTTTTACGCAGCACGCGAAGTTCTTAGGCCGATCTTCACAACATCGAGAGGTGGGTGGATTCGTTCCGCATGACTGGCCCGGCAAATTAGGTTGGGGAGGTCGAAACGTAGCGCGTCGTAGAATGCCTACGTTACTGTCACGGCGCCATGAGGTGAGTAAAACGTTAGGCTTGCGGATGCGGTTCGATTCCCCAGCGCCTGCGCATTAACTCTTGAATCTTTGGCAGCACAGTTCCTTGCAGGTACGGAGTTTCGTGAGAGCGGCCCCAATTCCATTTGCCCTGCGCTGCTAGGTGTGTGAAGGCCAAGTAGGCAGGACAATGAGCCATCCCATCCACCTCCGTCTCGACGATCCGCTCATTCGGGATGGCCCAGATCTTTCCCAGATGCTGTCGTATCCAGCTTGCCACCTGTACCCCCTGAACTAGGATCAGGTTGGGTTCAAGAATCTTCATTGCGTTGTGAAAGTGCTTTGCGCAGCGTTCCTGCATTACGAAGGGTGGATCCCGTACTTAAACCATTGCATCCTCACCAACTGAACATCGGCATTTAGCATAAGAACGACAGCGACCTCCGTCAATCGGTACATTGTCGTTGAGGTACGTGCGAAGTTCTTCGACTCGTTTCAATGTTCGAGGAACATCTGATGTAAACATCGGCATCCTGGAAATTAATGTGAAACGTCTTAGGTCCCACATCGGCGGATTTGACCGAAGAGTATTCGGTCGCCTTTGATTCGAGCGGCACGTATTACTCCTTTGGAACGGGCCACACGGAAATTGTCCACATCTAGTCGCGTGGCGTACGCCTTATGTTGCATAACGTGTACGTTTTGCATCATCGCTGCTGCCCTGTAAACCTTGAAGATTTCGGTTCAAATCAGCCGTCAAAGTGGCTGTTTCACAACGTTGGAACCGGCATTCTTTTGTGTCACAGAGCGCTATTCGCAACATCGGGCCGCCTGTCTTACACGCAATCTACTCGTGCGTGCTCGGGGCACTGCGACTCTAGGACCAGCCGCTTGCTTCCTCCTTTACATGAAACGTGATCTCTTTTTTCCGTGCTCCCCGCGTATTTAGTTGGCTGCTACAACAAAACCGCTAACCGCCGCAGCCAAGAAAAGAGCATGCCTAATGTTTTTCCATTTCTCCTCCTCGAAATCTGTCCGGCTGATTCTTGCGTCTTTAGCGATTTCAAGCTTCGCGTACACGGCACACGCCCAGACGGCCGCCGAGATCAGCGCAATGTCGCAATCTCTTGCAGCAGTGCAAGCCGCCATATCAGGCTTGTCGGCAGCGGCAGGGCCAGCAACCGCTCCGACTACGTTGCCACAGCAGACGGCCACAGCAGCACCGTAAGCGCTCGGGCCAAAGAAGCCCGGCACTGTTCGAATCGGAATCTTCATGCCGCAATATGAATTGGGCGGGCCTGGCGGTCCCACGGCCGGAGAATCCGTTCGCACGGTGGAAGAGCAGTTTCTAAGCGGACCGAAGATTGAGGTCGTTCGCATCTCCGCGCTTCTACCTGTTCAAGCAACGGCAGAGGCGAAAGAAAAACAGTGCGACTACGTGCTCGCGTCTTCACTGTCGCAGAAGAAAAGCTCCGGCGGTTTTGGCGCACTTAAAACCCTCAGCGCCGCTACTCAATGGCCGCAATGATTCCCGGAGCCGGGATGGCTGCTATGGCGGCCTCGCAAACTCTGGCGATTGCGTCGACGACGGCGGTGATGGCAAGCAGCGGTGTCAAGGCGAAAGCAGAAGTAAGCTTTGAATACAGCTTGAACTCTGCCGATGGCGCCAGCGTCTTGAGGGACGCGCAAAAAGCAAAAGCTCGCACCGACGGAGAGGACGTAGTCACTCCTATGATTCAAAAGGCGGCCGGCAGTATCGTTACGTTGCTGAACAAGTAGCCCGAGCAGCTTTAACGTAATTGGGATATAGTGGCAGACGATGCAAATCCAGAGCCTTCTTCGTCGTCTGCCCGTCGCGCCGCTGGTGTGCGCACTCGGAGTTCTCCCCGTGTATGCTGCATCGGACGGCACACTGCTTGTAGCCAATCAGAAGGACCGAACCCTGAGTCTCATTGACGCTGCGGCCGACCGTCAGGTGGCGGCAGTGCCCGAGAATGCGACCACAGGACATGAAGTGACAGCATCCCCGGATGGGCGCACCGCGTATGTGCCGATTTACGGCAATTCTGGAGTCGGGCGGCCCGGTACCGACGGCACCGAAATGCTGATCATCGACATTCCGAGCCAGAAGATTACGGGCAAGGTCGACTTCGGTCACGGCGTGCGTCCCCACTGCCCCGTATTCGATACGAAGCGAGGAGTGCTCTATGTCACGACCGAACTCGACAAAACGGTCAGCATCATCGACCCTCATTCTCTAAAGGTGGTTGGAACGATACCCACCGAGCAGGAAGAATCGCATATGCTCGCCATCTCGCATGACGGGAAACGCGGCTATACGGCGAACGTGGGTCCCGGGACGGTATCGGTCCTCGATCTGGAAAATCGTAAGCACATTGCGACAATCCCAATCTCAGGGTCCACACAGCGCATCTCGATCTCGCCGGATGACAAGATGGTCTTCACGGCCGATCAGAAAAGTCCGCGTTTAGCCGTGATCGATACGGCAACCAATAAGGTCAAGAGTTGGGTCAAGCTCGCCGACAAGGGCTACGGCACTGCCTCGACCCGAGACGGTAAGTACCTCCTTGTTGCCGTCCCTGGCCCGAAGCAAGTAGCCGTCGTGGACCTTCATACTCTCGAAGTGGTCCGCAGCGTCGATGTCCCCGGCAATCCCCAGGAAGTGCTCATGCGGCCTGACGGGAAGGTGGCTTACGTCTCCTGCAACGTGAGCGGCAAAGTTGCGGCTATCGATCTCGGCGATTGGAAAGTGCAAATCATCGACGCTGGTCACGGTGCGGACGGTTTGGGATGGTCGAGCCTGAAGGCCTCGCAACAGGTTAGCTCGCGCTAGCCGTCAACCCTGTTGTTTGTCGCGTTCCTTTTCGCCTGCCAGGTGATCCTTTGCAAAGGCATCGAACACGGCGCGAGGATCATCCGCATCGGCGGAGACGAACCGGTGAGCAAGAACTTTTGCCAGATCTCCCAGGGCGGTTTCGAGCATCGCGGCCTGAAGCCGTACCCGGTTCGCTCCTTCCACCTTCCGGGCGTCTTGCGCTATCTGGTCAATTGTCAGAAGGGCTAATGCAAGTGACGCCCGTTCTGCATCCGCGTGAAAGTAGTAAATCAGCGGGAAGTGAATCAGGTCCACCCGTGTTCGTATAACGTCTCCGGTCAACTCCGAAAGCAGCGTCTCCGAATTCTCCGAAACCGCTTGCACACCGGTCTTTTTCTGCGCGTTGACGAGAATCGCCGACCGTCTTGCAAGCGACCGCATTCGGCCCAAAGCAGGATAGAGCAAAACGATCCAGGAGATACTTGCCGTTACCAGGGAGAACCCTACGAGGGACTCCACCGCAACCGCCAGGCGAATCCAATCTGCTTTTGGACTTAGGTCCGGCGTGCCAACAGTCGTCAGAGATGCTAGTGAAAATGCGAGCAGGGTGATGAACTCGGAAAAGCCCCGACGCGGCGCCCCCTGCATTGAAAACTGATCAGGATACGAGGAGGCGTAGATCAGCGCGAAGCCAGCCGCCAGTAAGAAAGTCCAGCAACCAATTACGATGACGAGCGCTAGTGGACCCGCGATGCCTAACAGGAATTTCAGCCTGCGAGCGATCTGAAAGATCCAGCGTCCGACGTACGAACTTAGCGTGCCGGAGCCCGAGGGCTGAAACAAATCTATGAAGATCTCGCGCACCGCCGCAGCGACGGCAAGAACACCAGGTACAGCCGGCCACCATCCAGACACTCTCACGTGACGCTCGTGCCTGGCCAAAGTTACTAAACCAGGTTACTAGACCAGGTACAAACCCCAGTAAGTACGGGCAGACCGTAACGTTTCCATCCAGAGTACATCCATTTCGGTGGAATCGATGTTGAACATGGAGCTGCCTCGTAGGAGCTGCAAGCGGTCCCAAGCTCGAATACGAGATCTGAATCTGCACTTCTTTACTTACATCGCGAAGGCCATGCGCCTTCTCAGAAACACCTCTCCTCTTCTTACCTGCGCTTTGTCCATGTCGACTGGCTTTGCCCAGATTCAAAACCAGCCGGATGACGGTCAATGGGTGATGGCTCCGAAAAACTATGCCAGCACTCGATACAGCACACTGAACCAGATCACAACGGAGAACGCCGGCAACTTAAAGCTTGCTTGGACTTTCTCTACTGGCGCACTCAGGGGCGAAGAGGCGGCTCCGCTCGTCGTGAACAACACGATGTATGTGGTTACGCCCTACCCCAACCTTCTGTACTCCCTTGATCTGACGAAGCCTGGGGCACCCATGAAGTGGGTTTACCAGCCGGCAGTCGAGCCCGCGTCTCAGGGGGAGGCTTGTTGCGATCATGTCAACCGCGGTGCAGCGTATTTCAATGGGAAGATCTACTACAACACCTTGGACGTGCAAACGGTAGCTGTAGACGCAAACACGGGCAAGGAAGTCTGGCGAACCAAGCTCGGCGATATCAACAAAGGCGAATCCATGACCATGGCACCTTTGGTTGTAAAAGGCGTGGTCATCGTCGGGAACAGTGGCGGTGAATTCGGCGCGCGGGGATGGCTGGCGGGTGTCGATGCGGAAACCGGAAAAATTAAATGGCGAGCCTACTCTACGGGACCGGATAAGGACGTTTTGATCGGCTCGAATTTCAAGCCTTTCTACCATATGGACCAAGGCACAGATCTCGGCATGAAGACCTGGCCTGGAGAGACCTGGAAAATCGGGGGCGCATCGGCATGGAGCTGGATTTCCTACGACCCGGAACTCGATCTCATTTATTACGGAACTGCAAATCCGTCGCCCTGGAATCCTGAACAGAGGTTAGGAAGCAACAAGTGGAGTTCAACGCTGTTCGCCAGGCGGCCCGAAACGGGAGAAGCTATCTGGGCTTACCAGATGAATCCGCACGACCTTCATGACTACGACGGTGTGAATGAAAACGTTCTTCTGGACCTGACCATTAACGGGCGCCCGCGCAAGATTCTGGCCCATCCCGATCGCAACGGGCACATGTACATCATGGACCGTGCAACGGGCGAAGTGGTATCTGCCGAGAAGTACGCCTACTCGAACACAAGCGTGGCGGTAGATCTGAAAACGGGCGAAATCAAGCTGAATCCGACCAAGAAAACGGGCTACAACACAGTTCGCGACGCTTGCCCCGCGCCGCCCGGAAGCAAAGACTGGCAGCCGTCGTCTTTCTCGCCGCGGACCGGCTATCTCTACCTGCCTCACAACAACCTCTGTTATGAAAGCCAGAGCGTCCCGGCAAACTACATCGCCGGCACTCCGTTTGTCGGCATGAACGTGCGCATGTATGCCGGCCCGGGTGGAAATCGCGGCATCATGTCGGCTTGGGATCCGGTGAACGCGAAAACGGTCTGGAGCACGGACGAGACGTTTCCGGTGTGGAGCGGCACGGTCGTGACCGCGGGCGATGTCGTGTTCTACGGGACGATGGACGGCTGGTTCAAAGCGCTCGATGCACGAAGCGGCAAACCACTTTGGAAGTTCAAAGTTGGATCCGGCATCATCGGCCAGCCGATTACCTATAAGGGGCCCGATGGCAAGCAATACGTCGCAGTGCTGTCCGGCGTCGGCGGCTGGTCTGGAGCGGCAGTATCAGGCGGACTTAACGGAGTGGACGGTACCGGCGCACTCGGATTCTTGAACGCGATGAGCGATCTTGGCAAATACACAACGAAGGGCGGAATGTTGTATGTGTTCTCGCTTCCGTAGCTTGCTGCTTGCGGGCGTTTGCCTGCTATCGGTAAGTTGCCAGCGAGAAAAACGGGATCTTCGTCCTTCGCCTACGCGTCTCGCAATCTTCGGGAACGCTGCTAAAGAAAGCGCTCTGCGCCCGGGCGGCCCTATCAATCCCCAGCCTGTGGTTTTGAATCCGTTTAACAGCAGCGGCTTCGATATCTCGGAAGGCCAGCGCCTCTTCAACTGGTACAACTGCAACGGCTGTCACGCGAACGGCGGTGGAGGGATCGGACCACCGCTGATCAAGCAGCAATGGATTTACGGCGGGGAACCGGCGAATATCTTCGACACGATCGTCAAGGGACGTCCGAACGGCATGCCGGCTTGGGGTGACCGGATACCGGAGTATCAGATCTGGCAGATTGTTGCATACGTCCGGTCAATGAACGGGCAGCAGCCAACCTCCGCAACGCCGACACGCCCCGACACCATCGAAACGAATCCGCAAAATCTTCGAAACCGTACAACCGGAGAAACGAAGTGAGCTGGTACGCACGCGCACCGAAGCTGACTTGCTTCGCTGGGTCCGTAGCCACGTTCGCATTTTGCGCAACCGACGTCCAGTCGGTCGTGAATCCGGTCGGGCCGCAGTCGGGCAAGATAGCCAACCTGTGGTGGTTTTTTTTCTGGCTACTGGGAGCGATCTTCATCCTGGTGATGATCGCGACTCTCTGGACTTTGAGCCGCCCAAACCGTGGGTTTGGTCAAGAGCCATTGGAAGGTACGCATCAAGTCTCGGAAGATACTGAAAGCCAAACGACCCGGGTTGTGGCTGGGGCAACGATCGCAACGGTTGTCATCCTTTTCGTTTTGATCGTGGCCAGCGTCAGCACAGGTAAAGGGCTCTCCGAATTGCGTAACAAGGAGAGCGGCTTAACGGTCGAGGTGATGGGAACTCAGTGGTGGTGGCAGATCAAATACCAGACCAGTGACTCCAGCCTTGCAGTTACGACAGCGAACGAGATCCACATACCCGTGGGTAGGCCTATTCAGATGCGGTTACTCTCGAATGACGTAATTCATAGTTTCTGGGTGCCAAATCTTCACGGCAAGGCCGATCTCATCCCCTCCCGTGTGAACACGGAATGGATCCAGGCGGATAAGCCGGGAGTCTACCGTGGGCAGTGCGCGGAGTTCTGCGGCCTTCAACATGCGCATATGATCATTTACGTCGTTGCCGAGGCACCCGAAAAATTTAAGGCTTGGTACGACAGGCAACTGCAGCCAGCCGTACAACCCTCCGATCCCGTCACTCAGCGTGGACAACAGGTGTTCATGAACAACGCTTGTGTGTACTGTCATGAGATTCAGGGGACCGATGCGGCAGGGCAAAACGGCCCCGACCTGACTCACTTTGGAAGCCGGCTTGGAATTGCGGCCAATACGGTGCCTAATACACCCGGCAACCTCGGCGGCTGGATCGCGGATCCCCAGAGTACGAAGCCGGGTAACCATATGGCAACCGTGGCCGTGAACTCGGCCGATATGCAACCGCTGATTACCTATCTGGAGAGTTTGAAATGATTCAAACTCAGGACGTTCTTCCGAACGTTCCCAACCAAGAAGAAGAGATTTCTAGCCTCGAGCGCACTTGGCGTAACGGGCGAGGCCTGTTCGGATGGCTCTCGATCACAACGCATCACGCGATCGGCATGCGGTACATCGTGACTGCGTTCATCATGTTGTGCGCCGGCGGCATTGAAGCCCTGCTGATGCGGATTCAGCTCGCTAAGCCGAACAATAATTTTCTCAATCCGGATTTATACAACCAGATCTTCACCACACATGGCACGACCATGATGTTCCTGTTTGCCGTTCCCATGATGGAGGGCATGGCCATCTATCTCATCCCCCTCATGTGCGGAACGCGAAACGTGGCCTTTCCCCGGCTGAACGCGTTTGGCTACTGGATGTTTCTGGGCGGTGTGCTTTTCCTCTACTGGGGTGTATTCACGGGAGCCGCGCCCGATATGGGCTGGTTCGCTTACCCACCGCTCTCCGGCCCGCAATACACGCCCGGGAAACGAACCGATGTTTGGGCGCAGATGATCACGTTCACAGAGTTCTCTGCCCTTTGTGTCGCCACGGAGATCATCGTCACCATTCTCAAAATGCGGACTCCCGGGATGACGCTGAACCGTATTCCGCTGTACGTCTGGTCGTTGCTGATCCAGTCCTTCATGGTGATCTTTGCCATGCCGGCCGTCGTGGTCGCAAGTTCGTTTCTGCTCTCCGATCGAACCATTGCGACGCACTTCGTGAACCCGGCGGAAGGCGGCGATCCCCTGCTCTACCAGCACGTGTTCTGGTTTTTCGGCCATCCCGAGGTTTACATCATTTTCATCCCCGCACTCGGCTTTGTATCGGCAATCGTGAGTGCAAACGCCCGGCGCGAAGTGTTCGGTTATCCAGCCATGGTGCTTTCGCAGATCGCAAACGGGTTCATTGCCTTTGGCCTGTGGGTCCACCACATGTTTGCAACCGGATTGCCCCAGATAGGCGAGGCGTTTTTCACCGCGTCGAGCATGATGATCGCAATTACGAGCGGCGTACAGATCTTCTGTTGGATCGCAACACTGTGGACCGGACGGCCGCGATTAACGACGTCCCTGTATTTCGTGTACGGATTCATCGCAATCTTCGTCCTAGGCGGCATGACGGGAGTGATGCTGGCTTCTATACCTTTGGACCTGCAAGTTCACGACACCTATTTCGTCATTGCACACTTCCACTACGTCCTGATCGGAGGAGCGGTGTTCCCGTTGTTCGGAGCGTTCTACCACTGGTTCCCCAAGATGACGGGAAGACTCATGAGCGAAAGGCTTGGCCGCTGGAACTTTTGGGTTTTGTTTATCGGGTTCAATTTAACCTTTTTCCCGATGCACATTCTTGGATTGAAGGGCATGCCGCGGCGGGTCTACACCTATCCGCCCGAGGTAGGCTGGGGCTTCATCAGCCAGCTCGCCACCCTTGGAGCATTCATTATCGCGATCGGCGGGATTATGTTCCTGGCGAACGTGTTCATGAGCCGGAAGAGCGGATCGGTCGCGGGCAACAATCCCTGGGAGGCTGATAGCCTCGAGTGGGCCGCGAGTTCGCCACCGGCTAACTATAACTTCGAGTATCTTCCCGTGGCCACATCGCGTACGCCCATGTGGGTTCCCCGTGAGGAACGTGCGTTTGTAACAGGGCTCCGGACCGATCGCCGCGAAGTGCTCGTAACAACCCTGATGGATGCCGAGCCTCACCATCGGTATGTGCTTCCCGGTTCGAGTATCTGGCCGTTCATCACGGCCGTCGCTGTGAGTATCGGCTTTGTCGGGTCCGTGTTCAACCCCTGGTACATCATTTCCGGATCAGTGCTCGCCTTCTTTGGACTGCTCGGGTGGTTCTGGCCGAAGCGTCCGGTCGAACTCAGAGATGAGGCCTAGAGTGCGATGACAGCAAGCAAAACCGTCGACGTTTCGCACCTGCCGCCATACGATATTTCGAACCAGGCGCCCCTCTGGTGGGGCCAACTGTTATTAGCAGCCATCGAAGGGATGATGTTTTGCATCCTGATCGCAGCTTTTTTTTACGTCCGGCTGCGCGTGGACGTTTGGCCTCCCCCCGGTGATCAATACCCGCACAAGCTCCTGCCTAGTCTTGCCCTGATTCCATTGCTGGTCAGTTGTCTCGGCACTTACTGGGCCAGCGAAGCCGCCAAGAAGGACGATCGTGCCGGAATGATCAAGGGCCTGCTCTTCAATCTGGTCCTGGGTGTTGTGTTTTTCGTCATGCGGGTGATGGAGTGGCACTCGTTGAATTTCACCTATAAAGCTGACATCTTCGGCACTTACATGTGGACGTTTCTCGCTGTTCACACCTACGACTACGTTGCGGACATAATTTTCACCGCGATGCTGTTTTTGATCCTTCTGCTTGGCAGGCATGGGCCGAAGATGCGCCTCGGCGTGCATGTCGATTCCGTGGTC
Organism: Bryobacteraceae bacterium; assembly: GCA_045807925.1. Lineage (GTDB taxonomy): Bacteria > Acidobacteriota > Terriglobia > Bryobacterales > Bryobacteraceae > Bog-105. The sequence continues at coordinate 6,024 of JBJMGK010000068.1, read as the reverse complement.
TGGTATTTCCTGGTGATCATCTGGATCCCCATCTACGTGGTTGTCTATTGGGGGCCGCAGTTCATGGAGACGCAGTAATGACGGACGCTCGACGTGACCTGCTGCTATGGACCGCCGACCTTGGCCCGCCGATTATCTGGCTCTTCAGTTTCCAGGCAAACTTCACGCTGGCGCCTTGGGCCTGCATCTTCCAAGTGAAAGCCTGGCTCTACTTCGTATTTGTGCTTGCGCTGGTGCTGGAATTGAGCCTAGCGGCGCTCGCTTGGTCTCAGTGGAAGGCACTGGGAGCCGAGTTCCCCGGCCAGGGCCCCGGCTCTCTTCCACGCGCGCGAATCATGGCGCTCGCGGGAATAGTATTCAGCCTGGGCTTTGCGATGGTTGTCGTAGCCCAAGCCATTCCCGCGGTACTGCTGGGAGCGTGTGAATGAGGCTTTTCGGCGCCCTTGCGTTCGGCCTTCTCATTCCGACATTCGCGTTCGCCCATCCAGGCACGGCATTACAGCCGGATGACCTTCTCTCCGCGTGGGAGTTCGATCCCGGTGTAGTTATCCCGTTGCTTCTCTCGGCGTTTTTGTACTGGCTTGGCTCGCGCCGGCATGTCGGAGTAACCGGGTTAGAGCGCAGCTGCTTCTGGTTGGGTTGGGCGAGCCTGGTGCTTGCGCTCGTTTCACCGCTTCACCCGATGGGCGAGGTGCTTTTCTGCGCTCACATGACGCAACACGAAATCCTGATGCTCGTTTCGGCGCCGCTGCTGGTGATCTCGAGGCCGCTGGTAACGTTTCTTTGGGCATTGCCATTCGAATGGCGGAGAACGCTTGGACGCTGGTCCAAAGAAGATTATGTCCAACGGGGATGGCAGTTCTTCACGGATCCATTTTCGGCATGGTGGATTCATGCGCTCGCTATCTGGACGTGGCACATTCCGTATCTTTTTGAATTGACGCTTTCCAGCGATCTTGCTCATAGCGCACAGCATCTGAGCTTCTTTCTGTCCGCACTTATTTTCTGGTGGTCGTTGTTCCACGCGCAAGGGCGGCGAACGTATGGCGCGGGCGTTTTATATATCTTCACCACAGCCGTACACACCGGAATTTTGGGCGCACTGCTCACATTCTCCTCGCGGCCGTGGTATTCCCCATACCTCCGGACTACGGAAGCTTGGGGCTACACGCCGCTCGAAGATCAACAAGTGGGCGGCCTCATCATGTGGGTTCCGGCCAGTCTGGTCTACCTTGCTGCCGGATTGTATTTGTTCTCTGCATGGCTGAAGGAGAGCGATACGTCGCTCGTGAGGACATCCCGTGCGAAGTAGCTTCCTCTCTGTTGCGATGCTCCTGGTTTCACTGGGTTGCGGGTCGCAAGACGCCCAGCGTACGGCCCAAGTAACGACCGGCGGCGACGCCCGGCGCGGTGCCGCGGAGATTGGAAGATACGGCTGCGGCTCGTGCCACGTCATCCCCGGCGTTTCAGGCGCGGTGGGCAAAGTGGGACCGCCGCTCACAGGAATCGCCGATCGCGTATATCTGGCCGGCGAGCTTCAGAATACTCCCGACAACATGATGAGGTGGATTCAGAATCCGCAAGCGATTAACCCTAAGACCGTGATGCCGAACGTAGGCGTGACGAGTCAGGACGCGCGCGACATCGCGGGTTACCTGTACACGCTACGCTAAGACGGGTATGTCGATATTCGGGTGCGGAAATTCGTCCCGGACATACGTCTAGAAACGCGGACAAACCGTGGATAAAGGAGCAGAGACATGATCACACTTGCGGACGCACGCCGCATCATCGCAGCCGCCGAGGAGAAGGCGCAGGAGATCGGGCAACCGATGAATATCGCCGTTGTGGATGCCGGCGGCAATCTGGTGGCGCATGTTCGGATGGACAAAGCATGGATGGGCAGCGTGGATATTTCGATAAAGAAAGCCTGGACTGCGCGAGCTTTCGATATCTCTACGAAGGAGCTGGCCGAGCTCAGTCAGTCGGGCGATCAGTTCTTCGGTATCCATGCTTCGAACGATGGGAAAGTGATGATTTTTGCGGGAGGCATTCCGCTGAAGCGGGGTAACGAGGTGCTTGGCGGAATCGGAGTAAGCGGCGGACTCGGCAAGCAAGATCAGGCCGTTGCAGAAGCCGGAGCTGCTGCTTTTTAGATGACTCCGAGACGAACCTGGATCGCAACGGTCCGGGTTCGTCTCGCAAATTGCGCTACGCCGTTGCGTGCCGCTGAACCACAGTCTGGAATGCCGCCAAGGCGCTCGGGCGAAGAAGGTTCCAGGACTTCTCGTAATCATCTTTTTCTTCTGCCTGCAGTTCGCGCGCCAGACGCTCCGTCTTGGCATCGCCGGCGAGACGCGCAGCTGTCGCAAGTGACTCGTACATCGCCATCTCGGCCGAAGCCGCCGAAATGCAAATCATCAGATGTTGCGTATTCTTCTCGGCAGGCTCGTGCCCAAGCTGCGCCGAAGTCGGCGTGAAAGCCAGCATATGTGCCAGGATGCTCTTGAGACTCGACCGCTCTGCACCGAGTTCCTTGAGGCGGGCTTCCAACCGTTGATGCTGCGATCTGGCTCGCTGTGTCGCCATCTCGAACATGCGCTTTACTTCGTTCTGCTCGCCACTGACGGCAAACGTCGCCAAGGCATCTTCGAAGTTCCGTTCAGCCGCTTCGCAGTCCTGCAAATACCTGACAATCACTTCATTCGGTGTTTCCATCAATTTGCTCCTAAGGTTCGACTCCGATCCGGGGAAATCTGTCACAAAACTTGGAAGGTACTTCTAAACTTTCCGTCAGGTTCCAGTTTGTTGCCAGTAGGGATGTAGTGACCTGTAACCCCTTGCAGCCAATTGAAAGCGAGTTCCTGGTCAACTAATCTGGGCTTACTCAATAACCAGATGACCGCGGAGATCATTTCACTCGGGCTGATTTGGTACGTAGTCTTTTTGTTTTCAACTACGTGCCACGAGGCAGCACACGCGTTCTTCGCCAACAAACAAGGGGACTCGACGGCGCTTGACGGCGGTCAGGTTACCTTGAATCCCTTGCCGCATATTAGGCGGGAGCCGTTCGGCATGGTCCTCTTCCCGATTGCCTCGTTTCTTATGGGTGGCTGGATGATGGGTTGGGCAAGTGCGCCGTACGATCCCGCATGGTCCACGCGCTATCCGCACCGGGCGGCGAAGATGGCGTTAGCTGGACCTGCCGCTAACTTTCTTCTCGCATTCATCGCTGCGATCGCCATCCACCTGGGATTGTGGACCGGCGCTTTCCACGCACCGGCATCGGCAAATTTCACGCAGATCGTCTCTGCAAGCAGGCCTGGTCTGTCGGAAGCTGCGGCGCAAACAGTAAGCCTTCTGTTCTCTTTAAATGTCTTACTGGGCGTCTTTAATTTGCTGCCTGTTCCACCACTGGACGGATTCAGCGCCGTCGCTCTCCTGATGAATGAAGAAAGAGCCCACCGGTTTGAAGCCATTGGGCGAGGTATGAGGAATTTCAGCTACGCGGGGCTGTTACTTAGCTGGAGAGTTTTTGGCGGCTTGTATGACCCGGTTTTCAGTTTGGCACTCAGAATTCTGTACCCGGGGGCGAAGTACAGCTAAGTTTGGAGTGCCCCCGGGAGGCGATCCACTCCCGTCTCTCTTGGCATTCGATTGATGTTCACGTCTCCTCGACCCGATACTCCGTTTCAGACTGGAGCAAGCTGCTGGCGGAATGTTCTTCCCGCTATTCCGCCCATCTCTACAATGCCTCTTTCACCACCTTCCCGCTGCGGCCGGCTCCGCGGGCCGCTACAACTTCGATAGAATCGTCGGCGCAACCCCGCTGTCGTCCGCAGGGGAGTATTAAGCGTAATCGCAAAGCGCGTGAATCATTCCCCGAATGGCGGGATGTGGGTGGGAGAACACAACAATGAGTGTCAATTGGCGTAAGGCCGGTGTTTGCATCCTGATCGCGTTAGTTACGTGTCTGGCCGGACCTGTAGCGCTTCAAGCCCAGAATTACGTCCGCGGTTCCGAGCCCAGGCTGTTCTCCTATGACGAACTTGTCCAACTCGGCTCCGATCAGAAATTGAGCACCGAACTGACTGACAAGCTCCGTGTGATCACCACTACACCGTTCATCAATAACGAGGCCTGGTTGGGCGGCGCAAGGCCGCGGCCCCTGGAAATCGCCGGACTTGGACCCTCCCTCCGCGTAGCGTTCTGGAATATCGAGAGGGGACTGGAGATCGATCACATCCTATTGTTTGTCAGAGATAAAGACGCATTCATGGCGAAGTTGAAAGAGGAGCGGGACAAGGCCAAGGCGGGCGGTAAAAGCGTCCGGGATGTGGATCTTGAAAAGATCCCACAGGAAATCGAAATCTTGAAGGCCGCAGACGTCTGGATCCTGAACGAAGTGGATTGGGGTGTGAAGCGCACGAAATACCGCGAAATCGTCCGCGAGTTGGGGAAGGCCTTGAATATGAATTGGGCGTACGGAGTGGAATTTCTGGAGATTGATCCCAAGCAACTCGGGACAGACCAATTCAACGACAGCGAAGATAAAGCATCTCAGGAACAATTGGTTGAAGAGTTCAAAGTGGATAAGGACCGTCTGAGGGCGCTCCACGGTAATGCAGTGCTGTCACGATATCCCATACGTAGCGCGCGAGTAGTTCCCTTCACCGTTGGGTACGACTGGTTCAAGGAGACCAAGATCCGTCCGCTCGAAAAAGGGAAACGGCAAGCGTCGAAATTAGTGGGGGAGGACATGATGCGTGAAGTGCGACGCGGCCAGCGGATGACCTTATATGTCGATCTGGACGTGCCCGAAGCGGCAGGACAACGCGTCACAATTGCCGCAACGCATCTCGAGAACCGGACCAAGCCAAAGAACCGGCGCAAACAGTTGCAGCAGTTATTAAAAGAAGTGCACGACGTGCCGAATCCGGTAATCATAGCTGGGGACATGAACACAACCGGGTCGGATTCGACGCCCACAAGCGTGGAGAACATGCTCTATAAGCGCTACGGAGACGTGGATTTCTGGGCCACGAAAGGTATTCAGTTAACCGGGATAGGCCTGATATACACTGGCGCCAAAACTGTTCGAAACGTGGCTGGCATCGAATACCGTGTTGATCCTACGTCAGCCAATATACCCGGCGCTTCACCCAATCTGGAGCACGCCTTCTTCAGCACTCTGGAGAAATTTCGATCTGCCGACGGGAGGGCGATCGATTTCCGCGGCGTTGAGACGCGTACGACTAACGGAACCGCCGGGACGCTGGCAGATTCAAATCAGAGACAGAGCATGGGATTCACGCCCACGTATGTAACCGAGCTAATTTGGGGCAAAGTTGGCGTCGCCAGATTCAAGCTCGATTGGATCTTCGTTAAGGACAATGTTAAAGAACCTCGCGACCCCAACGGATCATACGCGTTTGCACCGCATTTTCCGCGAGTTCTCGCTGACCTGAATAATTGTCTGCCGGAGCCGATTTCCGATCACAGTCCAATCACGGTAGATCTGCCGTTCCGCGAGCCGATAGGACTGAATGCGAAAGCCGATAGCAAGTGAAAGCTGCAACCGTCTAATTAAAGACATGCTCGCGCAGAACAATGAGCGCTGACGCGATCGCAACGCTGGATCCATGGTCGTCATCTGACGCGGATCCCCGGAAGGGCAGGGTGACTTCAGGCTGGCGTGCACCAAGTCTCCGTACTACAGGAGACTTGGCATTTCCCTTCCAAACGGCTGCTAGAGCGCGCCAAGAATTTGATTCAGCAGGCCTGTAAGCGAATTGAGCAGAGTGCTAATTGGGCCGCCGCCATTTACTGAATCCCGCATAATATAGCGGAATCAATCAAATAAAGAGGCCTGCTCCAGAAGGCGGTGATCAGTCGCGGTCGGCGGCGCATGCGCTTGAGGGAACGGCGGGCTGCTTCGCTCAGGTCCCAAAGGTGCGCTCCAGGGCGCGGCCCACGGGTTGTTGCACACTGCAATTCAACTGCCGTAGGATGCGCCAAACGTGT
>JBJMGK010000067.1:0-5862 GCA_045807925.1 Bryobacteraceae bacterium | reverse complement strand
GAATCTGGTCGAACGCTGGTTTGCTGAGATCACCAACAAGCGCATTCGCCGTGGTATCTTCCGCAGCGTCAAAGAACTGGAAAGCGCTATCCGGGAGTACATCGATGTTCATAACGAAGATCCCAAACCGTTCGTCTGGACCAGAACGGCAGACCAGATCCTGGCGAGTATTGCGCGTTTCGCTCAACGTACCAGCGTTGTTGGCCGATCATCTTGATTTATGTCACGAATCAATGTGACAGGAGACTAGCGACCCCGCAGAAGGCAGCCCCGATCACCGCCGATGAATCCGCTCAATTAAACAGGATCTTAGATCTGCTTCACAAGCGATTTGCAGAGCCGATCCGGGTGCAGGATGTTCGCGCTGTGGGGAATCTGTCGGAGCGATCGCTCCACCGGCTGTTCGTGCGTCATCTCGGTGAGAACCTGACCGACTACCTGAGCCGGTTGCGGATGGGACGGGCTTGTATGTGGCTGGTCGAGACAGACCGGCCGATCAGTATCATCGCAGCCGACGCGGGATTCACTAATTTGTCCAACTTCAATCGCCGCTTCCGAAGTGCACGACGAATGTCCCCAAAGGAGTTCCGCAATTACTACCTGGAGCATGGTCGTATGCCCGGTCTCCGTGAGGATGACATCACGAAGCGTTCTCCTTCTTTAGAGAAGGCAAACCAGCGCACCGGCATGCCGAGACTCATAAAAGACCCCCTTCGATAGCTCCTGGATCAAGAGCATCGCGGAACTTGGGAACTCGTTTCGGATAGATCCGCCCTAACGCGATGTGTAGAGGATTCCATTTGGCACGTCTAAGTCCGCGATGCTTCCCTATACGGATGGTCCCTGCTCGGGGTCATCCACACCAGACCACGATCGTGAACAATCTTCAGCGTGAACTTGGCCTGACACCTTGGAGCAGGAAGCGGGTCTTAATCGTCGAGCCCCCGAAACTGCCAAATCGGTTCGCCCTACTAGATACGCCTTACGAAGATTGGCCCGAAGATCCTCAGCTGAATTGAATCGAACTCAAAGCGGCTTTCTTGAACTGTATTCAGCTCTTACCAGAACTGGGCCACAGGACTCCCTGATCCTTCTTTGTGACCGGAGCCAAACCCCTGAACTGGAATTTCTGGACGCGCTGGCCGCGATAAGTCTCTGTCGTGAAGACGTTGCCCTTCGAGTCCGTTGCAATGCTGTGCACAGCGTAGAACTGACCGGGTTGTCGCCCGCCATCCCCAAAAGCAGTCAGCACCTCGAGTGTGTCGCGCTGAATCACGTGGACCTTCATATTGGAGCCATCAGCGACATAGAGATACTTCTGCTGCGGGTCCTTCGAGAGTGCGATGTCGAAGACCGATCCGTCACCGCGTGTATTCTTGGCGATGAACACCTCTTTCACGAATGTCCCATCAGTCTTGAACACCTCAAACGTACAGCAAGCCATCATTCGCAAGTGCCACGCAGTGCACCGGAGTCCGGAACTGCTCAGTTCGCGGGGTTGGCCGAGCGCCCGCGCCGGTGCTGTCAAATGCAGCACCGTAGGTCAAGCGAACGCCGACCCACCACTCCTCAACAGCGTACGCCGCGGAATGTCCGCGTTGTACATAGCTAGTGCTCCTTTTCTTTCGCCATTGACCGCGTGCAATGGACGAAGCGGACCGATACAGCCTAACGTCCGCGGCCCTCGCTCACCTTGCGAAGTTTGAAAGTGACCCGGAGATTGCAAGCGAGGGTCGTCTTGTTTTCCCCGATGTTCTCTTCGTGCACTTTTCGTGAGGCAACGACTCGTCTCCGGTAACAAAAACCGTGAGTTAATGCGGGCGCCCGTATGCTTGTCGCCCGGATGCTGCCCCAGATTGAGCAAAGTCGGCTATCCTGTTCTGCAAGGGATCGTGCGGTATGTTTCGAAAAGTATGCTGAAAGCGAATGTCCTTCCTCCCGGTCGACCGGGTAAAGCCTCGAATACGGACGTCTCTCTCGCCAGTTCGAGACTCGCGCCACCCGTTTACCGACCGGCCGCTGGTCCCGCCTCGCTCAACACAGCTCCAGCGGTATACAACCCCTTCACCAATTCGGCTTCACAGGCGCGATCCGCTCCACGCGTCTACGCGCCCTACACAAACACAGCTGCGCAAAGCAAGTTTGAGCCACGGAGTGGCGCTGCTGTACTCAGGATGCGCGCCGACGTGGCGCCGGCGTCCGCATACGTGCCCGTTTCGGTTATGCAAGCTCCTCCTGTTTATAATCCATTTCGGCCCCGAATTGTTCAACCGCCGTCCACTCCGCCCGCATACGCAGTGCAGAACAGCACTGCCGCGAATAGGAAGTCAGCCCCGAAGACATACCGTCCTGCGTCGTTTTCAGTTCAAGCTCAAATGGAACCTCGACGCCCAGTGATTCCGGAACACCGGCGCCTCATTCAGAGAACTCCAGTTGACCTCAAAAAAGTCGCCGAGCGCGTTCAGGATGAGTCCGACAAGGCCGTGATCCTCGATCTTGAGAGCATCAAGACGGCACTCACGACGGGAGGATGGCAGAAAGGTCTCGAATACCTCAGTGCAAAGGTTCAGCAAAACCAACAACAATTTGGCGCCAAAAAGGCGCTCACAAGGGAGTTGGAATGGTGCGAAACGAAGTACGGCTTCGACGCGGCGCCCACATATTGGAAAGTGCTCACTCCAGAAGTGTTTTCAAAAGTGGCCGAGCACGGAGCCCTATTCAAAGATGTGGGCGCCGGGTTTCAACATGGTGAATACACGCACCGCATCCAGTGGTACCTGGCTTTGTACGTCCTCACGAATGCCTTCACCACAGGCCTCGGTCTTACCAACACCCCGCCCGATTTACTCAAAAAGCTGAATACAATGAAGAACCCCCTCAAGAAGAGCGACTGGCCATCTGGGGAGGAGAGCGGTTTCGGTGGCCTCTGGGATGCCGTTTTTGATCGAAACAATCAGAGCGGGTCTGGCAATCCCAAAAAGGGGTATTCGGCATCCGATGATGGGGCGACTAGCCCGGAAGCCCTTAACGCCCGTCTTCTCAATTTGGATCTGATGAAAGAACACGGGGTCGAAGCCCAGACGCTTGCAAACCTCAGAGTCAATAGTCTGGAGCAACCCGGTGACCTCGCCAAAAGTTATCAAGCTTTATCAGCGGTCCTCACCCGGCGCTACATCAAGCGCCATCGAGAGCTGGGGCTATATACCTCAAAAGATCCCTCCTCTTCTGAAACGAACCTGTCTGGTTATCGGTACCATAAGCTCGACGCGGGGAGACATCAGGAGGCTTACGAGAGCAATAGCGGTGTCCTTACGAAGAAGTAGCGCTCAGGCCAGTTCGGAGTCAGGATAGCGATCAGCACGAGTGACGATCATCTCGTCCGCCGCAGCACTCATCTCGAAATTTCGAGATGAGTCAACAAACGGAATGGTAGGACGACGCTCGGGTATACCGCCCATTTAGGCTTGCGGACACTAAGATTCCTTTCGCCCGGCGCAGCAGCGGCACCCGCCATTTATCGCAGCGCTGATGCGGCCCAGGACAAGCGGTTAGGTAACGGCTTGCAGGCGCGCTTCCCGTATACCGGCTATCTACGTCCGGCGGGGCCAAAGTCCTAGCGCGCCCGGCAGAATAGCATTCCCTTGCGTTCCATTGCGCGACCGAAGCCGTCGAACCCAAGCGGTTGCTTACGGAGACGACAGGAAGTTGCGGCTGTGTATCGGCTATCAACATTTCGGGACCGCCTTGCCGCGGAGTGCGGTTGCATTGATTCGCAATGCGGTAACAGAATTCACAAAAAAGAGGTATGCTGTTTACGAGAAGCAGATCCACAAGGCGCGGCATGCCAGATCCCTTTATGCATGATGCCGGTAAACGGTCAATTTGGCCGTCCAAACCGTTTGCACCATCTCAAGCCGTTGCCAGACAGGCATACGGCCCGAAATGTAGGGCCAGCCCGGTATATCGTCCACCAGTCGTGCAACTGAAAGCAGCGCCACCGGCTTACCGACCTACGACCGTGCAGTCGGTACAGCAAAGAATCTCGGCAGCAGCGCCTCCGGTCTATCGGCCTAGCGCCGCACAGCCGAAATTACCAGCCCCGCCGGCGTATCGCCCGGAACAAAAAAGGTTGGCACAGCCTAAAATGGCATCGGCCGCATTGCGCACCCCGCTGCCGAACTCGCTCCGGGTTGTTCTGCCGCCACAGAAGCACGTGAACGGGTCAATCCTGACGGCGCAAATGAAAACTCGGGTGGCCACCGACCCTCGCCTGAGTTCGTTTCAGGCCGGAATGGCACACATCGATTCCGTAGGCAATATTGGAACTGGCGGCCCAGGTTACTTATCGTCGGTGGTTCAGCGCGATAAGATTGCCAAAGATAATGACGCGCCTATTGATGTGGGCAGTTGGGTGCGTTGTCGCGAGGGCTATGTGTACGTAACGGAAAAGTATGTTTACAAATGCTTCGCTAACCCAAAAGCAGGCAGCGATGCAGTTGAGGCTTTGAATAAAGCCGATAAAGGCGGCATCCCGATCCCCGACTACGATTACTACAATGCGACTCTCATCACTAGTGATGAGAAAATCCCCGTCCTTGTAATTCGGATGAAAAAGATAACGGGTCAGCTCTTCTATGCGTCAAAGCTGGGAGGAGCAACGATATTTAAAAACAGGATTGATTTAATTACCGAAACACGTAAGTTAGCACGTATTTTGAGCGGGTTGAAGAATGCCCAAGACGCAAAGATGACGGACCCGCAAGGATTTGTGACAGAGGAGGACCAGATAATCTTCTTTGATGTACATATCGGCAAGGGAACCGGAGACGCTGTAGACAAGTTAATCGAGGCAGTCCAGAATCGCTTGGAAGCGCTGGCCTAATCCGAACAAGTTCGATGACCACGCGCGCCGCCAGGTATTAAGCCTCTCGTTCTTGTCTGTTGCTTGCGGCTATTCGAAAGTAGGCCGGTAAGCTCAATTCCGAGCACGTTGGGGTGCATCTGAACACGTTGATTGCGCATGGCTTGCGTCATTCTCAATGAAATGCGAGCAGAAGCGGATGGTATCTCGTAGGGTTGTTCATAAGTCTCCAGCACATCCTCCATCTTGGTGATGTAGTCTTCATTGAGGTCGGCCACGCACCACATTTTTTTCCCGCCACGGCTTGAGGTCGTGGTGGAGGAGCAGTATGCGGATGGTCTCCCGGCCGACGCGTGGAATTAGTTTGCGCTTGACGGCTTCTTCCACCACCAACCGCACCGTCCAGCGGGCGCGGCCCCCCGGTGGGTCGCTGCAGACTATGCGATGATGCGCTGCTTCTGGCCATCATCCAGCTGTGCCTAGAAAGAATTAGAAAGGGTTGACACACACGCCGCATTGCGTGAGGACCAGTAGGCTCGCGTAACGGGACGTCTCCACCGGGCCATGGCAGGAAAGTAGCTGATGAGGTCAGAGTTGGCGCGCATCGACAACCGGCTACGTTCTCCCCAAAGACTTGGTCCGCTTCTGACGTGTGATCGATTTACTTAGGCGGCCTGGCGTTCGTAATGGTGGTGTAGACCACCGACTTCACGAATCTCGACCACCTTACCTTCGGCGCAGTCCTGTGTTCGTCGGAGTTGCGGGGCGTCTTTGCCGAGCGACAGATGAGTGCGCCAGCTGTGGTAATAAGAAACATACGAGGTGAGAGCACGACGAAGAGAGCGCTCTCCGAACACGATCATGTGATCGAGGCATTCGCGGCGAACGGAACCAATGAGCCGTTCGACATAGGCCCTCTGCCAAGGAGATCGCGGTGCGGAAAGCACTTGTTTGATGCCCATTGCCTTTACCTGATCCACGAAGTCCTGCCCGAAGATTCG
>JBJMGK010000066.1:0-12771 GCA_045807925.1 Bryobacteraceae bacterium | reverse complement strand
TCGTCGGGCCGGAGCGAACAGGCTGGATGTTCACGCTTGCAGCGGCGGCCTACAACCTGGTGAGAATGCGCAACCTTCAGCTCGCCGCCGCATAGGCAGAAGTGTGTCCGAAGGGCGCTAAATCGCCACTTCAGACACACCCGGAACCCGTCAGAAGCACCAGCCCAGGCTTCGCTACAACTCACCTGCACGCTCCACACAAGTTCTGTACGGCAAAGTTCTGTCCCAAAGGCCGCTTTTCATCACCCTGTTAGACACATTGATGGACCACAAATACAGACTTGCTGAAGACTTCTTGAAACCCCTCCCTTCGGAGGACGAGATGGGCAGCGAACTGATTTCAGCGCTAATGAAAGAACAGGATTTGACCTGAACAAGTACTGTCGCGACATTGAGAGCCGGAGCTCAACTGCGGAGCTTGTCTAAGAACGCTTCGTAGACACTCACTGGTGCATTCGGATCTTGAGCCAATACCACTCCAAATCTCCAGCCGAGGTAGCCGGATGCGACCTACCCATCATTGCTTTGTGTAGGATCAAAACTCCCGCAGTCTTCAACTTCGTGACGATAGCGGCGTCTCTATGAGGGACGAAATTCTTGAACAAGATCGACCCGTAAGTGGTCGGCATGTCGGTCGTTTCCACCTGGTTTTTGACGAGAACGGGCACGCAATGTAGAGGGCCGACCAGGCCGGATGTCCGAAACTTCGCGTCCAATTCATCGGCCTCAGCGAGAGCGGCTGGATTAATAGTCTGGACGGCATTCAAGGCAGGACCGGCCTTATCGTAGGTCTGGATTCGATCCAGATAGAACTGTACGACCGCACGGCAGGTGATCCGGTTTGATTGGAGCGCCCGCTCAAGGGCACTGATACTAGCCTCGAAAGGCTGCAAGCTCGTTGCGTTTCCAGAACCAGACTGCGCCTAGCTCGGCGACGCACTCCAAAGCCAGACCGCTAACAGCCCGTGGTGGAAGTAAGTTGAATTCGAACGCGACAGAATCTGAAAAAAGTGAACCTCACAAACGCGTTACAACGCGCTGCTGACAGGCGTTTGGCCATTTGGGGACCCTCCCGAACGGCGCAAGATCGCCTCAAATGGTCTGGAGTTACTAAAACCACGGGCTGCTAAGCAGGATCCAAAGGCGAGGGACAGAGAACGACGCAATAGATTTCTCCTCGAGTCGAAACATCATAGCGCTGTTGCATCAGAACCCGTTCGCAGGGTTCAGCCCTCTCGCCGCACCTCCTTCGGCGCTTTATCCTCGCGAAGCCCGATAAATCGCGTATGCCGGAGGTGATTCTCCGGGGTCCATTCCAGAAATTCGAACTGCCCAATTAGTACCGGTCTTAGCCATTGGCAATCCTTCATCTTGGCCGCCGTCAATCCGGCTCCCCACCTTCCGGTACGTGGCTCCGGCAGATTCGCAAACGGGCACTTATCCGTCCGAAGCTTTCCAAACCTTTTCACCAGGTCGGCCCTAATCGTCGGAGTGAAGCCGTTCCGTGTCCGCGCTACGTACATGAGTCTGTCGTCTTCGTAGCACCCGAAGACCAAAGCATCGAAGGTCGTGCCTCCGAACGTGTATCCGCCGATGACGAACTCTTGGCCCTTGTTGATCCGCATCTTGCGCCAGGAGGCCAAACGCAACCCACCTCATAGAGGCTGTCTCGGCGTTTCGCTACCACTCCTTCCAAGCCGGATGCCTTTACCGACCGGATCAAGTCATTCAGGGTGGCATTCAACACACCGGGATATCGCACCGGTTCAGCAAGCTTCGGCAGAACCTTCGCCTGCAATAGCTCCTGCCGAGCCTCGAGCGGCAGCTTGGTTACATCCCGGCCAGCCACGATCATGACATCGAAGACGAAGTACAGGAGAGGAACGCCGGAAGATCCGTGGTTCTGAAGCGTGTTGAAGGATGGCTTGCCAGACTCGTCAAAGGCTACGATCTCTCCATCCACTACCGTTTCGTTCGGAAGACCAGAGAGCGCTTTCGCGATTGCCGGATACCGTGCGCTGAAATCTTTGTCGTTTCGCGACCGCAGGTACAGCTTGCCGCCCGTCTTATAAGCAATGCCCCGATAGCCGTCGTGCTTCAACTCGTATAGCCATTCATTGCCTTCTGGCAACTTGTCGGTTTTCAGTAGCAACATCGGCTCGATAAACCGAGCTTTCACCTTCTCTGGCACAACCTCATTGTGCTAGACGGTTGCACACTGCATCTCTGACTATCGCCGGCGCACTGAATAGATCGATTCCCACAACGGTCTTCTCATTGATGAGATCTCTGGAACCTTCTACCGAGTTCCTCGCCACCGCTCTACGTCAGGCTGGGTTTCATCCCAGTCTTACCACCATTCGATTAAAGGGCAGCGCGAAATTAGAGCTGCAGTCATCGAAAAGTACGATATCGGCGGCACCGATACGACCATCTCTCATCCTAGGAGCCACTCGCCCGGCTCGATTACCGAACCCAATCGGGTAAGCTGAATCAAACAGGACCTGGTGTGAACGCCTCTGATCTATGGCCGCTGGTTATTCCTGCGCTGATCGTCAATATCGTGACGACAGCGGCTACGCTGCCGCGGACGGATCATAACCCCGGCGCCTCGGCGTCTGCAACAAGCGACTCGAGTGAGACAAGCTTACTCGCTCTCTTAACAAGGCTGGCCAAGGAACAGATTCTCTCAGATACCGACTTTCTCGGAAAGACTCGGTTTAGTATCGATCCGCAAAATCGTACTCTGTTCTACGATTTGCGTCCCGTCCCTCCCAGTGCTGTCCTTTCTGAGAAAGATCCCGACGCCGCGCCACTCGAAGCACTAATCCGGTTGGAGTCGGTTCGCAGAGACTTGGGAATTAGTGTTCCCCAAGAGGACTTCTGGGTAACGCCGTTTAATCACGCATTACTGGGCGTGAGGGAGTGTGTCGACCAGATCGCAGCATCGCAATCCAAACAGGATGCCGGGGCAATCCAATACCAATGCTCCAGCAAAATCGGCCCGCGGTTTAACGAGCTAAAAGCCTCCATTCTCGCGTACGCTGCCGCCCATGATCTTAAACTTGCAGAGCCGGACATGACAAGAAGTCCCGCAACAGGTTTTAAGATTCATGTAAACATCGATCCGCCCGGTGGGCACGTGAAAGTTATGACGCTTCTCGAATACAAGAAGTACAAATACTCCAAAACACCGCCCGACCGATACCAATGGAATGAGCTGTTGGACGCGGAGACTGAAATGATTGGGTGGTATCACTACCGTGCTGAGTGGCGATCAAATATCACTAGCACCGATGAAGACGATTTCAACGTCACTGCGGCTGGAACGCTAACATTCACTCCAAAGCTAAGTAGCCGCTAGGCATGCCAGCCGTTGGAATATCCGAATTCAAAGAAGTGCTAGCGGATTTTCGGCAGCTCACTTCTCTGGCGCTCAAGGGTGTGATCGCTGCTCCGCTCGCCGACATGTGGTTGAAGCTCGGACCACCACCTGCTGCAATTGTCGGTGCAATAACCTCTCTCCTCGCGTTTACAGCGGTTGTTTGGATATTTCAATTTTGGAACGAAACGGAAGATCGAACGCTCGGAATGCGGATGAAAGTCGCACTCTATCTCTTCTGTGCCGGAATGATAGCCTCCCTTTATTTGCTCGAGAAATTTACTGATTCGCCAGGCCAGGACAGGGAAAGAATCATCGAAGGACTATCGCTCCGCCCCGATGTGGCGCCGCTCATCAACTTGTCATACAGTCCACAGAAGGCGCTTAGAGAGAGCGAGTACGATCCTGAAGCGGTCTGGACCAAAGAATCAATCGCCTTCCTGCGCACCTTGATTACTGTCGTCTGGGTATTTACCTTCGTTTGCCTCACCGTGTATCTTACAATCTTTATCGTTTTGCAGCGAAGGCGATCGCTGCATCCGCGATGAATCTGAACGTGAAAGTCCACCCACATCGAGCGAGCCGGAGTGTTGCTCGCTTAACAAGGAGAATCACGCTCGCGGTTGGCGCAGTCATCATTTTGAACTTTTCGTTGTCAATGCCTCTCGTGGCGGCCCAAGCTGATTTGCGACTGCAGATTGGCCATTGGGAAGAAATCACATCCGTGGCATTCTCGCCCGACGGGCAGTTTGCGCTGACGGGAAGCCGCGACCGCACAGCACATTTGTGGGATGTAGCCACCGGCCGTGAAGTTCGCAGCTTTGGAGAGGATTCGAAAGACACGTACGACAAGGGCATAAACCCGGTAGCATTTTCGCCGGATGGACGCTCGATCCTGACCGGCGATGCTGGCTCAACGGCGCGATTGTGGGATGTGCTGAGCGGGCGTGAGATCCGGCGGTTTAAAGGACACTACCGAGCTGTTACGTCTGTCGCATTTTCGTCCGATGGCCGCTCGGCGTTAACCGTCAGCAACGATTACACGGCGCGATTATGGGAGGTTTCGAGCGGGCGCGTAATTCGCGAGATTCATTCAGAAGCGATGCTCATCCATTGCGCGGCCCTGTCCAAAGATGGCCGCCTGATCTTAACTGGAGGCGGCGGTGGCGATAACTCGGCACAGCTCTGGGACGTAGCGAGCGGCCGTGAGATCCGGCGCTTTCGGGGGCATGCGTTCGGTATTACCGCCTCGGCATTTTCGCCGGACGGCAGCACGGCAGTGACGGCTAGCCCGGATAATACGGCTCGTTTGTGGGATGTCAGGAGCGCTCGCGAGATCCGGCGTTTTAATGCCCCTGTATCATCGGTCGCCTTCTCGCCCGATGGTCACCTATTAGCGACAGCCGGTCATGATCTCACGGCGCGTTTATGGGACGTGGCGAGCGGTCGTGAAGTCCGGCGGCTGGAACATCACTTGGCCCCCGTCAGTCCCGTCGCCTTCTCACCCGATGGACGTTTGGTGATCACCGGAGGTCTGCACGCAGTGACATTACCGGGCACTGCGGATCGAATTGCTCGGCTCTGGGATGTCGCAAGCGGTCGCGAAATCCGCGCCTTTGAGGGACTTTCGAGTGTGCCTAATTCTGTCACACTCTCGCCAGGCGGCCACTCCGTGCTGATCGGTGGCGACGACTCAAACGCGCACTTGTGGGACCTGTCGAGTGGACGGGAAATACGTGTCTTCGAGGGGCATTCGGCTCCTATCTTTACAGCAAAGTTCTCCCCAGACGGATCAATAGTGGCCACCGGCAGCGGTGACCGCACTGCCCGACTATGGGACGTCGCAAGCGGCCGGGAAATCCGTGCGTTCCGCGGACACCAGGACCGCATCAATTCATTGGATTTTTCCCCGAGCGGCCAAACTTTGGCCACTGCCAGTGATGATCGGACAGTTCGAGTGTGGGATGTTCCCAGCGGGCGTGAGATGCAGCAGTTTCCCGACTTACAACAAGCAAAGGCGGTTGCGTTCTCATCTAATGGGTGTTGTGTTCTGAGTGGATACTCCAATGGCTGGGGCGCGGTTTTGTGGAATGCAGGAAACCCGCACCGGGAGATCTGGTCTGTGGGCCACTATCGCGACGTTAACGCCGTTGTCTTCTCTCCAGACGGTCGGTCAGTGTTGACCGGTGCAGGCGACTGGCCCAAATTGTCCGATGCTTTAACCGGCCGCCAGATTCGGGAATTGGGTAAGCCAGCCGGCAGAATATTCGGACGCGACCTGTTAGCCGGCACTCCCCCGGTCACCGCGCTCGCATTTTCATCCGACGGGAGATCAGCTATAACCGGTCACGACAACGGTACGGCTCGCCTGTGGGATGTGGCAACCGGGCGCGAGATCCGCCGCATTGCATGCGCTTCTGACTTGGTCAAGTCAGTAGCCGTGTCGCGCGATGACGGCTATCTCTTTCTGGGATGTTCGGATGGTGCCACTAGGCTTTTTGATAGACATAGCGGCGCACTTGTTGCCACGCTTGTCAGCTTTCAGGATAAGGGCTGGGCGGTGGTAGCGCCGGATGGCCGCTTCGACACCAACGACCTGGATGAGGAAGCTCCCCTGCATTGGAGGGTTGATGATGAACCGCTAAAGTCATTGCCGCTCGAGATCTTCATGCGGCAATACTATACGCCTCGCCTGCTCCCCCGCCTGCTGGCGCACGATCCACTGCCGGACCTGCCGGATATCGCAAAGCTGAACCGTGTGCAACCGGAGATTCATGTTGTGAAGGTTGAAGCCGGCCCGAAAAACGCTGATGCCCTCCGGGTAGTTCTCTCCGTCAAATCTCGGCGTGAGGGAACAAACAGCAGTGGAGCGAAAGATCTCCGATTATTCCGCGACGGCCAGTTGGTCCGCTTCCGGGAAGGCGACCTGAGCGACGGCGAGTACGTCTTTGACGGCATTCCGATCGCACACAAGGGACCCGGACAGCAAGTCGTATTCACAGCTTATGCATTTAATACCGATCTGGTGAAGAGCGAGACCGCGAGGGCGGAGCCCTACAAACTCCCGGCGAATTGGCCGAAGCGGCAGGGACGAGCATTCCTGGTGAACATCGGAGTAAATCGAACAGCAGCTGGAGGTTGCGATCTTCACTACGCGGTAACGGATGCGATTATGATGCAGAACATGCTTGAGCCACGCCTTAAGGTTGCCGGATACGATGTCGAAAAGCACCTGATAACGGCAGATGATGAGCAACCGAATGGGGCGGCCAAGACGAACCTGCAGGCACTGTTCGCAGATATTGCTCGTAAGGCAAGTCCTGATGATGCGTTTATTCTGAGCTACTCGGGTCATGGATACACGAATTCAGGCGGCTTGTTCTACATGTTTCCTTCGGACCTGCAGGGGAGCTGCGAACACATTGATAGCACCCTTACCTCGTCGGCGATTTCGAGCGACGAGCTCACGAACTGGATCCGGTCGATTGATACCGGAGAGACGGTCATGATCCTGGATGCTTGCTATTCAGCCGCAAGCATTGAAAGCCGCGATTTCAAACCGGGTCCGATGGGTAGCCGCGGGCTGGGCCAACTCGCATACGACAAGCGCATTCGTGTGTTGGCAGCGAGTCAAGCAACACAACCGGCCGGGGAAGCAGGGCGTTTAGGAATGGGATATCTCAGCTACGCGCTGCTTAAGAACGGCCTCGATAAGGTTGAAGCCGACTGGCAGCCCAAAGATGGATCAATATGGTTGCGTGAGTGGCTTGCATACGCGGTCGAGGAGGTTCCGAAGCTTTATGAGGATTCGCGGAGGGATGCCAGCTCCGGGAAGCATGACAGCAGAGGTGTCCAATTCCGTCAGGACGCCACACCACTTCAAGTTCCCGCGCTGTTCGACGTGCGCACCGAGGAGGATCACGGGCTTGTCCTGGAGGGTTATAGATAGCCACTGCCCGAGCTCGAAACCCGCCCCTCAGCCAAGGTCAGCAACAGTGTAGCTGAGCACCCTCGACGAACCGCCATCACAAGCTGGTCCTGCGACGCGAATGGGCCAAAGCTTGGCCTTGAAGACGATTCAGGCGGTTTTCCGGCATACCGAAATGCATCCCCGATACAGCCCGCAAAAACGACGATTACTCTTCGGTACGTGTTGCCTCAATAAGGAATGTTACCGAAGTGTTAGTTGTCCATTTTAGCGTCGGTTGACTATGGCCGCAGGAGACGTGGCCATAAAGCAAGAGCGATTCCAAGAGGCATACGACCACTATCAGGTTTGCGCAAATGAAGTTAAGAAGTATGCACTCGATGTTTGATCCAAGGCCTACACGGCAGATCCGTGGCAATATTTAAAAGGCCTGTAACGTCGGTCGGCCGATCAAGCTCAACTATGACGCGGGCCTTCCAAGCCGAACCAAGCGCGATTAGCTCATCTCGATCCGCTCCAGAGGTGTACTCCCTGGCTATCTCCAGACCCTTATTGATTTCTTCGAGTGCCCGCGGTACTTGATCTGTCTCTACGAGGGTCCAGCTAATACCATCAATGCGCAACAGAGCTTCTTCCGACTTTCTGTCGGATGCTGAAAGCACATCTAAAGCACGAGTCATATACTTCAGACGTTCGGTGTTCAAGAATCTGCTATCTAGATAATGTGCCAAAAGCATGATGAACTGGACAAGTTCTTCATCGGAGGCCCAGCCGATTGCCGCCTGGATGCAGGACCACTCTGCGTCGATGTCTGCCATGCGCTCGCTAACGAGTGCGTTCCAGTAAGGCGGAGAGGGTGTCTCGCGCCTGATACTCCTTTCGACGTACGTTAACAAATGCGTAACGCACGCCTTCATCGCTCTGTTTCGAAGCTCAGGGCGCTCCTCTAATTTTCTGCCCGCAAGCTCTCTTGTCAGCGCATGTGTAATGAATCTGCCGTCGTATGCAGATTCTAGTAATTTGAACTTCAATAGCTGATCAAGTGCCCGGTCAAAATCGTTCTGTTCAATCTCACTAATCTCAAAGAGCGCGTTGAGACGAATGACACTCGTTCCAACGAGCAAAGTCGAGATCATGAGGATCCGCTTAGCGTCATCGGAAAGCAAGATCCATGATCGGTCAAATAAGGCATGCAGCAGATTATCGTGAACTCGTCTGTTCGGAACTGCAAGAAGCTCTCCAACGACTTCAGGCAAACTAATCGTGCCGCCGCTGACTAATCCCAGCGCCAGCTTGATTACTTGAGGATTCCCCTCCGAGACACTGGCGAGTGCAGATATATCACGGTCCTGAAGAAGCTTGACGAGCCCCAGTGAACGTGCATGGTCACGAGCCAGGTCGATTGAGTGTATCGTGCTAAGGCCGTTTAGTGATATATGCGTGCACCTTTCTGCATTGGCCGGCTGCGCACGTTGTGTGGTAATGATCACCCTATTAGGTTCGGGTAGATGCACGATCCAGTCTGTCAGCTCCTCATCGTCAATCTTTTCGTAACTATTGATGATAATTAGGACTGCTTTGTCGCGCACAAGATCGTACTTGTCCGACGAATAGGACCGCGTGCTTGCATACGGTTCTCCGGTAAGAGTTACCGCGAGCGTATTCATGATCTCCTGAAACCAAAGCTTCTGGTCTGGTTTGTTAGCCTGAATCCAAACCGCGAAGTCAAAGTTCGGCTCCGGACCGTGAGGCGACACGCAAGCGAGTCCGACGTCGTACGCCAACGCTGTTTTTCCCACTCCCGCAAACCCCTCAATTGAGACCATCGATATTCCAGGTATGGCGAGTGCCGCAAAGACGGTTTGGATATCTGCATCCCGCCCGAATAACCGGCTATGCGCCGCAACTGGAAAATTGTGGTTCTGCCGTGCACCGCTTGCAGTTGCGTTCGGGGTACCTGCCCCTACGGATGCTCTGACCTTAGCGTGGAGCCGCGTAAGCCAATCGGCTACCGCTGTGGTGCATGACTCTACATCAGGTTTGCAATCAATGCTGATCACGTGCAGCACTCTACGTTCAAGATCCTTCACCACCGCCTTCTTGGGGTTCAGTTGCAGAGTGTAGTGCGGTCGGCTGAATTGGCCGCCTTCGTCGGTGATTCGTCGGAGTATCATTCGTAGGTCGATATCACTGTGGCTGTATCCGACGAAGAGAACCGTCCCGACCTGGAACTCGGTGCCGATCACACGAGTCAGCCCTGGATGTTTTCTGAAATATGATTCGTAGTCCTGTGCGGTGACCACATACGAGTTAACCTGGTCCACAGTGCCATGCAGCTTCACTATCGTCAGGCGATTTGGAGCAAAAGATATCAATGGATCAGTGTTGGTTATCACCCGGTAAAGAAGGCCGCTCTGATCCGCGGCTTTCTCCAGCAAATCGTCCAAATTGGTCGTGTAGATGCGGCCTTCTCGCAGAAGCCTTACTAAAGATAAATGGATGTTAGTCGGCTGCCTGTTCCAGGTTTCAAGGCGACCTCGGATCTGCTCGGTTAATCTTGCACGTCTGAACTCGTTCTCGTAAAACTGTGCTACATCCAAGAATGTCAGGCCGTCGGGGCTATCGTTAGCAATTGGGTGCCGAAGCGGTTCCAATAACTCGGCCCAGGTCGGAAGGCCCGCGGCAAGTGAAGCACCAGCACCGACGAATACTGAGGCTGTACCGGTCGCGAACTGCTCTACAAGCTCGTCCGGAATCTCAGGTGACATCGCGTTTTCCGAAGGCACGCCTAACCTCCATTCTTCGAAGCACTGTATCAAATGTTCGGAATGGGAGGACGGTCCACCGCGAGAAACTTTTCGCGTCGGCTCACGGTCGAGCAATCATTCTCTACGATTGCCAGGAGGCCTATCCCGCCGGTGAGGTCGACGCTCGGCAGACATCGCCTGGTTTTCCTACCTTGTGGCAGCAAAGGCTACGGCACCGCTTCGAGTTGCTGTCGCTTCGTGTTTGGGTTGGACGCTTGTTGCAGCGTGCCAATTGGCTTCGATGCCATCCAGAAGCTGCGCTTTGATGTCCATTAGGTCTCATGTGTTCAAGACGACGCGGCTCCGAGGGAATTACAGAACTACAAGCGGAACACCTTTGAGCACTCGAGGAAGACCTAGCGTTGCTCGGTGATGCGAGTCCTTGCGGGCACAAAATTTGCACTTGCTGCCCTTCAGGCGCAATCTGGAGGGTGGAATACGCCTGGGTCTACATACACCATCTGTAACGGCCTACCGTTTACGTAAGCCTCTCTCACCGGTTACCGATGCGGATCAAAGTTTCGCGGCGCCGTTATTCCAGAAGTCAGGACTGTATCCACCCGGAGGATTATCTCAGCCTTAAGAAAAGCCACGCGTTGGGTTCTTCTGATCACGGGAAACAGCATGCCGCCTCCACTAGTTGACGTCAGCCTGTGCCCGTGAGATTTAGACTTTAAGGCGATCGTTTTCCAGGAGGTCGCATTTTTGGTCATGGGGGTAGGGGCCGGTCCTTCTAAAGCTCGAGCCGTAGAGGAACTTCCTCATCGAGGAGATCTACGAAGTGGCGGGCGGCCCTTCGGGCCGCTGATCGGAGGGGATGTAACGTAGCTTGCTCGGTCTTCATCACCAGTTTCCTCAACGACGAAACCCGGTCCGACCTTCCCGTGACTGATCAATGGGCACTTGGGTGCCCCGCTGTGTAGCCCATATCCTAGCGCATCTCAACCTTGAGTCAGGCTTGCAAAGCAGCTGTACACCGTGTACAGTTTACACATGAGACTAAACAGCCTGGACGTGACTTTCCATCGAACGGTTCGTGTCCCTGAAGGGCGTGCCGCCAGCAATCTTCCGCCGAGCTTAGGACGGATGAAGCTGTTTAAGGTCTCTGATTTTCAAAAGAACTGCCCGCACGACTGGGCCCAAGAAGCGTGTTTCATGGCGCTTCACGAAACGGAAGCGATGTGGATCTCCTTTCGCGCGATCGGCAGGCCTTGCGCTGTTCTGATTGGAGCGGGCGGGGTAAATGCCCTGACGGGGCAGAAGCTGGGCACGAAGCTTGAAACGGACAACTACTTGGTTTGTCCGCCGCAACCATGGATCGACGGCTGGAAAGACGTTGACGAGACTGTCCACCAGTTTGTAGCTACTCCGCACAAAAAAGGGGAAGGCACAAGTGTTGGCGAGCAGTTGATCGGCGCAGACTCTAAGACTGGTGCTATCGGTTTGGCGATGTTCGATCCAAAAGACGATGTAAGTTTGACGCCGGCCATCTCGCCGGAGGAATGGTCCGGCAGCATCACAGGAAACTACATGATCGATTCCGATGGGCCGCTAAAATCATTTTTTGCGTCGTCTGTCTTTGCATGCTCAACTCCGTCACAAGGGCCCGGTGTTCCGCAGCCCGACTTCAGTCTCAGTAAGGGCTCACGGGCGAAAGCTAACCTCCTTGCGGAATGCTCACTGGCTGGAAAGGAAATGGGTTTAGGGAAGGGCGGCAAGATTCTGCAGAAAATTTACGCAGATCCCCACGGACTGGAAGTCTGGAGAAGTAAGCCAACCGTCGTCTTCGCGTTTTATCTGGTAGACGCGAAGACAGGCGCAGAAATCACGGGTGAGGACATTCCCGCACCTGTGAGCTATGCAGATTACGGAGGGAACTGGTACGGATTAAAAGACGAGAACCTACCGGATGTCGCAGGAACCAGCGCCTTTGCCGGACTGAAGTCGGCTGCTTTCGCAGGGGATATTTCGAATGCCGAAAAAGAAGTTGCGACAGAACTGCCGAGCGACTGAATTCCCGTCTCGGCTCAAGCAGGAACGTGAGCGTCTTGGGCTTACGCAGAAAGAGTTAGCAAACAAGATCGAAACGACCGAGACGACAATTGCACGCTGGGAACGTGGGGAGGTAACGCCGCTTCCCGTGTTTGAGAAGGCGATTTTAACCATGCTGAGCGTCTTCCCTGGACATAAACAGGAAGACTAGACCGCCAAGCGGGATGGTCTCTATTCGAACTCTGAAAAGGGATTGATGCGGACCGACTCGAGCTTAACAAGCCCAATGGCGGCTTCTCGGCTCAATACCGCACCGCAACCGCGCCCCAGGCCGAACTCGACCCGGCTCACGAGCCTAAAGTCGACACGCTTCGATAGACCCCGGAAGAACGTCGGCCCGTGCCCGCTAACCCGGAATTCTCACACAGGGTCTGGCAAAAAGCCGTCTTCTCTGGCATAAACATATTTTCCACAAGATGTTTCAGCCCAGGAGGAGACGGCTTTCGCTATGACAGAGTGTACCCAATCCCGATTGCCCTTCGCTCACCACGGCAGGCGTGAAGTGGTGGCGGAGTTTAGCGGTGGAATGATGACTTCCGATAGCGGCGCGCTGCTGCTACGGGAAACCGACCGGAGAATGAAACTGCTGGCGCGGTTCAGCC
>JBJMGK010000065.1:0-10618 GCA_045807925.1 Bryobacteraceae bacterium | reverse complement strand
TCCGGCATGCACAACCACTCTGTCCCCACGCCGTTTGAGGCTCCTCAGCATGCAACGTACTTGCCGTTCGCTGACTCCCATCTCGGCTGCCGCTTCCCCTTGCGTGATCAGCTTCTTCTTGGCTTTCTTCAGCGCGACCAGCCGGTCGCGCTCCTTCTGTGTCATCAGGAGTTGGTCCGTTTCCAACCCCCCAGCGTGCCTCTGTCAATAGGACATTTCTATTTGGCACGAATAGGACATTATCACTTTGCGGCGACACAAGATCCGGGTGTATACGCTTCTCCTCAGTAAATGAAATAGAATGGCGGTCTGCCATGAGTTACGCAATCGATGAACGAAACTTCGAGCGGCAACAGCTTTTGGCTGAAATGCTGAACCCGCTCACGCGCCAGGTTCTCGATCGCATCCCTGGCGGCTCTATTGCCAACATTCTCGACCTCGGATGCGGTCAAGGCCACACTACCCGATTGCTTGCCGAGTACTTCCCCAAAGCCTCTTCGATCGGCTTTGAGTACGATGCCGTCCTGGTCACCCGGGCCACGGACGACCCGAGCAACGCGGTTGGGATTGCGTTCCAGCAAGGCGATGCGGCCCAACTCCCTTTCCCAGATGCCTCTTTCGATCTTGTGTTCACTCGTTACATGTTGCTTCACGTGCCCGACCGCGAAATGTTTCGAGTAACCCGTCCGGGTGGGTTTGTAGTGGCCTATGAGCCCGACTGTTGTATTGAATTCTGCTATCCTCCGAACGCTGCCATGGAGCGGATGTCCTATCTCTGGTGCCACCTCTTCCCGCATCCTCTGATGGGGCGTCAACTGCTCCATCTTTTTCGCTCCGCTGGCGCTACGAAGTACTCGGCTGGCGCTCTCCTGGGAATGGACCACGATCAAGGGTTCTATAAGCGCTGGTATGGCTTGACTGCGGAAGCGGTGGGCCCCAACGCCATCTCTAAAGAGCTCATGACCCTAGAAGAATTTGATGCTCTACTCGCCAGTGCGCGACAACTTGAAGCAGACCCTCAGTCGGTCTGCTTCAAACTACCGGACGTTTGGGTGATCGCGAGCGTATAGTCAAGCTGGAAGCCGAAGCTGCTCGTCAGCGAATTTCTGGAATGGATTGAGTCTGAGTTACGCGCGATGGCGAAGCTGCCCAACGACAGACAACTTGCCGTAAAACGCGCATTCCGCGGATAAGGTTCGCATCCGCCTGCCAGAAACTGACAGCGTTGACGTTCCAGTGATCTCCTACTCGCAATTCCAGATGTGATCGGCGTTTATCGTTCCTTATCCATGTGCGGTTCGACAAATACTACTACCCTAACAACTTGCGACCGCACTCCGACCGATTAACACTGGTTCTCGGAAGCAAGCATTCGTCATAGTCCTCGATGCCCATTGCTGTGAGATGAAGTCTGTTGATGTACGCCCGGCTACGAAGATGCGCTGGCCACCTGTTTGCGTTCCGGAGTTTGATGACTGCGAGCGCTGCGTTCACAAAAGTTCAGTAACGTGCTGACATTGTCGCCGACATGAACTCGCACCGTGCAATTTTCAACTGCACATCAGAATGCTACTATTTCCTGCCGGCGGGGCGGGCGGCCTGAAGAACCCGACAACAGGACAACCCTCCGTATATAAGGACGGTCCGACTAGCTCATAGAGTCGTACTTAAGGCGATTCCGAGTTGGGGAGACAAAACCTTCAAGGCAGGAGCGCCCTGGTCTAAGAGATGAATTCCGCCCGACTAGCTGCAAGCAGATTGCCCATGTCGCGAAAAAGGCATGATGCATCGTATCCGACCTATTCACGCGGAAATCCCTCGACAATTCCACGCATCAAAGCTATGAGTTCGGTCCCGCGTTATATGTGATGAGCGTCAAAAGCATTGGCGGATCGAGTGATCCTCGGCCAAACTGGCGCTATGTGGTAGCATCCCGCTGATGCAACACTCCTGCTTTGTTGCGCTCGCCGCAATTATGTTCTGTGCCGCGGCGAAAGCGCAGAGTTCGGCAAAAACGTTCGACATGTATATAACCGATGTGGAAGGTGGTCACGCAGTGCTGTATGTGTCTCCGACGGGCGAACCACTCCTGGAAGACACCGGAAATCCGGGGCAGCGCGATCACGACCGGATTATGGAGGTGCTCAACGCGGCGGGAGTCAAGAAGATCGATCACCTGATCACCACGCACTATCACGGGGACCACGTCGGCGGCCTTGAGGAACTCGCCAAGAGCATCCCGATCGAGCACTACATCGATCATGGGCCGACAGCGGAAGAACGCGAGCAGGTCAAGAATTTCCAGGCGACGTACGCCGGACTCTACTCCAAAGCCAAGCACAGTGTAGTCAAGCCCGGCGACAAGATCCCCTTCGGTTCCGTGGACGTGACCGTGGTGACTTCGGCCCAACAGGTCATCAAGAAGCCGCTGCCGGACGGCGGGATCGCGAATCCGGCCTGCGGGGAATTCAAGCCGCGCGACGATTCCGATACGCAAGCCGAGAACAGGCAATCGGTGGGCGTTGTGTACACCTACGGAAAGTATCGGTCGGTGAATCTCGGAGACTTCACCTTCAACGAGGAACAGCAGTTGATGTGTCCCTCAAATCCGATCGGGCACGTTAGTCTGTTTCTCACTTCTCATCACGGCATCAATCAGTCGAACTCATTCGCACTGGTACACGGACTCGCTCCGACAGTGGCTATCATGCACAACTCGTCTCGAAAGGGCGGCGCCTTGACCACCATGCAGGCGCTCTGGACGTCTCCGGGGCTGCAGGACCTTTGGCAGCTTCACTGGGCTTACGCCGCCGGGATCGAATACAATGCACCGGGACTGTTTATTGCAAATATGGATGACGCGGAAACGATCGCAGGAGTGATTACCGGCAAGATTCCCGCGGGGATGGGAGGAGTGGGTGGCGGACGTGGGCGAGCGGATGTCCCGGGCACCCCTACCGCGGGCAGCGCGCCTCCGCAAGCGGTACCCGGGGCTTCTGCGCTGGGACCGCAGGCCGGCGGTCCGGGAGGCCCGGGCGGGCCTGGAGCCGGTTTCGGCGGCGGGCGTGGCGGCCATAACGGCCCGGCATTCTATATAAAAGTGTCGGCGCGCGCGGACGGTCGTTCACCGTCACGAATATGCGGAACAGCTTCAGCAAGACGTACAGCGCGAGCAAGTAGGTTTACACCGACCGGCGCTTCAGCATCAACTGGGGCGCCCCGATCGTCGCACGATAATGTGAGAGTGGGGATGAAGTAAACCTACGCCCGCCCTTCTGTGAGCGTGAACAGCAGGGCCGAGTAACAGATGCCCGATCTGAAGCTTGCGAAGCTCCCTAGGGTTCCGAACGAGGTCCGTAATGAGGGATGGGCCGGTCGAGTTCGTAGGCACCCAGATCGGGCGCACTGCCGCTGAAACCGTCATTGATGGAGGGCAGGGTCACTCCGGCGTCAATCGCCGCGCAGCCCGGCGCCAGCCGAAAATCGAAATCCTCGGGCTTATACAATCGCTGGGGGTCAGTGGCATCCGGCATCTTGACGTTGACGAAAATGTTGTAGTCGA
Organism: Bryobacteraceae bacterium; assembly: GCA_045807925.1. Taxonomy (GTDB): domain Bacteria; phylum Acidobacteriota; class Terriglobia; order Bryobacterales; family Bryobacteraceae; genus Bog-105. The sequence goes on along the minus strand of JBJMGK010000065.1, from coordinate 7,056 downwards.
CGGTTTTGCTGTGGCTATCCTGCTTCGTCCCATCGCTGTATTCCTTCAGCGATTTGAAGCGTCTTGTGATCAGCTGGCCCGTGTAGTCGGTCGGTGTTTCAAAGGCGGGTGAATTCCACGCGAAGCCGTACTCCACTCCCGCATTCGGCCGGAAGCCGTTGTAATCGGAAGTGGAATAGTTCGTAAACGTGCGCAGGCTGAAGACGGGAACCGGCCAGTTGTCGCCCACGAAAAGGTTGTTCAGGAAGTGAATGTTCGATGCCGGTCCGATCATAGTGCCTTGACCTACGAACGTGTTCTGGTAACAGAGCACCCCCGCCGGCGTGTCGAGGAACTTTAAGGGGCCGCCGGTGGTCGCATTGTAAACAACGTTCTCATAGAAGTACGTCGGGCCGCCAAAGGAAGGCTGCGCGCTGAGTGCGCCTCCGGCGGAGTTGAAACAACGATTGCGAAAAACGCGGATGTTGTGGGCACCACCATCGGTTTCGATGCAGTTATCCGACATGTTGTAGAAGTCGTTGTTGTAAAAATCGATGGAGACCGGAACGCGGTCTGCAATTTCGTCCGGTGTGCCATCCGGATTGCCATACGTGGCAATATCGATCCCGTCGTGCCAATTCGCAGCGTAGTTATAGGCAACGACGTGACCCTGTCCATAAACCTTGACCGCGTATTCCGAAGTGGTCCGCGCGGGAAAACCGGGGAACTTCGACCAGACGGCCGGCGGATTCCAACTTTGCAGCTTGTTCGGATCGTGCCTGCCAATGAACGTGTTGTCGGCGATGTAGAAGTTTTTGGAGCCTGACCATTCGTCTTGAACGCCGCGGCCAATATTTTCCAATTTTGAGTGTTTGAGCGTGAAGCCGCTCGCCCCGGCGATGTTCTTAAGGCCGAGGAGAAACGCCACATTGGTGTTTCGAATCGTGATGCCCTCGAAGTAGTTGTAATTCGCTGCCAGAAGGTTGAAGAGATTTTGGCAGCCGTCCCCATCAAACACGACTTCTCCGTCCCCCGCCGCTTTGATCACGATTGGTTTTTCGCGGGTGCCGCTCTGCGTCAGGTAATAAGAGCCGTCAAAAGGCGTCCCTAGGGCGGGGACGTTGCGGTCGAAGCCACCGTAGATAAACCGGCTGTCCTTATATAGGCCGGCATGCAACAGAATCAAGTCGCCCGGTTGGACACGGGGAGGCATTACGTTGTAGTGGTCGGATTCGTCGGCACCCATGAAATACGCGGCCATCAGACCTGTAAACGCGGGCTGCTGTCGTTCGCCCTTGTAACCGAACGGATAGACATGATATACGTGGCCACCCACGGTCGGTCGTGGCTCAACGCGCGTGCGCACGGTGAAGGTTTTCTCCCGCTCGCCCTGCACACCGTCTGGATCGGAGAGAACGAGATGGCATTCGTAATCGGTTCCTGGCTCCAGGTTAAGGATGCTGCCGGCGAACATGTTTGGAGCTTCGTAGGTGTAATACCAGTTGCGGCGGGCGCCGGGGCCGCCGTTCGTCACGGCCTCGTGGTGCAGGCGGAGAAATGGAAGCGCCCGGCGCCATTCACGCTCACCTTTCTGACGGTAGCTGACTTCGACCCGCGCAGTACGATTGTCGTCTCCTGAGATCTTCCATTCGAAGCCGAGCGCCGTGAGAGTCGGAGGATCGACCCGGAATTCGCCCGAGATCGTTTTCGCTTGCGGCCACGCGAGTGTTGGAAGCAACATCACGAACAGAAGGCGATGCGCTGCGGTTCCCAGATGTCCCATTAAACTTTTCTTCGCTTTCTCGGCTATTTCTTGACCCAAGCTTCGCCCTCAGGCGTGCGCCGCCATGCGAAATAGCTGTCAAGAGCCTTGAGGCCGTCTTCGCTCGGGACAGGGCCGATATGAGGCCTTCCGGAGAAGTACATCACTAAGGGACGGGATTCTGAGAAGGCTGGCCATTGGGGAGATCCGGGACCATTCGGATCGCCACGCTTGGCGAAGTTGGTCCAATAGGTCGCCATTGCATCCGAGATCGTACCGTCTGTATCGGTGAGCTGCGGATTTCCTCTTTTGAGGTGTTTGAAGACGTAGACGACTTCAGAGCCGTGACCAGAGCCATGGCCGGCGCGGGGAGAATCGGCGGCATACTGCGGGTGTTGATCGAAATAGTAGTAGAAGACTTTAGATTTTCCGGTCTTTGCCTGAAGACGTGCCCAAATCCAGGTGTGCCAGCCGAACATGACGTCACGAGTCAAATCGCGCGCGGTTTTACGAACGGTTGTGGAACTGGCGGGATAAGCTTCGAGAAGTTTATCGGCGTACGGGCCATAGCGTTCTTTCACACCCGTTACATACTGTTCCGGCGTCTTAGGAACCGCGAAGCTCGCGCCCTCATCGGAGTTGTAGCCGACCAGGATGGGAGTGTCGTTATAACGCTTCGCTTCGTACAGCCTGTATTGGTCGTCGGGAATGACGCGGCCGTCAATGATGGGCCAGGCCAAGCCGCGGATCGCCGGCAACTGATCCGCGGGTAGCTTTCGAAGATCGGCGAGTGACGCCGCACCGGCGGTTTTGGCGTAAGTCTCACCGGCTCGTTCGGCGTCCGGCAGTCGTTTTAGGTTTTCACCCGGGAGGGTATCGGGCCGCGGTGGGCCAAAGGATCCGCCGCTCTCGGAAATTGCGCCATCGAATAGTCCCTTGGCGAGAGGAGATGCAGAAAGCATGCTAACCGCGATTCCGCCTGCTGACTCGCCGAAGATGGTCACCTTTGCTGGGTCACCACCGAAAGCGGCGATATTCTTGCGGATCCAGCGCAGTCCTTCCATCATGTCCAGAAGTCCGTAATTGCCGGAGACATGCATAGGGGATTCTTCGGTTAACTGCGGGTGCGCGAAGAAACCGAGCAGGCCCACGCGATAGGCGATGCTGACCAGCACGACCCCTTGGTTCGCCAACTTCTCGCCGCTGTAGTTCGGCTCATAGGTAGCGCCGGCGTTAAAGCCGCCACCGTAGATCCAGACGAGAACCGGGACGCGGTCCGCCGGAGACTTCGCGGGGCTCCAGACATTCAGATAGAGGCAATCTTCGCTCACTCCAGGGCCATTAGAAGGATTTCTGACGGCCTGTGTGCAGCCGTGCGCAAACGTATCAGCTTTGCGCACTCCCTCCCATTTCGCAGCGGGCTTCGGGGCACGCCAACGGAGATCGCCCACCGGCGGAGCGGCGAACGGAACACCGCGGTAGACCGCTAAGCCCTCTTCGATCGTTCCCTGGAGCAATCCGCCGTCGACCTTCACCGGCGATGGCAGTTGGGCATTCAGGAGTGGCGCGACCAAAACGGCAGCCAGCAACATATCTTTCATGTGTTATCTCGTTCCTATGCTCGGGTCGCGCATAAGTCAGTTTCCCACCTTCACAAAAACCTAACGTGCCCGCAATGAGGATATGCGGGACCGGTTGGATTTGTTCGAGAATCAAATCTGCGTCTGCACGCTGCCTCGTTCCCGTCCTTTTATTCATTACCGCAGTAGGTACTGTGGTCACACTGTCGCCGGCGATTTTGGGTAAGATCCGAGCGAGATCTCTGGTCCAACGTCCACAGTGCGGACTAGCTTTTATGAATCAAAGTTCAGGGGTGCTGGCCCGCATCGCACGCCCCAAAAGAACAGGGCTTTTTAAAGTCGTTAGAGACATTTCTCGTTACCAAATCCGCCAAACCACCCTTCCTACTCTCGACTATCTGTGATCTGATATCCCTGGTACCTAACCACTATCAGGACGTAATGACCCGCCGCTCCTTCACGACAAGCCTCCTTGCCTACAACGCCCTCCTCGCAAGTGCTCGCGGGCAAGGCACCTCGCGGGCTCCCAAACTCAAGATCCGCGAAGTACGCGCCGTTCGGCTCCGCGGTCTCGTCACAAAATACGTTCGCGTGTACACTGACCAGGGCTTGTCGGGCACCGGCGAGATGGTCGACACCGTGGGAGCCGACGAGATCGTGAACAACAATCTCGGGCCGGCTCTCGTCGGTCGTGATCCGCTCGACATACAAGCGATTTACTTCGACAATTGGAGCTGGAAAACTCCCCCTGGCGGGATCCCGCCCGCCTTTATGCATGGCATGGGCGGTCCTTACCTGACTGCGATGAGCGGCATCGACATCGCCCTCTGGGATCTAGCCGGAAAGGCGCTCGGGCTGCCAGTTTATCGCCTGTTCGGCGGCCGAGTCCGCAATAATCTGCGGGTCTACCATCATGCGGACCGGCCCAACCGCGCGAAGGAACTGATCGCGCAGACAGGCGTCACCGGTCTCAAAACTACGATCGATTCCGTTATCGACGCGGACAACGCAAAGAAAGGCTGGGATCCCGAGAAGCGTTACACCTTCTCGCTCACGAACGGCCAGATCGATGACATCGCGCAGCATGTCTCTGATATGCGCGAAGCCGTCGGAAGCAGTTTTGCACTGGCAATTGAATGCCATTCGCGGTTCGACACCGAAAGTGCCATTCAGATTGCCAAAGCCATCGAACGTTTTCGGCCTATCTGGCTCGAAGAACCGGTCAGCCCAGACAATGTTGATGCCATGGCTAAAGTTCGATCTATGAGCCGTGTCCCGATTGCAGCCGGCGAGAACATCTATACGCGCTACGGTTTTGAACCCTATCTGGAAAAGCAGGCACTTAGCGTCATTCAGCCCGACATGTGCAAATGCGGCGGCCTGCTAGAAGCGCGGCGCATCGCGGCACTGGCAGAGGTCTACCACGTACCCATCGCTCCACACGGGGTAGCGAGCTCTTTGGGCAAGACGGCCTTTGGCCATGTCTGCGCCACCGTGCCCAACTTCATGATCCTCGAATGGGTTTATGGGCGCACCGCGCAAGACAAGCTGACCTCTGCCCCCAATCTGAAAAACGGTTTTCTGGAATTGACGGACAGCCCTGGCATCGGCATTGAGATCAATGCGGACGCAGTGAAAGAGCTGCAGGATGGGGGGCGAGCACTTTGAACCGCCGCACATTTTGTCATGGCTTATTCGGGTATACGGCGCTCCTCTCCACTGCTCGCGCTCAAGGCACCTCCCGGGCCCCTAAGCTAAAGATGCGGGAAATTCGAGCCGTTCGCCTCAAGAACTTCAACAGTAAGTTCGTCCGCGTCTACACGGATGGCGGGTTAACGGGAACCGGCGAAACCCTTGACAATGTCGGCTCGGAATACATCATCAACAACAATCTTGGGCCCGGCCTCGTGGGCCGTGATCCGCTCGACGTTGAGGGGATACTGGCGGACCTGCTCGGATATTACAAGCTCCCGGGCGGCGGACCTTCGCCGGTCTTTATGGAAGGCCTTGGCGGTCCTTACCTATCGGCTGTCAGCGGCGTTGAGATGGCGCTCTGGGATCTCGCAGGCAAAGCGCTCGAACTCCCCGTGTATCAACTACTCGGGGGCAAGATCCGCAGCCGCTTGCCGGTTTACTTCCATGCTCCTAACGCTCAAGCAGCAAAACGCGTTGTAGCCGAAACGGGAGTTCGCGGTCTCAAAATCGGGATTGATTACACTCCCGACGACTGGACTCTCAAGAAAGGTTATGATCCCTCCAAAAGGTTCGGCTTGACTCTCAACATTCCGCAAATTGACGATGTCGTTCACCTCGTCTCTGATATGCGGGACGCGCTGGGCATGGACTTCGGGCTTATGGTCGAGTGCCATGCGCGTTACGATACCGAAACCGGCATTCAGCTCGCGAAAGCGCTTGAACCATTTCGCCCCATGTGGATCGAAGAGCCCGTTCCGAGCGACAACGTGGAAGCCATGGCCAAGATTCGCGAAGCGAGCCGGGTGCCCATTGCTGCGGGCGAGAACATCTACACACGCTACGGCTACCGCCCTTACCTCGAACGCCAGGCGCTGAGCATTATTCAACCCGACCTCGCAAAAACCGGCGGTTTGATGGAAGGACGGAAGATCGCCGCAATGGCCGAGATCTTCAGCATTCCGATCGCACCCCACGGCGTTGCTACGGCTCTGGGCACTACTGCTGCCGCCCACGTCTGCGCGACGGTACCGAATATGCTGGTTCTCGAATGGACGCACAAAGGCGAGCCGGCATACGACTCTCTCACCACGTTGCCCGAATACAAAGATGGCTATGTCACTGTGCCCGACAAGCCCGGCATAGGAATCGAGATCAATCCCGACGCTTTGAAGGATCGTTTGGATGAAGGCTTCCGAATGCTGTGAACTTCTCAGGTAAAGGGCTCTTGGACGAGGTCTGGAGGTAAATACGACGAAACAGGAGGGGAAATTCAAGTGAAAGTTTCGATTGCGGCCTTACTCACCGCAGCCGGCATCGCCGGCATCTCGCCGGCGGGATTCGGGCAAAACCCGGTCCCAAAACCCGCCCCCGGCGACAAGCCACTCTACAACACAGCAAAGCAGAAACTGCTTGAGGGCAAACAGGTGTTCAGCTTCACGCAATCGAAGGCGGATCCCGCGGCGTATTGCGAGTCAGCCAAACACTACGACTTTGCCTGGTTTGAAATGCAGCACAGCACTCTCGAGTTCAGAGACGTGGAGGCGATGATCGCAGCCTGCCCTAAAGCTGCTGCTACCCCGATGGTTCGGCTGCCGGATGCGCAGGAATGGCACATACAGCATGCAACCGACATCGGCGCGCTTGGGGTGATCGTTCCAACTGTAGACGATGTAGACCGTGCGCGTGAGGCCGCAAAATGGGCCCGCTATCCGCCCGTAGGTCGGCGTAGCGCGGGTTCGGGTCAGGCGATGAGTCTCTGGGGGGCTTCGGGCCCGTACCGGCAGACGGTCGCGTTGACTCGCGATATTTGTTACCAGCGGAAGGTCGTTGCCTCATGAAATGTTACCCGTCGAAGTTCGACATGACGGGCAGCAGAAACGGGAGGCAAATGAGCTTGGCTACCAAGCGGGAACTAATCAAGGCGATAGCGGACCGGTATCGGATAGCGTCGCGTGTCGAGAAGAAAAGAATCCTCGACGAATTCATCGAAGTAACTGGCTTTCATCGCAAGCACGCCATTCGTGCTCTGGGAAAAAGCGG
>JBJMGK010000064.1:0-39590 GCA_045807925.1 Bryobacteraceae bacterium | reverse complement strand
CCGCTTTTTCCCAGAGCACGAATGGCGTGCTTGCGATGAAAGCCAGTTACTTCGATGAATTCGTCGAGGATTCTTTTCTTCTCGACACGCGACGCTATCCGATACCGGTCCGCTATCGCCTTGATTAGTTCCCGCTTGGTAGCCAAGCTCATTTGCCTCCCGTTTCTGCTGCCCGTCATGTCGAACTTCGACGGGTAACATTTTCATGAGGCAACGACCTTCCGCTGGTAACAAATATCGCGAGTCAACGCGCGCGCGACATGGGCAAGTTGCTCGAAAAGATCAAGACCGGACAGGCCGTCGATAAGAAATCAAGCGACCTGATGCTGCAACTGATGCGCGGCCAGGTCTATCGCACTCGGCTTCCGAAGTACGTCACCAACTTCAACGTGCCGCACAAAACCGGCGACTTTCTTCCGTACATCGGGAACGACGTCGGCATTTTCGAAAGCGAAAAACGTAATATCATCGTCAGCGTTTTCACTGCGAACCATTTTGGCAGCGGTCCCAACCTGGAAGACGCGATTGGCCGGATCGGCGAGCAGATCGCGAACTACTACAGTTTTCGAACTTAGTCGCGCTGAACTCGTTCACTCGGGAAAGCTTTTCGGTAGCGTTTCCTCCACCTTCCAGCCAAACTCGAGCAGCGGTTTTGCGTCACAGGCAAATGTGACAACTTTGCTCACCAACTTCGGGCTATGCCAGTCGTCCGGATCGATCGTCCTTGACAGGACGAAGGAGGTGAGCTTGAGGAAGCGCGCAAATGATAGCTCCGCGAGGTGTCCGAGGCCTCTCGGCATAGAAGAGAGCGAGTGCTCGAGTTCAAGCGCTAGTTTCTTACGCTTCAAAGCGGCCGCGATTTTTTCGATTTCTTCAGGATTGCTGACGATGGCTGCCCTCCAGGCCTGGAGGAGCGCTCGGTCCGGCTGCCATACGCCCGCCGCAACGAACGATTTATCAGGCGCGAAGTGAAGGTAGAGCATGGTCTGGGATCCGCCGAAAGAGCGCCGCAGTTCGGCAGCAACATGAGTCTTGAACGGCGTCTTGTCCGCGCTGAAGCGAATATCGCGGTACACGCGCATGACCGGATTTTTTTCCTTTGCGAAGAGCGGCACGCCGCGGGCGCGGCACGCGTCGCTTACTGCGGATACCAGTGCTTCCATTGGCTGCTCTACGGCTTCGCGGTAAATTGATTTGCGCTCGCGAAACCATTCCCGGTTGTTGTTCTTCTTTAACTGCTGTAACAGCTGGAATCCTGCTACCGGCAAGCCGGTGAATTCGCCGCGCGCGTTCGCTTCCTGTGTTTTTAGCTGCGCACGTTTAGAGGAATTGCGGCTCCCTGGCATCAGAAGCATTTTCCACCACCCTGCTCGAGCGCATTCGGGCCGCGCCGGCGGTACCAAATTCCAAAACTCAGGTGATACGCGCTCCGGTGTATGTCGTCTAAGGGAAGATGAAGGAAATGAGGGAAGGACAGTCGTGAATCATTTGGAACGCGTTGCTTCGATCTTAGGTGCTCTCTTGATCGGTGTCTCGGCTTATCTCATGGCATCAGACCGGGCCGCACGGGAGGATATGCGCCGCCGTTCCCGACCCGTCGAGGAACTCGGGGAAGACCTCAAGAAGGCTTGGTCGGGTTATCACAATCGCTAACGCTTCGCCAGCCCGCACTGAACCATTCATCTTCGTATTTGCCGTCGCGCCCCAACCAGGGAATGTAGAATGATCCCTGGACATGCTGCGAACTGCACTGGCGTTATTACTCACCGCGACGGTATTCGGCCCGGCTTTCGGGCAAGAGCTTTCCTCGACCGGGGACCTGAAGTCGATGGTCCTGAAGCACCTGAAGACGTCGGAAGAGTTCACGCTGAAAGTCGCGGAAGCGATGCCCGAGTCCGATTACGACTTCAAGCTAACGCCCGATCAGATGACGTTCGGCGGCCAGATCACGCATTTAACGCAGGCGGTTCTGCACTACCTTGCGCCGCTTTCGACTGAAAAGCCTGCAGCGTCAAAGCCGGTGTCGGCCAAAAAAGCCGATGTGATCGCTTTCGTCAAGACATCGTTCGATGCGGCGGAAGCGGATGTTTCAAAACTGACGATCGACGACATGTCGAAGTCCTATAAGATGGGCAATCGCCCCATGTCGGGCATGGAACTCATTCTGGGAATGTTCGTACACACGGCACACCACCGGTCTGCTGCCGAGATGTATTTGAGAGCGAAGGGTGTTACGCCGCCTCCCTATCAGTTCTAGGCTCGTGCCTGCTGCGGCGCGATAGACTTTGCTGACAGGCGATGTTTCCAGACTTTCCGCTTGTCCGCGTAGAGATAGGAGCCAATCGTTCTCGCTTTGCCGCGCAATTCGTTTTGCCGGTAATCGATCCCTGTTCGAAGTGCCTGGAGTTCATGTTCCGGCAGTTGCGTCTCGCTCAGAACAGCGGACAGAACCGCGAGATTGTGGTCGTCCCCAAGTAGCTGCTCCAGTTCTTTGGCTGAGTTTGAGTACGGTTGAAGGTCGGGACGCAAGCTCGCGAGGAGCGAAAGCTGGAATCGCAAATCCTTTGCTCGCTTGCGCCATTCGTGAAACCTCTCGGCTGCGGTGTCGTCCTCGGTGGCTGCGAAAGCTTTTTTCCCGCGCTTTATGGATTTGCGCAGCGATTTAGAAATGCCCTGAGGATCGACATGGCCATAGCTCAGCTTCCTCATTCTCGTTGCAGCTTCGTTCAACTGCGCGATCGCATTTTCCATTCCGCCCTTTTCCATGGCCTGCATGATCCGTGCCTCGCGAGTTCGCAGGAATTCGTAGGCCTTTTCAAGGGTCACCCGCGGGGAACCGGCCTCCTCGGCATTTTGGTGTTCCTCCAGTTCACGGAGCGTTTGGGTCAGGGCGTGAGCATCCCGCAACTCGGATAACGACCGGCCTACGTTGCGCAGCCGCTGGTTCTCGCGAGCGAAGGTGTTCGGGACTGCGAACTTAATCAACCGAAGCGCCGATCGGGCGCGCTTGAGGCAGCGACGAGCTTCGTGAACCGCGTGTTCCAGAGAATCTCCCGGTGTGCTCAGCATCTGCACTGCGCGGGAGAGCTGTTCGGATAGTATCCGCCGCGTGCCCTCGGGAAGATCCTCGTCCTTCTCGAAACAATACTGCGGCTTCACTTCCGAATTTTTTTGCACGGCTTTTCCTATTCATACCGCAGAACTGCAGCTACCGAATCAGGAAATCGCTCGTAACCTCCGACAGCGTTCTGCAACCAGCCAGGCCCATGGACATCTCCAACTCGGTGCGTAAGATTTCGAGGACGCGCGACACGCCCGGAGCGCCGCCCGCAGCGAGTCCCCACAGATAAGGGCGGCCGATCAGCACAGCCGAAGCTCCCGATGCGAGCGCTTTGAACACGTCGATGCCCCGGCGGACACCTCCGTCGAGCAGTAGCGGAATCCGGCCCTCCACGCGAGCAGCAATGGCGGGAAGCGCGTCGACAGTTGCCGGGACTGTATCCAGGCTTCGTCCTCCATGATTCGAGACGATGACGCCATCACAGCCCGCCGCGACGGAAGTGGCTGCGTCTTCCGGGTGCAAAACGCCCTTGAGCAGCAGCTTGACGGGCACGATCGAACGTAACCAATCGATGTCCTTCCACGTTGCGTCCGCGCCATGGGTCGCAGAGTAGATATTCCGGCCGGCCGGGCGGTGAGCGGCCGCCGAAATCGCTTCCCCAAGTCCTCGAAGGTTGGCGCGCTGGACTCCGGGTGGAAGGCGAAACCCTGCCTTCAGTTCGCGGTCTCGCGGTCCGTTTACCGGCACGTCAACGGTAACGCACACTGCCTCACAGCCCGACGCGATAGCCCGTTCGACAAGTTCTTTCGTGAAACCGCGGTCCGTTTGAATGTAGAGTTGAAACCAAATCGGACGGCTCGCGACCGCAGCAATCTCCTCAACCGTAAAAGTCGAAAAGCTCGCGGCGCAGAGTGTTGCTTCGCCCATATTCGCGCCTTCGGCGGCTTCCAGTTCACCGCGGGGATGGATCAGCTTGTTATATCCGGCCGGTGCAAGCAGGATGGGGAAGTCATGGGTGCGGCCGAACAGATCGGCCCTCGTGTCGATCTCGGTCGCATCAACGAGCGCCCGTGGCAGTATACGGATTCGGTTGAAGGCTGCTCTGTTTTCGAGAAGGGTCAGTCCTGCGCCGGCGCCTCCGGAGACATATTCAAACGCTTCGCGCGTGACGCGCTTTTGCGTTTCGGCCTCGAAATCGTCGAGCGTAATCAGCGATTTCAGCCGGGCGGCGTTCAGGAGGTCCGGGAACCCGGGGCTGACTTGTTCCTGCAAATCCAGTGGATCCAATGACCTTGAGGATAATCCAGGGCACGTGGAAGGTTCTGCGCCCGAGCTTGAAATAAGCGACAATGGGAGTCAACAGGCCAAGGCCGCCGTTCTGCAACTCAAGAAGTTCCTTGTTGCGTGCGGGTTACCGGCTGGTTCGTGTATTTGCGCGCCGCGGCCATCCGCCAAAATTGGTAAACTATGAGTTTTGCCGGAAGCGACGGCTCATGTTCACTTCCGTCTAGGTCGTTGCCTTACTACAAAGGAGTGCTGTTATCTCGATGAAATATATCTTCACGTCAGAATCCGTGACGGAAGGCCACCCGGACAAAATCGCCGATCAGGTTTCCGATGCTGTTCTCGATGCGGTTCTGGCCGATGATCCCACCGGTCGCGTAGCCTGTGAAACCCTGGTCACTACCGGGATCTGCGTTGTCGCCGGTGAAATTACCACGACCACTTACGTTGATGTACCCAAGCTGGTCCGAGGAGTGATCTCGCATATCGGCTATACCGATTCCGCCATGGGTTTCGACTCGAAGACCTGTGCGGTTGTGAACATGATTCAGGCGCAATCGCCGGATATCGCCATGGGCGTCGATACGGGCGGTGCCGGGGACCAAGGTCTTATGTTCGGCTACGCCTGCGACGAAACCGCTGAGCTGATGCCTCTGCCCATCATGATGGCTCACAAGCTGTCACGCCGATTGAGCGAAACACGCAAAGATGGGACCCTTCCCTACCTGCGGCCCGACGGTAAGAGCCAGGTTAGCGTTGAATACGTCGACGGCAAGCCGAAGCGGATCGACGCGGTTGTAGTCTCCATCCAGCACGATGACGACGTGGCGACTGAGACTCTCCGCGCCGAGGTAAAGAAGCATGTCATCGATTCCGTGATCCCGTCCGGGATGGTGGACAGTCAGACGAAATTCCATATCAACCCGACTGGTCGTTTCGTGATCGGCGGCCCTCACGGGGACACCGGCCTGACCGGGCGCAAGATTATCGTCGACACCTACGGCGGCATGGGCCGTCACGGCGGCGGAGCGTTTTCGGGCAAGGATCCGACAAAGGTCGATCGCTCGGCGTGCTACATGGCGCGGTACGTCGCGAAGAACCTGATCGCGGCGGGACTGGCGTCGCGAGCGGAAGTTCAGCTTGCCTATGCCATCGGCGTGGCGGAGCCCGTTTCTATCATGGTGAACTCCTTTGGAACGGGAAAAGTGGAAGATGCCCGGTTGGCCGAACTGGTCCGTGAGAATTTCTCGCTGACACCGGCGGGCATGATCAAGTCTTTGGATCTCCGCCGTCCTATTTATCAGAAAACCGCAGCTTTCGGCCATTTCGGCCGCACAGAAGATAGCTTCAGCTGGGAGAAGACCGACAAGGCGGATGTTCTCCGTGAGTCCGCTCAACTCGCAACGACTACCGCTTAATTTCCCACCAACTCGCACTTCAGCCGAGAAGCGGATAGAGATCCGCTTCTCCCTTTTAAGGAACCATTCCAGTGTCAACAGCAGTCGATTGCAAACGATCGATCGAGATCGAAATCCCGCTCGAGGAAGTCGAACGCGCGAAGGAGCGCGTCACAAACTCTATTAAACAACGAGTTCGGCTCCCAGGCTTCCGCCCCGGCAAGGCACCGATCAACATCATTCAGTCGCGGTTTGAGGGCGAAATCCGGAACGAAGTGCTAGAGTTGCTGCTTCCCCAAGCCTTCCGCGAACGGGTGCAGAAAGACGAGTTGAAGGTGGTCGGGACTCCGGATATCACCGACCTCAAATTCGAACCGGGCCAGCCGATCCGATTCAAGGCGGACTTCGAAATCGCGCCAGAGTTCGAAATTGCCGAGTATCGCGGCCTCCCTGCGAAGTATGAAGAGCCGACGGTCTCCGAGGAGGAGGTCGAAAAGCGGTTGGAGGCGATGCGGGAGAGCAAGGCGGAATACCCGAACCTGGATCCCCGGCCGATCGAGAACAACGATTACGTCCTTGTTCACTTGAAATCGCTTGGTGGCCTCGCCGAGCCCATCGAGCAGGACGTCCAAATTCAGGTTGGGGCTGAAGAAACGCTGCCTGCGTTCAACGAGGCTCTGATCGGAACGTCGCCTGACGCGGTGATCGAATTGGATGTCACCTACCCGGAGGATTACGGCCAGGAGAGCCTCGCCGGTAAAACCGTTCGCTTTGAATTGACGCCCAAGTTCGTCCGGAAAAAGGAGCTTCCTAACCTCGATGACGAGTTTGCCCGGGATCTGGGGGATTATCAGACGCTGAACGAACTCCGTGACGCTATCCGCAAGTCGATCTTCAACGAGAAGCAATATGCGGCTCAGCAGACGGCCAAGGAAGAGCTGATTGACAGGCTGGTGGAGCGGAACGACTTTGCGATTCCGCAGGCCTACGTGGATCGACAAATCGAAAATCAGGTTCGAATGCAGCTCAGGAGTTTGACCGGACAGGGTATCGACCCCAATACGATCCAGCTTGACTGGGACAAGGTGAAGGAGAATCAGCGCGAGAAGGCGGTTCGGAATGTCCGCGCATCTCTCCTGCTCGAGAAAATCGCCGAGAATGAGGGCATCTCCGCGACCAAAGACGAGGTGGACCGGGAAGTGCAGCGGATTGCTCGTCAGGAGCGTGAGGCGGTGGCTGTGACCCGGGCTCGTTTGGATAAAGACGGCACGCTTGGGCGCATCAGCGGCAGCATCCAAACAGAAAAGACACTTCAATTTCTGTTCGACCAGGCGCAAAAGCAGGCCTAGTTTGCTGTCCTATTCCAGCTATCCAGTACATGCAGCAGGTATTTCCGGCGCCGTCCGCGTCTCCGTCTCGGGTACAGTGGGTTGAGGCGGGAAGGAGATCTAAGTTCTTGACGTATAAGTCACATGAACTTGGTATACTGATATTGCAGGTTTTACCGATCAGGGCGAGTGGTCATTTGATCCTTTTTTATGTAGGAGAGCCAGCTTGAAACGCGCCGGATCCGACGATTCCCTCCGTTGTTCCTTTTGCCACAAAAGCCAAGATGTCGTCGGAAAACTGATTTCTTCTCCGAGTGACTATCCCCGGGCATATATCTGCGACGAATGTATCGCGGTCTGCAATTCAATCATCGAAGATGATCGACACGAGCAGAGCTACAGTACGCCAGGAAAGCTCCCCCGACCATTAGAGCTGAAGGAATACCTGGACCAATATGTGATCGGCCAGGACGCGACGAAAAAGAAGCTTGCGGTAGCCGTTTACAACCACTATAAACGCATCCAGATGAACAAGCAGCGGGGCGCGGAAGTGGAGCTTTCGAAGTCCAACATTCTGCTGATTGGGCCGACCGGTACCGGCAAAACGCTGCTTGCGCAGACTTTGGCGCGAATCCTGGATGTGCCTTTCGCGATCGTCGATGCGACCACTCTCACCGAAGCCGGGTATGTGGGAGAGGATGTCGAGAACATTATTCTCCGTCTCCTGCAAAATGCTGACTGGGATGTGCAACGTGCGCAAACCGGAATCATCTATATAGACGAGATCGATAAAATCGGCCGCAAGGAAGAGAATCCCTCGATTACGAGGGACGTCTCTGGTGAAGGTGTACAGCAGGCGCTCTTGAAGATTCTGGAGGGGACGGTCGCGAATGTTCCGCCCCAGGGTGGCAGGAAGCATCCCCATCAGGAATTTACGCCGGTCGATACAACGAACATTCTGTTTATCTGTGGCGGGGCTTTTGTCGGCCTGGAGAAGGTCATCGCGAGACGAGTAGGTACGAAGTCGATCGGGTTTGTTCCTCCAGACGATAAGGACGCAACTCGGCGTGGGATCAACTCGGTTCGCCGGGACACGGATCTGTTATCGCAGTGCCAGCCTGTAGATTTGATTAAGTACGGTTTTATTCCTGAATTCATCGGTCGAATGCCGGTGACGGCCGTCCTCGAGGATCTTTCGAAAGAAGCGCTGGTCCAGATTCTGACTCGACCGAAGAACGCGATTATCCGGCAATACCAAAAGTTGTTCGAGTTTGAGAATGTTAAGCTCAAATTTAGCGAAGACGCCCTGGAGGCGGTTTCGCAGCTTGCCATGGAGCGCAAGGTTGGGGCTCGAGGTCTCCGGATGATCCTGGAAGACCTGATGCTGGACCTGATGTACTATCTCCCCACTTTCAAGAAGGTTCGTGAGTTTGTAGTCACGAAGGAGATGGTCCTGACCCAAAAGATCAATATGGCTGTGCTCGAAAAGGCCGGCTAGCCCCGGATTTCCGATTCAAAGCTTTTCCGATACCCGCAGTTCTTCCTCAGGAATGACTGTACCGTCACTTCTTGTTCCCATCGTTCATGGGACAATCCGCGTAGAAAGAGAAAATGGTCACGACGAAAGATAAAACGGATACAAAACGACTTCCGATGATGCCCATCAGGGACGTCGTTATATTCCCGTTCATGATGACCCCGTTTGTCGTGGGACGAGAGTCAAGCGTTCGAGCACTGGAAGAAGCCTTGCTCGGCGACAAGAAAATTCTGCTCGCAACGCAGCACGATGCTTCGGTAGACGAGCCGAGACCCGACGAAATCTATTCTGTTGGCACGATTGCCAACATTGTGCAGAGTCTGAAACAGCCCGACGGGAACATCAAGGTTCTTGTTGAGGGCGTGGAACGTGGAAAGATCATCTCCGTCAGCGAGGAAGAAGGTTATTTCCGCGCTGTCGTAAAAACTACGTCCTTCAAGGTCGATGCGGGTAACCAGCTCGATGTACTGATTAGCCGCGTCACCACTCTATTTGAGCAATACGTCAAGTTAAGCCAAAACCTGAATTACGAGACGATGATCGCCGCCATACGCGTCGATGATCCCGGAAAGTTGGCTGACACCGTCGGAGCGAATCTCCAACTCACAATCGAAGAGAAGCAGGAGCTTCTCGAGATCTTTGATCCGGTTGATCGTTTGACGCGGGTTGCTGATCTGCTCGATATCGAGATTGAAAAGCTCAACGTCGACCGCACCATTCAGGGCCGTGTCAAGCGGCAGATGGAGCGGGCTCAGAAAGAGTATTACCTCAACGAGAAGATCAAAGCGATTCAGAAAGAGCTTGGTCGCGGTGAGAAGAGCGAATACGACGAGCTGAAGAAGAAGATCGACGCCGCGGGCATGACCAAAGATGCCCACGAGAAGGCGATTGCTGAGCTGAAACGGTTGGAAGGAATGCCGCCGATGTCGGCGGAGTCGACCGTCTCGCGCAATTATCTCGACTGGCTCCTCGCGGTGCCATGGAAGAAGCGGACCAAAGAAATCCGCGATCTGCAATATGCGCGTAAGGTTCTCGAAGGCGATCATTACGGCCTTGAGAAGATTAAGGAGCGCATCCTCGAGTTCCTGTCCGTCCGTCGATTGGTGCAGAACCCGAAGGGCTCCATCCTTTGCTTCGTTGGCCCTCCCGGAGTTGGAAAAACTTCGCTCGGCATGTCCATCGCAAAAGCGACGGGGCGCAAGTTTGTGAGACTTTCGCTGGGTGGCGTTCGGGACGAAGCCGAGATTCGGGGACACCGACGCACTTATATCGGTGCTCTCCCTGGTCAGCTCATCCAGATGATGAAGAAGGCGGGTACAAAGAACCCCGTCATCATGCTGGACGAAATCGACAAGATGTCCATGGATTTCCGTGGCGATCCATCGGCGGCTCTGCTTGAAGTCCTTGATCCGGAACAGAACTACATGTTCGCGGATCATTACCTGGACGTCGAGTACGACCTGAGCCAGGTATTCTTTATCGCGACGGCGAACGTTCTCCATACGATTCCAGCAGCTTTGCAGGACCGTATGGAAGTGATCCGGCTCTCGGGCTACACGGAACTCGAAAAGCTCGAAATTGCGAAGCGCTTCCTCGTTGCGAAGCAACGCAAAGATACCGGCGTGTCCGAAGACCAGGTGGAGTTTACCGACCCTGGGTTGCAGACGCTCATTCAGTCGTATACTCGCGAAGCTGGTGTGCGTAACCTCGAACGGGAAGTCGGTAATCTTTGCCGTAAGGTTGCCCGCAAAGTGGTCGAGGCCCAGACCACCACTCCGGAAGAGCCGATTGCCGAACTGGCTGCAGACCAGCAGCCGGTTGAGGTGATCGAAGAAGAGATTCAGGCACAAGAGGCGGAGCCGGTGGAGCCAACCAAGAAGAGTAAGAAGAAGGCTAAGACCACCGAACCGCCGCTCATACCGATCGAGAAGATCGTAGTATCGCCGGAGAAGGTGACCGAGATGCTTGGTCCCGCACGATTCCGCGATATGGATCTCGACAAGAAGAACGAGATCGGCGCCACGACGGGGCTTGCATGGACCGAGGTGGGTGGTTCGATATTAACCACCGAAGCAACGGTCATGGAAGGCCGGGGCAAGATGATGACCACCGGTAAACTCGGTGACGTCATGCAGGAGTCGGCACAGGCGGCCATGAGCTATGTCCGGTCCCGTGCGCAGTACCTGGGCCTGCCAAAAGACTTCTATCGAACTTTGGACATCCACGTGCACGTGCCAGAGGGGGCGATCCCGAAAGATGGACCCTCCGCCGGTATCACCATCGGAACGAGTATCTGTAGCGCTCTGACCGGGATTCCGGTTCGCGGTGATATCGCTATGACAGGCGAGATTACAGTTCGCGGACGTGTGCTTCCAATCGGTGGCCTAAAGGAGAAGATGCTCGCGGCTCATCGCCAGGGCATTTACGAACTTATTCTCCCAAAGGATAACGAGAGGGATCTCGCGGATATTCCGGAGAACGTCCGAAAAGATATGAAGCTCCACTTCACCACTTCGATGGACGAGGTGTTGAAGCTGGCGCTCGAACGAGAGATCGTTGCGCTGCCGTTGGCGCCTGCGGCTACCGCTGCGGAACTGACGGCGCGGCCGAACGAAGATTTAACACATTAAGGGGTGCGCGGGCGACTCCTAACGGGGTCCCCGCACTCCATTACGAATCAGGCCTTTGTGGGAACAGAAGCAGTCGTTGATGCTGCCAAAGGACGTTCGCGGCGAGGCAGTCAGCCCGGTGGTGGTGAATTCATCATCAGTGTCAGTCAACCGAATCAGTTCCCGAAGGAAACACCAGATGGGCCGATCGAGATTGCTTTCTTAGGTCGTAGCAATGTCGGTAAATCAAGCCTTCTGAATAAGCTTGTAGGTAAACCCGGACTGGCGTTTACAAGCTCTCGCCCCGGATGTACTCAGCTAATCAATTTCTTCAGCGTTAACGATCAAATTCGATTTGTTGATCTTCCCGGGTATGGGTACGCGCAGGTCTCTCTCGAAGAGCGTGCGCGCTGGAAAACGCTGATTGAAAGTTACCTGCTGGGACGGCAGAGCCTAGCGTTATCGCTCCTCCTCATCGACGCCAGGCGGGGATGGATGGAAAAAGACCTGGAACTCAGGGCCTGGCTGGAGTTCCATAACCGTCGATATGAAGTCATTGCGACTAAGGTCGACAAGCTCAAAAGCAGTAATCAACTAAAAGCCGGCTTGGCTGAGATCCAGAGAAAACTACCGGAACGTCAGCCACTGCCGTTCTCGGCCATCGACGGCCGGGGAGTGAGGGAAATTTGGCAAATCATCTCGAAGATCAACAAGAAGCAGTAAACCCCGCGGTTGCCACCGAAGGTACACCCACCGAGAGATCTCAAGACGTCAACACTGACAATCAATCGCAGCTAAGCCTGACGGAGAACTCCGAGCCCAGCGCTGTCGCCGGGGACAAGGACACAGAACCCGCAAAACCGGCGGAGGCCGCGGCTGCCGATTCTGCCCCAGCCGCTAAGCCTGCGGAGGGTAAATCCGAACGGACTATTTCGTCCCGTCCGCGTACGGCTGGGACTAACGGTAAGACGACTGGTGACGGGCCGCGCCGACAGGGCGGTGAGTCGCGGGGCTCAGCATCGCCGGAGAACAAACCCGCGGACACAAAAACCGCTGTCGATGTCAGGACTGTGGAGAGCCGCCTGGCGGAGTCAAGGCCGCGTACGGCCGAGGGACGGCCGCCTATCGCAGAAGGGAAGAGCCCGGCCGATAATCCAGCCGCTTCCGCTACTAATACAGGCGCGCAAGCAACGGCTGCGAACGGTGCTCCTCAACAGCAGGGGGGTGGCGCGCAACAGCCGAATCAACAGGGCCCAGGGCAGTTTCAACGCCGGGGTCGCCATTCCATTGGAAACACGGGTGCTCAGGGTCAGAAAAACGGGACCACCACGCTCGATCTGGTCGAACTGAAAGACATGAGCATTCAGGCGCTGAACCAGATCGCAAAGGATCTGGGCGTTCCCGGCGCCGCGGGTCTGCGTAAACAGGAGCTTATCTTCAAGATCCTCCAGACGCAGGCCGAAAAGAGCGGTCTCATCTTCTCCGAAGGCGTGCTTGAATGTCTGCCGGACGGCTTTGGATTCCTTCGTGCGCCCGAGTATAACTACCTTCCCGGGCCCGACGACGTCTATGTGTCGCCTTCGCAGATCCGGCGTTTCGACCTTCGCACCGGCGATACGGTCTCGGGCCAGATTCGACCACCGAAGGAAGGTGAACGATACTTTGCACTCATCAAAGTGGACGCGATTAATTTCGAGCCACCAGAGGAATCGCGCAACAAGATCTTCTTCGACAACCTGACGCCTCTGTATCCAGATGAGCGGCTCAAGCTTGAAACGGCCAAGGACAATTACTCCGGCCGTGTCATGGACCTGTTGACGCCTATCGGAAAGGGACAACGCGGGTTGATCGTCGCGCCGCCACGTACCGGTAAGACGATGATGCTGCAGAGCATCGCGAACTCGATTACGACCAATCATCCGGAGATCAACTTGATTGTTCTCCTGATCGATGAGCGTCCCGAGGAAGTCACTGATATGCAGCGCTCGGTGCGCGGCGAAGTCATCAGTTCCACCTTCGACGAGCCTGCTGCCCGCCACGTACAGGTAGCGGAAATGGTGATCGAGAAAGCGAAGCGCCTTGTGGAGCACAAGCGCGATGTCGTCATCCTGCTCGATTCCATTACTCGTTTGGCGCGTGCTTACAACACGGTCGTACCCCCATCCGGTAAGGTCTTGTCCGGTGGTGTTGATTCAAATGCACTACAACGCCCGAAGCGGTTCTTCGGTGCGGCCCGCAACATCGAAGAAGGCGGCTCTTTGACCATTGTCGCTACCGCGTTGATCGATACGGGGAGCCGCATGGACGACGTGATCTTTGAAGAATTCAAAGGTACCGGCAACATGGAAATCCATCTTGATCGCAAGCTGGTGGATAAACGCGTGTTCCCGGCCATCGACATCAATCGCAGCGGCACGCGAAAGGAAGAGCTGTTAATGCCTCGCGAGGAGTTGAATCGTGTCTGGATTCTTCGCAAGGTTCTGAACCCGCTCTCGCCTGTTGAGTCGATGGAACTCCTCATCGATAAGCTTGGCAGAACTCGCAGCAATGCAGAGTTTCTCGCCGCAATGAGCAGCTGATCATTCCCGTATTCCGACTGTTAACGATCGCTAATCTTGCCGCCTCGGCTCAGGGCCGCGTCTGATGGGTCGTATTCGAATCTTGTCCGATAATGTCGCGAATAAAATCGCGGCCGGCGAGGTGGTCGAGCGACCTGCCTCAGTAGTGAAAGAGCTTCTTGAGAACGCTCTTGATGCGGGCGCGACCGAAATTCGCGTCGATGTGGAGAACGCCGGTCGCCGGCTGATCCGCATTCGCGACAACGGCACTGGTATGTTGCGCGATGACGCGCTGCTTGCCTTCGAGCGCCACGGGACGAGTAAGATCAGCGACGTAAAAGATCTCCTTTCCATCGATACGCTCGGCTTTCGGGGCGAGGCGTTGCCCTCTATCGCTTCCGTCAGCCGGCTCCTTCTTGAAACACGATCCGCTGAAGAGCAAACTGGCACCGCTGTCGAGATTGCCGGAGGTAAGCTGCTGCGCTGCGACGAGATTGCCTGCCCAATAGGCACGACGCTAACCGTTCGTGACCTGTTCTTCAACGTTCCGGCACGCAAGAAGTTCCTGCGGTCCGATCAAACGGAACTCGCGCACATCGGCTCGCTCATGACTCACTACAGTTTGGGGCATGTCGACAAGGCGTTCGAGCTGGTTCACGAACGCCGAGAACTACTGAACGTCACACCTGTCGCAAGCATTCGAGAGCGCGCCTTTCAGGTCTTCGGTTCGGAGATGATGGCCGACCTCATCGATATCGACCGCTGTGCGTTCGAGCTTAGATTGCCAGCACCCTACGTACCACCTCATTCCCGGGAAGCCGCGGAGCCCGCTCCTGAGCCGGAAGTCGCGCAATTCACCCTCGAGGGACTAGTCTCCGGACCGCATGTCCAGAAGCTCAACCGCAACTCCGTATTCCTGTTCGTCAACGGACGCCTGATCCGGGACAAGGTGCTTTCGCATGCCGTCCAGGCCGCTTATTACAACCTGATGCCGCCGGGTTGTTTTCCGTTCTCGGTTCTGTTCCTCGACTGCGATCCGCGAGAGGTTGACGTGAATGTGCATCCAGCGAAAACGGAGGTCCGGTTCCGACACAGCTCAGCGGTGCACGACTTCGTTCGCGATGCGGTTCGGCAAAGCCTGATGGAGAGCCGTCCCGCATCGGGGATACCAGCGCCGACCTCTCCCGTCGTTGTGCGTACACCTGATCACGATCGCGAACAGGGCAGATCTGCCGCGGATGCGCAGCGAGGTGCGCACCTGCCGTTTTCAGAATTTTCCGCCCGCATGGAGGCGGTCATTGCTGAACCCGAATCGGGCGAAATCGCGGCTGCGCTCGTCGCTGAGGAGGCCAAGGCCGCGGAACAGCTTCCGGAGATTAGACTTGACGTCCCTCGGAATGTCGAGAGTGCGAAGACGACGGCCGTTGAACCCCAATTGCCGGCTAGCTCACTCCGAGTGGCTGCTGCCGCTACGCGCAGAATACCGGAAACACATGGCGCTCTCGAGCGGCTTCCTCCCGACTGGGATCTGGTTCAGAACCTATCGGCACTGCCGGATCTCCGGCCGCTGGGGCAGCTGCACGACAGCTTCATCATCGCGACGGGACGCGACGGGCTGTGGATCATCGACCAGCATGTCGCACACGAGCGAATCCTCTTCGAGCAGGTCTTAAACCAGCGTGCGTCGGGAACCGTCGAGATTCAACGCCTGCTGATGCCTTTGATACTGCAGCTCACTCCGAACCAGCACTTTGAATATGCCCGGATCGCAGAAGAGCTGAACGCCTACGGCTTCGAGACAGAACCATTCGGCCAGCGAACGATCGCGATCAAAGCGGCCCCCGCCGGCGTCGGACCGGGCGACATCGAAAAGATTGTGTTCGAGATTCTGGAGATCTCGGAAACGGAACTCCGTTCCGCATCACTCGACGAGGTTCGACGAGATGTGTGCGCCACTA
This sequence comes from Bryobacteraceae bacterium, assembly GCA_045807925.1. Classification (GTDB taxonomy): domain Bacteria; phylum Acidobacteriota; class Terriglobia; order Bryobacterales; family Bryobacteraceae; genus Bog-105. The sequence continues at coordinate 23,858 of JBJMGK010000064.1, read as the reverse complement.
TCGCGTGCAGAGCCGCGATCAAGATCAATACAAGGCTCGAGACCCCGAAAATTGAATGGCTGCTGAGGAATCTGGCGCGATGCGAATATCCCATGACTTGCCCGCACGGGCGTCCCATCGCACTGCGATACAGCACACGAGACATCCTGAAGAGCTTCCACCGGATCTGATCCCGACCGAGCTGGCCTACTCCCACTCGATCGTGCCCGGCGGCTTGTGGGTACAGTCGTAAAACACAGCGGCAACCCCAGGCAAAGCAAGTAACCTCGTCGTCAACTGATGGAGAGCGTCGGAGGGCATCAGTACAACATCCGCAGTCATTCCGTCGACTGAATTGATGGGCCGCAGAACGATCGACTGTGGCTTGTCGTCAGTACCGACCGGAATGAGAACGACGGGCATTTGCCACACCAGTTCCTCGAAGCCTGTTCTTAAGCTCAACTCGCGAACAATGGCGTCCGCATCGCGAAGCAGGTCCAGGCGCGATTTATCGATCGCACTCCGATACCCTTTCAGCTGTGCGGCCGGCGTATGGGACCCGCACAGCGCTACGACCCTGTTGATATCCGAACGGCTGTTAGTGAGACTCGGCGCAGTGCTTTCGATGTCGGCGGACGAAGGCCGATGCTCAAGCGCCAGAACGCCGCGGTAGCTTCTGCAATCGCCTTGAACACCCACCGAGCGAACCGGTAAGAGTATGCCGTCGGGAGTTTCTAGAACGCGCCCATCCTCCGCCGAACAGAGACAGCGGATCGCAAGCCCGGGACCCGGAAACGGATGCCGTGATAAGAACTTCTCGGGGACTCCGATTTCACGTCCGATCTCGCGTACCTCGTCCTTGTAGAACGCAGTCAGCGGTTCAATGATCCGTCCCGAATCGATGAGCGCTTGAATTCCCGCAACGCGATTGTGATGGGTCTTGATCAGGTCCGCTTTGGCCGATCCTCCCGATTCGATTGTGTCCGGGTAGATAGTGCCTTGGCCCAGGATCCAGTGGCCGTCCAGGAAATGTTCGGTCGCCAGGATTCGTTCCTGTACCTTGACGAACTGCTCGCCGATAGCGCGCCGCTTTTCCTCGGGATCGTAGAGCCCCTGGAGCGCAGCGAGGAACTCGGGTTCGGCCCGATCGACAAGAAAGCGCCGGGCGCCAAGTTCCGCAAAGGCATTTTCGACAAACGCCGTTTCGCCTTTTCGCATCAGGCCGGTATCGACATAGATGCCGAAAACTCGTTCCGGACCGAGAGCACGGAGGCACAACGTGTAGGCAACCGTCGAATCAACGCCGCCGCTCACAAAGAAAAACACGTTACGGTCACCCGCGGTGGCCCGAATTTGCTCCTCAACCAGCGGAACGCGTTGAGAGATGTCCCAATCACGAGTCGCGCCGCAGATTCCAAAAACAAAGTTTTCGAGGATCCGTTTACCCGCATGGGTGTGGACCACTTCCGGATGAAACTGGAGTCCGAAGATCTTGCGCTCGCCATCCGACATCGCCGCAATATCGGAGGTGTCCGTATACGCCGTAACCTGAAAGCCCGCTGGAACGCGCTCGACCACGTCGCGATGGCTCATCCAAATCTGGGACTGTGTGACGCCGTCCCAGAGTGAGTCGCGCTCTTTCACCGACAGTTGTGCGATCCCGTATTCGCCGCGCTCGCCCGGCCGAACGACGCCGCCCAGATGATGAGCGAGTAATTGGTGGCCGTAACAGATGCCAAGAAGCGGTACCTGAGAGGTGGTCAGAGCCGGGTCGATGTCGGGGCTGTTCGCTTCGTAGACACTGGCCGGCCCCCCGGAAATGATGATCCCCTTACGGGAAGCCAATTCGGCGGTGGGAGTGTCGCTCGGCTGAACATCAGCATAGACACCAAGCTCCCGAACCCGTCGTGCGATGAGATGGGTGTACTGGCCGCCCGTATCGAGGACGGTAATCTGTGGTGAACTCACTTCTCGAGCTGTTTTGTGCCGGTCGCTTGTGCGCCTACCGGCTTGCCCTCTGCTTTTCGAAGCGGGATTTGGACTCGGCTAAGAGACGCCCGGCTTTCGGCATAGCCTCGATCGCCTTCTGGATTTCTGGATCCTGCTCGATAGCAACTCGTTGAGACGCCTCGTAGCTGAACGCCGTCACGTACATTTCCGTCCGTAAAGTGTCTCGGATCCAGGAGTGATCCTTCGTCCAATCGGCCTCGGTAAACTGCACGCTCTGGGACATCAGGTAATCGTGGAAATCGTTCAGCAGCGCCTCATCAGGAGCCCACTTATCCGGGAGCTTCGCGTCGTGAGTTGAGAAGTAATGCGCCGAGAAGTTGAAGAACGAATTCTTCCGAGCGACGTTCAGCTGGAACGCATCCAGCTTCGGAACTTCGAACTTCTCATCCGGCGTGATACCGCCTCCACCGTAGACGACCCGGCCCAGGTCGGTCTGTTTGACGTCGGTCGGGTTATTGGTTTGCGAGCGCTTCCCGTAGTAATAATCCAGGAACGAGATATTCGAGTAATCGCGCTGGATGAGGCGGCCGCTCGGCGTGTAGTAATGCTGGGTTGTCAGTAGAAGCCCTGTATTGTCGGCCAGCGGATAAACAGTCTGCACCAAGCCTTTGCCGAAGGTCGTATCGCCCAGCACCCACGCGCGGTCATGATCCTGAAGCGCGCCGGCAACAATCTCTGCCGCCGATGCCGAATAGCGGTTGACCAGCACCACAATCGGATAACTTTCACCATGTTGGCTTCCGCGGGCCGTGTAAGGCTTCTCGGAATAGGCTCGTCCCTTATGAGAAACCACGACCTGACCCTTGTCGAGCCAGTGTCCAGCAACGGCTACGCCTTCCTGCAACAGACCGCCGGGGTTTTCACGAAGATCCAGGATCAGACCCTTAATGTTCGGCTCTCCCAGGCGCTTGAGGTTATCTTCCACCTCTTTGCTTGTGGTTTCAGTGAACTGCTGAATGTGAAGAAACGCGATTCCCGGACGTACCCAGAAGGCTTCGTCGACACTGTTGCGAGGTATCTCATCGCGAATCAAGTTAAAGGTAAGTGGCTTCGGTGCGCCTTCGCGGGTCACAACGACTTGCACTTTTGTGCCTTTGGGGCCTTTCAGCATGTCGGCGATTTCCGTGCTGGTCGCTGTATCGACGCGCTTCCCGTTCACCTCAAGCAACACATCTCCGGGGCGAATGCCGGCCTTGTAAGCCGGGGTGCCTCCGAAGGGGTGAATTACCATCGTTTTCCCGGTTCGCGGCTGTGCCGCAATCGTCATGCCGACCCCGTAATACTTACCGTGCTGTTCTTCGCGCAAGCCTGCGAACCCTTTCGGGTCTAAGAAGTTGGAGTGCGGATCGAGAGTCCGCAACATCCCAGGAATGGCGCCCTGGTAAATACCCTTATCCGCTGACAGCTTGTCCGCGTAATTATCGCCGACAATGTCGTAGACCTTGGTGAAAGATTCAATGCTCGCCCGAACATCTTCATCGGGCGTCGAGGTAGCTTCTCGTTGCGAGGCTGCTACGACGGGGCGAGTGCCTGGTCCGAACATGCCGCCGATAATCGAGCAAGTCGCGATGAAAAGGGGTGCAAAGAGTAGAGAACGCCGCAAAGACGACAACACGGACCTCCAGGAACTGTCTTTAGTATAGGACGTGAAGGCGGACGAGGGGTTCCGGGCTAAACTGCGGCTTTCATCCGGCGACCGGGCAATCGCTCGCTCGCGACGGATTTTTTGGGGAGATCGTCCAGCCGCCTCACCTGATCGCTGACGCAAACCAGGAACATAGGCTGCCGCGCGTTCTTGAACAGGTCGATGATCCGGTCCTGCTGGTCTTCGAGAAAGATAGATTTCCCGTCGGTCAACAGGTGCAGGCGAGAATCACTCGAAAACACATCGGCTAGCCGGCGGCCCATCTCCCGTTGCAGAAATCGGAGCACGCGGCGAATCTTCTGAAGCGAGAAACCCTTTCGGCGCAGTTCCGCAATAACCGTGATCTCGATTACTTCTTCCGCCAGGTAAATACGCTTGTGACCTTCGTGGCGGGGAGAAACTACTTTGCGTTCGTCCCACCACTGCAGCTGCCGGAGGCTGACTTGAGCGATCCTCGCAACATCCGTGCTTGTATACGTCCGTTGACCGGGGATCAAATCAGGACGGGCCTTTCGCGTTTTGAACATGATGCCCTATTTCCGTTTTCCGCTTGCTCCACAAATTGTACTAGACACAGGAACTTAGTCAATAGGGAACATAAGTCGAAGCCGCGTCAACCGCCGCCAACGAACTCAACCACTTCGATCTGAGAAGCCGGCGTTACAACGGTGAGTTCCCAGTCGCGTTTGCGGACGATCGTTCGGTTGAGTTCCACAGCCACGCGATCGGAAGGCAACTGGAGCCAGGAGAGCATCGCCGCTACCGACTGATCAGATGGAATGTGACGCCGTTCTCCGTTAACAGTAATCTCGACGAATGCCTGTTGCGCTTCCATAGCTCTCCTGACGCAATTATAGAAGCCGCACGGTTGCTAATCTGGTATTTAGTCGATGCCAACCACGTACTCTGACACTTGGTTTCCGGTACTAATCCAAATTGTGATTGCGATCGGAGTGGCGGGAGCGATGATCGGCCTTTCCGCGATTCTGGGGACACGGGTCAAAGATGCCGTCAAATCAAGCCCCTACGAATCGGGTATGAAGCCCGTCGGGAATGCTCGTGAGCGATTCAGTGTCAAATTCTACCTGGTGGCAATGGTCTTCATTCTTTTTGATATTGAGGCGATCTTCTTATATCCCTGGGCTGTGATCTACCGCCAGCTGAAACTATTCGCCTTTTTCGAGATGTTGCTGTTTATCGTCCTTGTGCTGTGTGGGTTCTTCTACATCTGGAAAAAAGGCGTGTTGAACTGGTCCGTCGATGAGGAGAAGAAGACTGTAACGCGGAGAGATAAAGTACGTGCTGCCTGAGTTAGTGGCCGAAAATACCTCGGCGGTGTTGATTGAGAGCCGACTGCCCGACGCAATCGTCAGTGCGACGGCCGCAGTTGACGGGCCCGTACTGGGTGTTGCTCTTGAATCCATTGTTCCCGTTTGCCGGTTGCTGAAGGAAGAAGCAGGATTCAACCGTCTGAGCGCAGTAACAGCGGTTGATTGGTGGCCGCGTGAGCCGCGCTTCGAGGTCATCTATCTTCTCCACTCGCTCGGGAACGGCAACAGGGTCCGCTTGAGTCTCAGGGTCGGCGAAGGGACGGAAGTAGATTCCGTGACTTCGGTCTGGCGGGGCGCAAATTGGTACGAACGAGAAGTCTTTGATTTGTTCGGGATCCCGTTTCGCAATCATTCGAACCTGGAGCGCATCATGATGCCCGCTGATTGGGAAGGACATCCTCTACGAAAGGACTACCCGGTCGCCGGACATAAATACTCTTACACAGATGAGTAGTTCATCGGAAACGGTCTAGAACATGCCAAAAGTGCAGGACGAAATACAAGGCGAATCGCGGGTCGCCTCGCTAGACCCCGAACATGAGCTGAACGTCGAAGATCCATCTGGTATCGAACCCCGGATGGAGGGGCACAGCAACGCCCGTCGCATGACCCTTAATATGGGTCCGCAGCATCCATCCACGCATGGTGTCTTGCGCGTAGTGTTGGAACTCGAGGGCGAGACGATTCTCCGTGCCCGTCCCGAGATCGGTTTTCTTCACACCGGAATTGAGAAAGAGTTCGAGGCCAAGCGCTACCAGCAGGGCATCCCGCTGACGGATCGCGTCGATTACCTTGCGAACCTGAACAATAACCTCTGTTACTCGTTGGCAGTTGAGCGCCTCCTCGGCCTGGAAATTCCACCCATGGCGCAGTGGATGCGCGTCATGCTCTGCGAACTGACCAGAATCAACAGCCACCTCGTTTGGCTTGGTACGCATGCGCTCGACATCGGCGCTATGTCGGTCTATTTCTACTGCTTCCGTGAACGCGAAGAGATCCTGAAGGTCTTCGAGATGTTTTCGGGCCAGCGCATGATGACGAGCTACATTCGCATCGGCGGGCTCGCGCTCGAACCGCCCCGCGGATGGCACAAGGCTGTTTCAAAACTGATCGGGCGGCTCGCTCAAGGCATTGACGAATACCACAACCTGCTGACATCCAACCCGATCTGGGTAAACAGAACGAAGGGCGTCGGCCAGTTTCCGGTAGATCTGATGATCGAGCTCGGCATCACGGGTCCGATGCTCCGGGCCGCTGGCCTAAAAGTGGATACCCGGAAGGATTGCCCGCACACGAGTTACGAGAAGTTCGATTTCGAAGTCCCGACGCGAACCGCCAACGATGTGTATGCGCGGTTCGAAGTTCGCATGGAGGAGATGCGCCAAAGTATTCGCATCGTGCGCCAGGCTATCGAAGGAATGCCTTCTGGCCGTTGGCAGGCCGATGCTCCTCATGTGTTGCTTCCGGACCGGGAACAGATGAAGACCCAGATGGAGTCGCTCATCTATCACTTCAAAATCGTGACGGAAGGTTTCCGCGTGCCCGCCGGCTCGGTGTACCAGGTTGTTGAGTCGCCGCGCGGAGAACTGGGCTATTACGTCGTCAGCGATGGCACAGCCAAGCCCCACCGAGTGTTTATGCGAACTCCGAGCTTCGGGAATTTACAGGCCTTGGGAGCAATGCTCGAGAACGTGTTAATTGCAGACTCGATCGCCATTATGGGCAGTATGGATTTCGTGCTGGGAGACGTCGACCGATAGCGCTATGACTTTCTCGCCGGCGCTCGAAGAGCGATTCGCAAAGATTCTCAGCAGTTACCCGCCAGGACGGCAACGATCCGCTGTTGTTCCTTTACTGCTCTACGGCCAGGACGAAATCGGTTACGTCTCGCAAGACTTGGTCGAGGAAGTGGCTCGTCGCTGTAACGTGACCCCACTGCAAGTTGATGAAGTCATCGGTTACTACTCGATGCTTCATCGCAAGCCTCTCGGTAAATATCACGTTCAGGTTTGTACCAACATTGCCTGTCAGGCTGTCGGCGCAGAACAGTTGTACGAGCACGCGAGCCGTAGCCTCGGCTTGAAGAACAAGCAAGTCTCGGAAGATGGCCTCATCTCGCTCGAAGAAGTGGAATGCATGGGCGCCTGTTCCTGGGCTCCTGCCATTCAGATCAACTACGATTTTCACCATTTTGTGACCCCGGAGCGGTTCGATCAATTGATGCGAGCCCTTCAGGACGGTACATACCGGAAAGCCTCGTAAATCGAAATGCGTTATAACGAACCAAGCCCGCTGGAAGTCAGAGTCATATCGCAACGATTCGACCTTCCTAATTCCGCTTCCATCGATACGTATCTCGAGAACGACGGGTACGTTGCGATCAAGAAGGTCGTCGGCATGACTCCCGAAGCCATCATCGACGAGCTCAAGGCTTCGAATCTGCGTGGCCGCGGGGGCGCCGGATTTCCTACCGGCTTGAAATGGAGCTTCGTCCCGCGAACGACGGGTAAGCCTACTTACGTCATCTGCAACTCCGACGAAAGCGAGCCAGGAACCTGCAAGGACCGGCTCCTGATGGAGAACGATCCTCATCAACTGATCGAAGGAATGATGATCGCTGGATGGACGATCAAATCCAATAAGGGTTATGTGTTCATCCGTGGCGAGTATCGTTATCTGATCGATATTGTCGAGCGCGCCATCGCAGAGGCGTATGAGCGTGGTTTTCTGGGAAAGAATATTCTTGGCACCGGCTGGGATTTCGATCTTTACACGCATACCGGCGCGGGCGCGTATGAGTGCGGCGAGGAATCGGCTCTTCTTGAGTCACTGGAAGGTAAGCGCGGGATACCCAGACTGAAGCCGCCGTTCCCAGCCGTTGTAGGCGCGTTCCAGTCCCCGACCATCCTGAACAACTGCGAGACTTACTCTTCTGTTCCGGTCATCTTCCGGAATGGGGCCGGCTGGTATTCGGAACTCGGGACTCCGAAGAACGGCGGTACACGACTGACATGCGTTTCCGGGCATGTCAACAAGCCTGGCGTTTACGAGTTGCCCATGGGATTTCCGCTCATGCGCCTCATCGACGAAGTTTGCGGCGGAATCCGGAACGGGAAGAAGTTAAAGGCCGTTATTCCCGGTGGGTCCTCGTCGCCCGTCTTGAAGGCGGATGAGTGTACGGACATTCTGCTCGATTTTGATTCGCTCGCTAAGGCGAAGACAATGGCCGGCTCGGGCGGTCTTGTCATTCTGGACGAGGACACCGACATCGTTGCTGTGGCGCTCCGGACAATTAAGTTCTATGCGCACGAAAGTTGCGGCTGGTGCATTCCGTGCCGCGAGGGTACAACGTGGTTGAAGAAGGTTCTTTCACGTTTCCACGAGGGCAATGGACTTAAGAGCGACATCGATTTGATCGCGGAGCTGTCCAACAACATGATGGGGCGGACCTTCTGTGCGCTTGGCGATGCAGCCGCGATGCCCACTACGGGTTTCATCACGAAATTCCGGGACGAGTTCGAGGCCTACCTGGCTAAGACCTCGGCTGCGAAAACGCCGGAGCTTGCTCTCGCCTAGAGCTTTCTTGAAAAGAGATTGGAACGATAACGTAATTTATGGCTGACCTGATTAATTTCACGATCGATGGTCAGGCACTTCAGGCACCGCAGGGGACTCTTCTAATCAATGCCGCAAAGTCGGCTGGCATTTCGATTCCTGCGTTCTGTTATTACGACGGTCTGTCACTGCAGGCCGCCTGTCGCATGTGCCTGGTCGAAGTTGAGAAAACGCCAAAGCTGCAAGTAGCGTGCACTTTGCCGGTAGCCGAGGGAATGGTGGTTCACACCGATTCACCCGTTGTCCGACAGGCGCGTAAGGGAACCCTCGAGTTTCTGTTAACCAATCATCCGCTGGACTGCCCGGTCTGCGATAAGGGCGGCGAATGCGAATTGCAGGACATGGTGTTCCGGTACGGAGCCGGTGCGTCGCGGTTCCGTGAAACGAAGATCCACGTCGACGAGAAGCAATGGTCGCCGATCGTTTTCTACGATGCTCCGCGATGCATCCTCTGTTACCGCTGCGTGCGTATCTGCGGCGAAGGCCTCGGCGTAAACGCTCTCGGGGTCGGTAACCGTGGCGCGGCTGCCGAGATCGTTCCTAACAAGGGCGATCACCTCGAGTGTGATGAGTGCGGCGCTTGTATCGACATCTGCCCTGTTGGCGCACTCACGAGCGGAACCTACCGGTACAAGACCAGGCCTTGGGAGATGGAACACGTTGGGACCATCTGCACTCATTGTTCGAACGGTTGCAAAACGACTCTGGGAGTTCGCAATGGGGAGATCATGCGGGCGAACAACCGCGATCGATCTGGAGTCAATGGCGAGTTCCTGTGCGTGAAGGGCCGGTACGCTTTCGATTTCAACGAACACCCGGACCGCCTGACCGCTCCTCTCGTCCGCAAGGACGGCGAGCTCAAGCCGGTGTCGTGGGCTCAAGCGCTTGCGCTCGTAGCCAAGAAGTTCAACGAGCTGCGTGCGAAACATGCCAAATTCGCCGTGATCGGTTCTAATCACACGACCAACGAAGAGAATTTCGTGCTCCAGAATTTTGCACGCAAAATCCTTCGCACCTCCAACATTGACCATCACAGGACGGGTGACGTTCCCGCGCTGCTCGATGCTCTGGCCGGCCGCACGAATGTTCTTGCGAACACCTCGGAACTCTTTACAACGAAGGCCGCGCTGGTGATCGACTGCGACCTTGCGCAGGAGCAGCCGTTCGTTGCCTTCCAGCTGCGAAACAACTGGCGGCTGAATAAAGGACACGTTTACGCCGTCACGCCCGGACCGGTGCGTGAAGACAGTTATGCAACCACGATCCGCGCTGAATATGGTCGTGAGTTCGAATCTTTAGAGACGCTGCGCGAAAAGCTTGCGGCCGAACCGGGGCTCGTCATCCTGTTCGGAGCCGCAATAAAGGGCGAAGCGGTTCGCCGGTTGGTCGCGTTCGGCGATTCGCTCGGCATCCCGGTGAAGTACGTTTGCCTGGTGGATTACTCGAATTCGCGCGGTGCGTCGGATATGGGCTTGACGCCTGACCTGCTGCCTGGCTATCACCCGGTCAGCGAAGCTGGACTTGAACCCGGCCTGAATTACGACCAGATTTTGAGCGCTCCGGATCTGGATGCGCTCTGGATAGTAGGCGCCAACCCGCTCTCGCGGCATAGCCTGGCGGCCACGAATGCGTTTGTCGTGGTGCAGGAGATGTTCTTGACGGAGACCGCAAAGCGCGCGGACGTCGTCTTCCCCGCGGCTTCCGTTTACGAGAAGAACGGTACGGTTACAAATGTCTGCGGAGACGTGCAGAAGGTATCGCGCGGTCCAAAGACGATGGGTGCCAAGCCGGACCTCGACATCTTCACACTCCTCGCGAAAGAGATGCGCGAGAACGTGGGTCCTGCTTCGCCTGAGACCATCTTCGGCCAGATTCGACAGCTGGTGCACGGCTACCAGGTGCCGCTCGCGGTGGTGGAAACCGGCGGCGCTGCGCATACGGTTCCTCTGAACGGCCAGGTGCCGTTTCAATCCACACCCGGTCTGGTGCGTTCGGCCGGCAATACGCTCTTTACTTCGGGCACGCTCGGCAGATACTCGAACATGCTGAACTCCGTCATCGAATCGCCGGGCGAACTGTATGACCAGCCGACCAAAAAGATCGGTGTGCGCGAAGGTAGCGTTTTGGTGGAAGAGAAGGGGCGGGAAAGGTGAGCTACCTCCTCGTTACCCTGATCAAGATTGCGATCGTCTTTGGCGTCTTCATGACGACCCTGGCGTATCTGCAATGGGTCGAACGGAAGGTTCTCGCTCACATCCAGTCGCGTACGGGTCCGCTGCGCGTTGGCCCTCACGGACTCATGCAGCCGCTCGCGGACGTCTTCAAGCTCCTGACGAAAGAGGATCTGCTTCCGCCCTACGTCAACAAATTCTTTTACCTGCTGGCGCCGTTCATTGCGGTTTCGTTGGCGCTGATTTCAATATCCATTATTCCGTTTGGTCCGGAAGTCGACGTTTTCGGCGTCCGGACCTATATGCAGATCACCGACGTGAACGTCGGCATCCTGTTCGTCTTAGCCATCAGCTCCGTGAGCGTTTACGGCATTGCGCTGGCGGGCTGGTCGTCAAACAACAAATATTCCTTAATTGGCGGATTGCGGAGCAGTGCCCAGATGATCAGCTATGAGCTGCCTCTGACGCTGGCTATTGTCTCTCCGCTGCTGCTCGCGAATCACCTCAGCTTTCGCGCCTTAAGCGATGGGCAAGCCGGTTACTATCTCGGCTTTATACCGCGTTGGAATATCTTCCAGATGCCCTTCCCGCAGATCTTTTCGTTCCTGTTGTTTATGATTGCGGGTTTTGCCGAGACCAACCGCGTTCCCTTCGATTTGCCGGAAGCGGAGAACGAACTCGTCGCTGGATTCCACACCGAATACAGCAGCATGAAATTCGCCTGCTTCTTCATGTCGGAATACGCAAACATGGTCACGATTACCTGCGTGGCGACGTTGCTGTTCCTGGGTGGTTGGCATCCGCTGTTTCCGGCGCCGCTCTCGAACTATGTGCCAGTGATCGTGCTCCTGCTTGTGGCAGGCATTTGTTTCTTCCATGGCCTGCAGCCCGCGCGCAAGATCGACCGGTACAGCTTTCCTTTGTTCGGCCTGGTATTCCTGCTGCTTGCGATCGTCTTCTGCATCCCGTTACTGCAGCCGGTGATCGTTCCGATTTTCTGGTTCGTCAGCAAAGTGGGTGCTCTGCTTTTCCTCTATATCTGGGTTCGTGGAACTCTGCCACGCTTCCGGTATGACCAGCTGATGCATTTCGCCTGGACCTTTTTGTTCCCGTGCGCGCTTATCAACCTTCTACTGACCGCCTTTTTTGTGGCGGTATTTTAGACGGGGCGATTCACTGTGGATACGATTCTCTTTATCATCTTCGCGGTCGTCGCGGTGGTTTGCGGCTTTAATCTCGTCTTTCAAAAACACCCTATTTCGAGTGCTTTGTCGCTCATCGGCGTGATGGGTTCGCTCGCCGTTCTCTACCTGCTCCTCGGCGCCGAATTCATTGCCATGGCTCAGATGATCGTTTATGGCGGGGCCGTGATGGTGCTGTTTATCTTTGTCATCATGCTGCTGAACGCCGGCTCGGAGAAGAGCAGCAACAAGGCCTGGTTCGCGCAGATTGTCGGTGTTCCGCTGCTGCTCGCCTTTGTCTCCCTGATGGTCTTCCTAATCCGAGGCGTTCTCCCCCCGATGCGCTCCGTCGAGTTTGGAAGCTGGGTTGGGGGAAAAGCCGAGCAGATCGGTCAAATGCTCTTCACTGAATACCTGCTTCCCTTCGAAGTTATTTCGGTGCTCATCCTGATCGCAATTCTGGGGGCCGTTGTCCTGGCCCGGAAAGAGATCGACTAGCATGCCTCATCTTCCGCCCGTTCCTATCGCCTGGTATCTGATCCTCAGTGCAATTCTCTTTGCTCTCGGCGTTGCCGGATTTGTATACCGGAAGAGCGTCATCACGGTGTTCATGTCCATCGAGTTGATGCTGAACGCGGTAAACCTCAGCTTCATTTCGTTCTCTTACGAACTGCGCCGCATCGATGGTCACATCTATTCGTTCTTCGTGATGGTCGTCGCGGCGGCCGAAGCTGCGGTCGGTCTCGCAATTATTCTCACTGTATTCAAAAATCGTGGGACGCTGCAGATCGACGAAGTCGATTCCATGAAGCTCTAAACATCGTCCATGACACTCTGGCTCATTCCGCTCTTTCCCTTACTTGGATTTCTCGTCAACGGCCTTTGGGGCGGGCGCTTATCGAAATCCGCCGTCAACCTTGCGGCGATTCTCTCCGTCGCCGTCTCGTTTGTCTACGTCGTTTTTGCCATCAGCCGGCTCTACCCGTTAAACACGCCCTTCGTTGAGCACGACTTCACCTGGATCCAGAGCGGATTTTTTCAGGTCGGCTTCGATCTCCTGCTTGATCGGCTCACCTCCGTGATGTTGTTGATTGTTACTGGTGTCGGACTGCTGATTCATATTTATGCCATCGGGTACATGAGCCACGAAGAAGGCTACGCACGCTTTTTCGCATATCTGAATCTCTTCATGTTTTTCATGCTGGTTCTGGTGCTCGCTTCGAACCTGCTCCTGATGTTCGTCGGTTGGGAAGGCGTGGGCCTCTGCAGCTATCTTCTCGTCGGGTTTTATTTCCGGGAGCAGTTCGCATCCGACGCTGCGAACAAAGCTTTCATCGTAAACCGAATTGGTGACTTCGGATTTACGCTTGGAATGCTGTTGACGGTAGTAGCCTTCAAGACTCTGGATTTTGGCAAGCTTGCCGCTTCCGTATCGTCGATGCCCCCGGAAGCCAGCGTGGGCGTGATCACGGCAATCACACTGCTTCTGTTTGTTGGTGCGACAGGTAAGTCGGCCCAGCTTCCTCTTTACGTCTGGCTGCCGGACGCAATGGCCGGTCCCACTCCGGTGTCGGCCCTGATTCACGCCGCGACCATGGTAACGGCCGGCGTGTACATGGTGGCGCGGGTCTCGTTCCTCTATAATCACGCGCCGCTCGCGATGGGCGTGGTGGCCGTCGTCGGTTTGCTGACGGCGGTGTTTGCCGCAACCGTGGGTCTCGTGCAGAACGACATCAAGAAAGTCTTTGCCTATTCGACCGTGTCCCAGCTTGGCTATATGTTCCTCGGCGTGGGATTGGGCGCCTACTCGGCAGGTATCTTCCACGTCATGACCCACGCGTTCTTTAAAGCGTTGCTCTTCCTGGGAGCCGGCAGCGTGATCCACGGATTGGGCGGAGAACAAGACCTTCGTCACATGGGCGGGCTACGCAAAGCCATGCCGATCACGTTTGTGACGCTGGGTGTAGCGAGCCTGGCAATCTCGGGTTTCCCGGGCTTCTCCGGATTCTTTAGCAAAGATGCGATCCTGTCCGCTGCATACGAGCACGCGCCGTGGATGTTCTGGGTCGGCGCTCTGACCGCCGGCTTAACCGCGTTCTACGTGTTCCGGGCGTACTTCCTCGCTTTCTTCGGGACCTATCGAGGTCATCATCACGCCCACGAATCGCCGCTGGTCATGACAGGACCACTGGTGATCCTCGCCGTTCTTTCATTCGCTGGCGGGTTCATTAATATTCCGGGCTGGCTCTCTCCTGGTTTCCCGCTTTCGGAACATGAAAACGCGACGGCCATGGTCATTTCGGCAACGTGCGGAATTATCGGGATCGCTCTCGCGTTCTTCTTCTACGTCGCGCGTCCTGCGCTTGCTGAAAACATGAAAGTTGCCGCGGGGCCACTCTACACTCTGCTTTCGAATAGATATTACGTTGACGAAATCTACTCGGCCGCCGTTGTCAAACCGCTAAACGGAATCTCACGCGTGGTGCTCTGGCGAGGTGTGGACCAGACCCTTATCGATTCGTCCATTGTGAACGGTTTGGCGCGCGTTGTGAGCGGATGGGGCTCGCTTCTCCGGCAACTGCAATCCGGAAGCATTCGAAATTACGCCACCTGGATATTGGCCGGTTCGCTCCTGGTCATCTTCGTACTTGGCTGGGCGGGAGGCGTTCGATGAGCTTGCTGGCGGTCGTTTTACTGCTTCCTCTGATCGGTTTCTTCCTCCTTCTCTGGGCGCCGAGGGATTCGAAGCTGCCATTCACTACCGCGTTCGGGACGACGCTGATCACGTTTCTGATCTCCCTGGGCTTGATCGGCGCCGTGCTAAAAAATCCCGCACGATTCACCTCCGAGATCAACCGGCTTTGGGTGGATAGTCCGGGCCTGCAAATCCGCCTTCATCTCGGCGTAGATGGTGTCAACCTCTGGCTTGTACTTCTCACGACGCTACTCCTTCCCATCGGGGTCTGGATCTCGCGAAGCATGATCAAGACGCGACAGAAGAATTTCTACGCGCTCCTGCTTTTATTTCAGTTTGGCCTCGTGGGCGTTTTCACCGCTGTCGATCTGTTCATTTTTTACATCTTCTGGGAAGTTGCGTTGGTTCCCATGTACCTGATGGTCGGCGGATGGGGAGGCGGACAGCGCGGGCCCACTGCAGTCAAGTTCTTCGTCTACACCTTTCTCGGCTCCGTCTTCATGCTGGGCTCCATCTTGTACCTTCACAGCCAGACGAATACGTTCGATTATGTGGAGCTGACAAACGGTATGGGCTCGGGCAGAATCTCGTTAGACCCGGGTCAACAACTGCTTTTATTCCTTGGCTTCTTTGCCGCTTTTGCCGTCAAGGTTCCCATCTTCCCGCTGCATACGTGGTTGCCGGCTACTTATACCCAGGCGCCAGCGCCGGCGACGTTCCTGCTTGCTGGCGTTATGTCGAAGATGGGTGCTTATGGTTTGATTCGGTTCGCTCTGCCTCTTGCGCCTGCCGGTGCTCATCGCTCGGCCGGCTGGGTCGCTGCCCTGGCAATCGTTGGGATCATCTACGGCGCGCTGCTCGCGTTGGTGCAGACGAACATCAAAACGCTTCTGGCATATTCGTCCGTGAGCCATCTCGGTTTTATCGTCCTCGGCATCTTCACGTTCGATCAGCAAGGCGCCGATGGCGCGGTTTACCAGATGATTGCCCATGGACTTTCCACGGGAGCGCTCTTCATCCTGGCCGGCTACATGGAAGAGCGCAGAGGTTCCATGAACATCGAGGACTTTGGCGGCTGGGCAAACTTTGCACCCAAACTCGCAACTACCTTCATGATTGCGATGCTGGCGAGCATCGGCCTGCCGACGCTTTGCAATTTCATCGGCGAATTTCTTGTTCTGCAAGGTGCCGCACTGGTCCGTTTCTCCTGGAGCGTGTGGGCCGCCATCGGCGTGATTTTGTCAGCCGCATACATGCTTTGGCTCTACCAGCGGACGTTTCTTGGCAAGACTCGACATCAGCACGAGGAGCATCATAAGCGCTTTGATTTGCGGCCCGCAGAATTAGCGCCTGTTGCGGTACTCATCGGCCTCATGGTCTGGCTCGGCGTATACACGCAGTCGTTCATGCCGCCGATTACCTCGGCTACAGGACACCTTTTGGACTTAACAAGCATTAGTAATCAATACCGGGTGGATCTGCAAAAACGGATCGTACCTGTGCAAGTTGCGGAGGCTTCCGGTGCTCGGTAACTTCCAGCCTCATGCGGTAGAGTACCTACGCTTTCTGCCCGAGATCCTTCTCACCGTTTTTGGCATTGTCATCATGATGCTCGAAGCGGTCTCCTCGGAAGGGAGCAAGCGGCTTATCGGCGCCACTTCGCTCGTCGGCATCGCGGCCGCATTCGTGGCCAATTTCTGGGCGTACACACAGCACGGTTCGGCGTTTCAGGACATGATCGTCAACGACGGTTATGGCACATTTTTCCGGGGACTGGTGCTTGTTGTCGGTTTCCTTTGCATCCTGACCTCGTTCAGCTATCTCGAGCGCGAAGGAGCACAGAGCGGGGAATACTACGCTCTCCTCCTGTTCTCCATGATGGGACAGTGCATCCTCGCGACATCGACGGATCTCATCATGGTCTTCATCGGCCTGGAAATTTCTTCGATCGCGACCTACATCCTTGCTGGTTACCTTCGTGATGACCGCAGAAACAATGAGTCTGCTTTGAAGTACTTCCTCCTCGGCTCGTTTGCAACCGCGTTTCTCCTGTACGGTATTGCCTGGATCTACGGCTCGGTTGGATCTACCAACCTCGACGAAATCCGTCGTGTGCTCGACCGCTCTCCGCACATCTCCGTGATCGTCGGGCTCGCCACAGCGCTTCTGTTCGTCGGATTCGGATTTAAAGTCTCGATCGCTCCATTTCAGGTGTGGGCGCCCGATGTGTATCAGGGCGCTGCTGCACCGGTCAGCGCCTTTATGTCGGCAGGACCGAAGGCGGCTGCATTCGCCGTGTTCTTCCGCGTGTTTATGACATCGTTCCATCCCATGAGCAATCGGTGGATTCCGCTTGCCTGGGGATGCGCAATCCTGACCATGATCATCGGCAACTTCGGGGCGCTTCTGCAGCCGAATGTGAAGCGCATGTTGGGCTATAGCTCCATTGCGCATGCCGGCTACGTATTGATTGCTCTGACCGCCGCATCGCAAATCGGTTTAGCGGCCGCCATGTTCTATCTGGCCTCCTACGCGCTGATGAATATCGGTGCATTCGCGGTCATCAGTCATGTCGCGGCGCGCAATGAGCAGTTTGTCAAGATCGACGATCTGGCCGGACTCGGGAGAAGGGAACCGACCATCGCCGCTCTGCTTTCCATCTTTGTCTTCTCACTGATCGGCGTGCCGTTGACAAGCGGCTTCTTCGGAAAATTCTATATCTTCCAGGCGGCGCTTGATTCACATTTGGTCTGGCTCACGATCATCGGCCTGCTGAATAGCGCGATCGCGGCGTATTATTACCTGAAGATCATCGTGGCGGTGTACATGCGTGAGCCTGCTGCTGGCGTGGCAAGCTTGCCTCCTGTGTCGCCGGGCTTGCGAATTGCGCTGTGGGCGAGTGCCTTAGGTGTTCTGCTCCTCGGCATCTTCCCATCGACGCTGTTGTCGTTCGCTTCGTCCTCGGCAGCTCTGATTCGGTAGGTAAAGTTAAAAGTACTTCGTCAAGTCAACTATACTTGCCACTCTCAGCAGTCGAGGGTGCTCGTCGGGCACTTCTTCGTGCTCGAGACTCCACGTGCGCGGATGAGGTACGAACACCGCCCGTAAGCCCGCGGCCAGAGCGGGGTTGATATCCGATTTCGGCGAATTGCCGATCATCCAAGTCCGTTCGGGTTCGCTGCTGCGATCAACTGCAAGCTGGCGGTACGCTGCTACATTCTTCTCTTTCACGATCGCAACATGGTCGAAATGGCCTTCAAGTCCCGAGCGGTCCAGCTTCAGCCGTTGCTCTTCCGGATCGCCCTTGGTAAACAACGTCAGATCGTGCCGTGACGAGAGTTCGTCGAGGGTCTCCACTACTCCAGGGAGCAGTTCGATTGGTCTTTCCAGGATGGCGTACGCGTACTGTTTGACTGCCTCCAGATCTCGATCGGAAATGTCCCGCTCGGCGAGCCGGCGGTAGCATTCAGAAAGGTTCCGAGCAAAATTCACCGAGCCGTAGCCGTGGATCTTGATGTTCGCCAACTCGATTTCATCCAACACCTCGCGTATCTGTCGAGGCGACATGGAGGAGTGGGACAAATAGGAGCAAAACTGTTCGAAGGCATCTTCAAAGTAGATGTTGTTCTCCCACAGAGTATCGTCCGCATCAAAGATGAGGAACTGGCGAGGGTCGATAACCATTAAGACGTGACGACATGCTTGGCGTGTCCATTCAAAGGTCCAACACGCTTGGCGAGCGCTATCTTTTCCTGCTGAGCCAAGTACCCCGGGACAAGGCGAACGAGGTGCTCCAGTCTTTCGTTTTCCGAGCGCAGCGCGAGAACGGTTTGGCGTTCATCAAGATCCTTCACGAGCCGCGCAATCTGAAAGCTTAGCCGCGGATTGTTGGCGGCTGCCTGGGAGACGGATGGTTCTTCCTCGCCGCGCAACTGCCCAAACGCGAGCAAAGCCTTCTCTTTCAGTTCTCTGGGAACGTCCTCTTCTGCCTCATCGTCGAAGTACTCGACTTCCGCCTGAAGATAAGGCTTATCTTCGTTGAGAGAATCGATTTCGAAGCGGCGCTGTCCGCTTGCGAGAAGGTCAAGACGCCCGTCTTCATAGCGGCGAACCACCTTTTGAACGGTTGCGGTACAACCGATGTTCACGATCCCTTCCTCTTTCGCGAAAACAATGCCGAACTCACGATTCGCGGGCAGGACGTCGGCCATCAAAGCTTTGTAGCGTTCTTCAAAGATGTGAAGAGGGAGCGGCATTCCGGGCAACAGCACGAGCGACAGCGGGAAAATCGGAAGCAGCTGCGGATCCATACCATTTATTATCCGAGAACAGATTGGAGCAGTTTACGATCGTAGGAGTGGATCTGACACTAAAGCGCACGCCCGGGCTCTTTCTTGTGGGGTTCATGGCAACCGGGAAGAGCACGGTCGGCCGCGCACTCGCTTCCGAGCTCGGTTGGCGGTTTTCTGATCTTGATAGCGAGATCGAAGCCGAGCAGCAGACCACCATCAGTCAGATATTTGCTACGCGGGGCGAGCAGGCCTTCCGTGCGTTAGAGACCGAAGCGATCCGAAAGAAAGTGCGGCAGATCCAAGGGGGACACCCGTATGTCATTGCGCTCGGCGGGGGCGCTTTTCTTCAATCTGATAACTGGCAGCTGGTGAAAAACAACGGACACACCGTCTGGCTCGATTGTTCTCTCGAACGGATCAACCAGAGACTTGTCGGAGACAGAACCAGACCTCTTGCCGCCAGCCCGGAACGTGTAGCGCAACTGATGGAAGAACGAAGGCCCTACTATGCGCGCGCTGATTTCAGGGTGGAAGCCGACTGCGATGACGTCCAACAGATCACCCGTCGTATATTGGACCTGCCCATCTTTTAGTCCGTGACCTCCAACGAAAAGCGATTGCACCGGGATGCCGGTCTCATTCTGAAAGCTGCTTTCGACGCGGCCCACGCCGGAAATGCTGTCCGGCGATATCTGCGCAAAACCCGAAGCAGTCTCCGGGTGGCCGAAGTCCGATACGATCTGCGAAATTTCGATCGGGTCTTGTTCCTGGGCGTCGGAAAGGCTGGCGTGGCCATGGCCGCTGCGGTAGCCGAAATCATCGGTCCCGAGTTGGAAGGTGGGCTGGTCCTTACAAAGTACGGTCATGGTGGCAGGCTGCCGAAAACGTTGCGGCTCCTGCAATCCGCTCATCCCGTACCGGACCGGGCCGGAGCCGAGGCTGCATCCGCTGTTATTTCTTTCCTGCGTGAACTGAACGCGCGCGATCTGTTGATTGTCGCGGTCTCGGGCGGCGCTTCTGCACTCCTGCCCGCGCCGGTTCCCCCGATCACGTTAGAGCAAAAGGGACAGGCGACGGACATGCTGTTGAAAGCGGGAGCCGATATCTTCGAGCTCAACGCGGTCAGAAAGCATCTCTCGCTGTTAAAGGGCGGTCAGCTTGCGGCCTTGGCCTACCCGGCGAGGGTTGTGAGCCTGCTGCTTTCGGATGTCATCGGAGATCCTCTCGACGTCATCGGATCCGGCCTGACTGCGCCTGACACCTCGACGTTTGCTGACGCCATTCAGGTGATACGGCGCTACGGACTGTGGGATCGCATCCCTCGTCCGGTCCGTGCACGGCTGGAGGGAGGCAAGGAGGGTCAGTTCCCCGAAACGCCTAAGCCTTCCGATCCCATGTTCGATGAGGTCCAAAACCTTGTGGTCGGCAGTAGCAGGCTTGCGCTTGCCGCAGCCGCTCACAAAGCGAAGAGCCTCGGCTACAAATCGTCCATCCTCTCCAGCACAATGCAGGGCGAAACGCGAGAAGTAGCGCGAGTGCACGCGGAAATCCTGCGCGAGGTGAGGAACAACGGCTCGCCCCTGGCGGCTCCGGCCTGTCTCCTGGCGGGTGGTGAGACTACCGTGACCGTAAAGGGGACTGGCAAGGGCGGTCGAAATCAGGAATTTGCTCTTGCGGCTGCCATCGCAATCGACGGTTTGCCCGATGTTCTAGTCGCCAGCGCGGGCACGGATGGAACGGATGGGCCTACCGATGCAGCGGGAGCAAGAGCGGATGGCGGGACGGCCCGTCGCGCTCAGGCACTTGGCTACGACCTGCGGGGCCACCTGGAGAGAAATGACTCATATGCCGTGTTCGATGCTCTCGGTGACCTGATCAAGACCGGCCCCACGGGCACAAACGTCATGGATGTTCACCTTCTACTCGCTCGCTGAGCTGCTGTCCGTTTTTCCATAGAAGCTGAGCGAATTATCACCCTGCCGCAGGATACGCTGGCGTTTGAAGTGCCCATAGGATTTTTCGAGAGTAAGGCGTGAAGGATGCTGGGCGACCGCGAGTTCGCACCCTGTTTTCGACAAAGCCTGCAAAGATGCGTCGTACTGGGCGACATGTTCGTAGGGCGGATCCACAAATGCAATATCCGCGGTGTGGCTTTCAAGATGCCTTGCCGCACTGCCGCGCAGAATCGTTACCTCCGCTTGCACCTGCAGTGACTCAACGTTTTCCCGCATTACCGAGAGGGCTGCGGGTGACTTCTCAATCAGGATCACGTGACGCGCTCCGCGGCTCAGTGCTTCGAGACCGACGGCGCCGCTCCCGGCGTAAGCGTCCAAAAAGGACCGGCCTTCTACGCGTCCCGTTAGAACGTTAAACATCGCTTCACGCAACCGGTCCGGTGTCGGTCGAACCGCCAGACCGGGAACGCTTTTAAGCAGCCGGCTTCGAAATCGTCCGGCGATAATTCTCATCAGCCAACCTGAATCAGCCCGTACCGGCGCTGCCAATTTTCCTGGATGTAGCGCGCGACCGCGCGGAGTTCGGATTGGTTGTCGGTACCCTCGAGCAGACTTCGAGCCTCCTTACGCGCCAGGTCGAGAACGTCGATATCCCGAAGCAAGTCGGCGAGGCGTAACCCGGGCACGCCCGATTGCTTGGTTCCAAAGAACTCACCCGGACCCCTCAATTTCATATCCATTTCCGCAATGTAGAAGCCATCGTTCGAGTCGACCATGGTGCGTATCCGCTCCGTCGCGATCTCGTTGAGTTTACCGGTCACGAGAATGCAGTAGCTCTGGTAGGACCCGCGTCCCACGCGCCCGCGTAACTGGTGCAACTGTGCGAGACCGAAGCGCTCTGCCTGTTCGATCACCATGATGGAGGCATTCGGCACATCGACACCGACCTCGATCACCGTGGTAGCCACAAGGATCTTCGTTTCGCCCGACTGGAACTTCTTCATGGCCGCCTCTTTGTCTTCCGCTGACATGCGTCCGTGCAGCAAGCCGACCGACAGGTGAGGGAACACCTCTGTCGAGAGATGTTTATGCATCTGTTCGGCCGCTTTCACCGCACTGGCTTCGGTTTCTTCCACAACCGGGTAGACAACGTACGCTTGTCTGCCCGCGTCGATCTCTTGAGCAACGAAGCTATAAACGCCCTCAACACCCGTTTCCGTGACGTGTTTCGTGCGAATCGGTTTACGGCCGGGCGGTAGTTCGTCGATGGTCGAAACGTCAAGGTCCCCATAGATCGTCAAGGCGAGAGTTCGCGGAATGGGAGTTGCTGTCATCACAAGGGCATCTACCTGTTCCTCCTTGCCTTTGCGAAACATTTCCCAACGCTGGCGCACTCCAAACCGGTGCTGCTCATCGACGATCGCCAGGCCCAGATTCGAGAATTCGACATCCTCTTGCAACAGAGCATGGGTGCCTACGACTACCTTCACGTTGCCGGCGGCCAACAGGCGTTTGATCTGCCCTTTCTCCCGGGCGGTTCCGGATCCGGTTAACAACGCGACAGAATAGCCCAGCTTTTCCAACAGATGCTTGAAGTAGCGATGATGTTGGGAAGCCAGGATTTCGGTAGGCGCAAGAATCGCAACCTGGAAGCCGTTTTCGAGAGCTACAACGGCCGCCTGTGTCGCGACAATCGTCTTGCCGCTTCCGACATCGCCCTGTAAAAGGCGATTCATCGGGTGCGGCTTCTTCATGTCGTCGGCGATCTCCTGCATGACTCTTCGCTGCGCGCCGGTTGGTTTGAAGGGAAGCATCTTCTTGATCTGTTCCCGCACACTATCGGTCACCTTGAACGAGATTCCTGCGGCGGCTTTTGCCTTCGACTGTTTCATAGCCAATCCACATTCAAGCCAGAAGAATTCATCGAAGATCAGGCGGGTTTGTCCTGGTGAGCGAAACTCGTTCAAAAGGCGGAGGTCGGCGTTCGCGTCGGGAAGGTGAACCTGATTTATCGCTTCCCCGAGTTCCGGAAGTTCAATGCGTCTTCGTACACTCCGGGGCAGTTCATCGTCGGGCATCGAAACTTCCTGGAGGATGTACCGCAGGAGTTTACGAAAAATGCGCGTCGAGACCTTGCCGGCCGCTTCATAAACCGGAACGATCCGCCCAATGTGGAGACTCTCTTCTTCGTCGCCCGAAAGGATCTCA
Source organism: Bryobacteraceae bacterium (assembly GCA_045807925.1). Taxonomy (GTDB): domain Bacteria; phylum Acidobacteriota; class Terriglobia; order Bryobacterales; family Bryobacteraceae; genus Bog-105. The sequence continues at coordinate 776 of JBJMGK010000064.1, read as the reverse complement.
ATTTCAGGCTGGATCATGACGCGGTCGCCGGCGGACCGGTCCAGCTCTACTTTCCCGAACAGGGCGACCCGCGTATCGGGCAACAGACTTTCCGCGTAGCGCTCGCCGTGAAACCAGCGTGCCTGAAGGGTGCCGCTCGTTCCGTCACGGAGAGTTGCCTCAAAGAGCCCGGGAGCTCGGCGCCGGAAGCGGGCCAGCTTTGCTTCGGCGACGTTCGCGATTACAGCTGCCTTTTCTCCTGGTGCCAGTTGAGCGATCGTCTTGACGTTTCGCCGGTCTTCGTAGCGGAACGGGGCGTAGTACAACAGGTCCGAAACGGTGAGCAAGCCTTTCGAACCGAGCATGGCCGCTCTTGCTGGACCGATTCCTTTGACGTATTGCAGGGATGTGGAGAGGTCCAATGTTCTAGATTAGCGTTGGGCCAGTATAAGAAGCGGCATTCGAAACTGCCTTCGCGAATGACGCCAAACGTTCTAGCAGTGTGCGGAAAAAGCAATCGAACAAGTTACGAGCGAAATGTTGTGAGCGTCTAAGTAGTGTGCGGGGCGGCGACCAGAACCAGAGCGGAATGTTTAGCTATTTTTCGCCCGACGAACGGGTGAGGAAAGAGCACCCGTTGCGGGCGATCCGGAAAATGGTGGATAGAGCGCTGCGGGAGATGTCGCCGTTGTTCGATGAGATGTATTCGGAAATCGGGCGTCCCTCGATTGCTCCCGAGAAGTTACTGCGCGCACAATTGCTCCAGATGCTGTATTCGGTACGCAGCGAGCGCTTGT
>JBJMGK010000063.1:0-3923 GCA_045807925.1 Bryobacteraceae bacterium | reverse complement strand
GCAGGAGCTAGCGCTCCTGGTCATGCTCGGTCCTGTATTGGTGACCACAGAAGGGTACTCAGCGACAGAGGTGGGTACAACATACGCACGGGCTCTCGAGCTTTCGAGACGCTTCGGTCATCGCGATATTTTCGTGATCCTCGCTGGCTCCTGGATGTTCCACATCGTCCGGGGCGATTTGGAGGCTGCAAGGCGATTCGGCGTTGAATTTCTGAGGCGAGCCGAAAACGAGCCGGCTGCCCGTCTCACGCTCCTCGGCAATCTCCTCCTCGGAAGCAGCCTCTTTCATCTGGGCCAGATACCGGCGTCGATGCTACACATCAATGAGGCGTTCCGAATGTTCGGAGCCCCAAGCGATTCGGTTCTGGACTTGTTCGCCGGACCAGATATTGAGGTCTTTTGCCGAGCTTACCGTGCCCATCTTGCCTGGCAGTGCGGAGACGGAGAACAGTCCGTTGCTCAGGCAGACGAGGCTGTCGCAGTAGCGAAGCGGCTTCGGCATCCATTCAGCCAAGCCATCGCGCTCGATTATGCCGCCATGCTCGACGTCTTCCGCGGGGACAGCCGAGCCGCCTTTGACCACGCGCTAGAAGCCGTGGAGACATGCAGCCGGTATGGATTCACCTACTATCTCGCGATGGGAGGTGTTCTCCTGGGTTGGGCTCGAGCGGCCGAAGGCGATGTGCCGGCCGGCATCGAAGAGATTCGCAATTCTCTGAACCAAATGCGGCGCTTGGGAGCAAAACTCCGTTTATCGTTCTATCTCAAATTACTCGCTGAAACACTCGGACGCGCTGGCCAGATTCGTGAGGCTCTGGCTAATATTTCGACGGCTTTCGGTATTGTGAACAAGAATGGCGAAGCTTGGGCGTTGGCGGAATTACATTACACGGAAGGTGAATTGCTGGTGGCGGGGGGCAGAGTTGAGCAGGCTCAGGCCAGCCTGCGAAGAGGGTTGGAGGCAGCGCATCAGTCCGGTTCGGTAGCACTCCAGCGAAAGATACTCTTTCTCCTCGACGGAACGGTCGCAAGCAACTTCGCAGAACGCTTATAGAACGCTGCGCCGCGCAAACTTTCAATAACGGCGGTTTGAAATAGCAAACGCCGGCGAAGGAGAAGATGATGTCACCGCAACAAGCGAGCGCAGAGTTTCGATCCCAATTCCAGGGTATGATCATCGAGCCTGGCGATGCGACCTACGAACAGGAGAGGAAAGTCTTCAATGGGATGATCGATCGCAAGCCGAGGTTAATGGCTAAATGCACCGATGCCGCAGACGTAATGGCTGCCGTACGGATGGCGAAACGGAGCGATCTGAAGCTCGCGATTCGCGGCGGTGGGCACAATGCCGCCGGGCTGGGTGTTTGCGACGACGGCCTAGTCATTGACCTCTCGCCGATGAATTACGTTCGAGTGGATCCGTTAGCCCGCACGGTTCTCGTTGGAGGTGGTTCCAAGTGGCGGGACGTTGATCATGCAACGCACGCGTTCGGCTTGGCGGTCCCGACCGGTATCATATCGAGCACTGGTGTCGCCGGGCTGACGTTAGGCGGAGGAATGGGGCACCTTACCAGGAAGCACGGTCTGACGATCGACAACCTGTTGTCTGTCGATATGGTTCTGGCGGATGGCAGCTTTGTCACCGCGAACGCTGAGGAAAACACCGACCTATTCTGGGCCGTGCGCGGCGGTGGAGGCAACTTCGGCGTCGTGACTTCTTTCCTTTTTCAGGCACATCCCGTTCACACCGTTTGCGCTGGCCCCATGCTCTGGAATCTGGAACATGCGGCGGACATCATGAAGTGGTACCGCGAGTTCATCACGCGGGCTCCGGAAGAAATGAACGGTTTTTTCGCAATGCTCGCCGTGCCGCCCGGGCCGCCTTTCCCGGAGGAACTGCACCTCCGGAACATGTGCGGCATTGTGTGGTGTTATCAGGGTTCGATGGAGCAAGCGAACACTATCCTGGAACCGCTCCGGAGCTATCGCCCGCCTGCGTTTGAGTTCTTCGTACCGATGCCGTTTCCCATGTTGCAAGGGATGTTCGACCCCCTCTATCCTCCGGGCCTGCAGTGGTACTGGAAAGCTGACTTCTTTAAAGAACTGAGCGATGAGGCCATCCAAAAGCACATCGAACACGGCTCGGCTCTGCCCACTTGGCAGTCTACGATGCACCTGTATCCGGTAAACGGGAAGGCGAGTCGTATTGCGCCAGCCGAAACCGCATATAGCCATAGGGATGCCGTGTGGAGCGAAGTGATTGTCGGAGTAGACCCCGACCCGGCAAACCGTCAAAAAATCACGGATTGGGCCAGGGGCTATTACGATGCTTTGCATCCTTTCGGAGCGGGCGGAGCTTATTCGAACTTCATGATGGAGGAAGGAGAAGAGCGGATCCGCGCTGCGTATGCAGGCAACTACGCTCGGCTATCAGCCATCAAGGCGAAATATGACCCGGAGAACTTCTTCCGCGTGAATCAAAACATTCGGCCTGCCGAATCGTTTGTGGGCGCCTGTTGATGAAAGGCGCTTGCGATCCATGGGTTGTTCTCGAATTGATCGCTCGGCGCGAGCACTATCAGAAACTCAGGATTTCGCAAAGGCTGGAAACCAGCTCAATCAATGCTGCCGGCCTAGCGCTACAGCCGAACGCCTGTACATGAGAACCAATGGACCTTATCGCGATGTGTTGCAAACGCGCACAGGGGCTTTGCGAGGCTCGCGGCGCGGAGGAAATCGCGTTTCATGGAGTCGTTTCAACGGGGGCTGCTGATGATCTTCAGAAGGCCTCGGAACTGCTCCGCCAAATGGTTACCCGGTTCGGGATGAGCGAACGCATGGGGCAACTAACCTACGAGCGCCCGCAAATTTCCGCATTTTTGCCTACAACTGCTTCCCTGGACGACCGACTGTACAGTCACAATACGGCCGAGATGATCGACGACGAAGTTCGTACGATCTGCGATCACATTTACCACCGCGTCCAGTCGATCCTGAGGCGCAGGCTTGAGGACCTGCAAGTTGTAGCGGAACGAAGCGGCAGATACCGTGACTGTCATGCATGTTCTTATCAACGCGCTACTTTATTTTGTATGCATGCGTCCGGTTGAGCTACCTGGCGTGATTTATAGTGGCGCACTGCGATACCCGACAGCGATTCTGGCGTTGTGCTCCGTAGCCGGAATCCTTGTCCTACGCAAAAACCCGTCAGCCTCTGAAATGAGCGAGTTACCGTGAGACGATTGCACGATGTTGAAGGTGTTCACCCGCCTTGCCAGGATGGTTCGGAACCTGCGCACGATCGTCAGTGACGGTTTGAGTTTCTTCGCCGGTGTCTGGCGTCGCCGCACGGCCCTGGCAGCTGAGAATCTATTCTTGCGCAAACAATTGGCGCTATTCCGGGAACGGGAGAAGAAAGCGATGCCCACGACTCCTGCCGACAGGTTTGTATTCTCCAAGCTGGCTCGTTGGTTCGACTGGCGTAGTGCATTGATGATTGTGAAACCAGCCACTTTAATCGGCTGGCATCGCAACGCGTTCCGTTTGTTCTGGCGCTGGAAATCGAGACCGGTCGGGAGGCCACCAGTAACCGCCGAAGTCAGGGACTTGATCCGGCGTTTAGCGGCTGAGAATCCAACCTGGGGACAACAACGCATCGCCGATGAGCTGTTGCTGAAGCTGCAGATTCGGCTCTCGCCGCGCACCGTGGCCAAATACATCAAGCAACGACCAGGGCCACACCGATCAAGAGACCAGCGCTGGTCCACCTTCGTGAAAAATCATGCCCACGCAATCGTAGCTTGTGATTTCTTCACCGCAGTGACTGTATGCTTTCGCGTGGTGTATGTATTTGTGGCGGCGCCGGATTGCGTGGATATCACCACATCGAGCCATTCCAAAAGCAGGATGGCTGGGTAACCCGG
>JBJMGK010000062.1:0-102338 GCA_045807925.1 Bryobacteraceae bacterium | reverse complement strand
AGTCGGTTACACCAAAAACAACTTCTTGCAGAAACGTTGTATACGCGATCGTTTGAGCTTGGGTATACATTGGAGATCCCCTGATCTGACTTTATGGAAGCCTCTCAGAACCCTTTTTCAGCATCCTGTTAAGCGACTCCGCTTCTTTTCTGGTCAGATGTTAACGGTTCACGATTTTGAGGCCGAGCAGGACTATCAATTGGGCAAACGGAGATTGTTCAACCGAAACGTCTACGGGAGCGGAATCGTGGCGGGACTTGATGTAGCGCTCGAAAACGGCACCGTTCTCGTTTCACCCGGGTTTGCGCTTGATCCCACCGGAAACGAGATCATCGTGGACCGGCCCACAGTTGTAGACACGAAGACCTGCCCCCAGCAGCGCTGCTTCGTGATGCTACGTTACACCGAGACCGGCACGGATCCCGTTCCCGTCGGGAATGGACAGGTTGAGTTCAGCCGCGTTGTTGAGGGTTTTGCCCTCGAGACGGGAAGCGACGAACCGGGCCCGGATTCGAAGGCCGTCTGCCTGGCCCGGCTCGCTCCCCAGGATGACCTGTGGACTCTAGACACGAGCTATGCGCGCAAGTACGTTTGCAAGTGCTCGAATGTCCGACTCCGCCGGCCTACTTCATCATTGAGAAGTCTGTTGGTTCCATGAAGACGGAGTCGACCTTCTCTACGATCTTGCCATTTGCTTCTGACGCTGCCGCGACCTTCTTCCATTCGGGATCGCTGCGGAAGGCGGCCCAACTCGCTTTGGCTGCTTCGCGGTTGGGATGGGCCAGCACGTAAATGAGCGTTTTGCCCTTGAGTGGCTCATCCGTGGGTACCCAATATCCAATGTTGGTCATCCCGTGCTTCTTAAACAACTCAACCGTGTGGTCGCGAAACCGGGTGAGTAAAGCATCCAATTTACCTTCCGGCGTGTGATACGTACGCAGTTCGAATACCCGATTCTGGGTCTGGGCTTGGACAGGTGTGCTCCCCGATCCGAACCAGTACCCGGCAACGAAGACCGCGGATGTGAATAAGACAGAGCTTGCTAAGCGAAAGATCATGATCGAACCAGTGCTCACCTATGGTAACGCTGCAAGCGGGCTTACTCGTCATCTCCCGGCGCGATCTCGTGTACTGCCGCTCTCTTCGGTTTCCACTTTTCGAGAAACGCTCGAACGTCACTGGGCCCGATCCTCGTTGTTGCCTCGAACTCGCCGCGCTGAGCCACCAAGGTTCGCCCATCCGGATCTAACACTGCGAGATTCGGCACACCTCGGTCGAGCCCGACGCCGAACTTTTGAGCCAGGTCGTTGTTGTCTTTCCCTTCATCGCCGATATTGATATGCAGTACGACGTAGTTCTGGTTCACCAGAGTGGCGAACCCAGGCGAGCGGAAAGTCGCATCGAGCACATGACAGTCGTAGCACCAGTTTGCGCCGAAAACGACAAGTACGCGTTTGTGCTCGCGCCCGGCCGTCGCTAGGGCCGCTCGGAGGTCCGACTGGGCTCGATACGGTGGTGGATATAAGGTGGGGTTGGGTTTCGCAGACTCCGGCAAGGTGCGTGCAGATTCCACTCCGAATCCTGAGGTTTGAGAGATCGCGATGTGCCATCCATCAAGCTGCTGCACCCACAACTGAGCGACAGGTCCAACCACGTTTTTATCGCCGGCTTTGGCGTCGATGCGGATTACAAGTTCAGCCTTTCCGTCGCCCATCTTCAGGGAGAGCAGCTTCGGATTCACGGAGGACAGCCCCGCAGCTTTCAGGCTCGTCCAGTAGCGGCATTCGTCTGTGAGGTCCGATAACTCCGTTTTGCCCCGGAGGATCCGGGCAGGAGGCCGGTGGCTGTATAGCTCGGCAAGCGCTTTCTCGTCTCCGGAGATAACGGCGCGCCTCCAGGAATCGAAGGGTGGGAAGTCCGGCGCACGCTCACCGTAAAGCGTGGCGGCCAGACAACTCGCGAGCAGGAGTCTCGGAAGCATCAGCTCTATGATCTCCGATGCCGGGTCGGGAGTTTCCACGGGGTATCCCAACCGTTCTATCCCGTTTGAACTGAGCTACTTATTGTATTGCCCGATCGCCCTTGTTATGCTTCTGTTGACTTGCAGCTATCCATGACAACCCGCAGATCTGCCAAGCTCGAGCGACTCTCCAGGTTGAATCACAGCATCAGCCGCTTGCAGCTTGAGTGTGAGGAGATGCTGGAGATGGTCCTGTCTGTGTGGGAGTCGGAGCATCCCGTTACAAAGCGGGCAGTCGACGTCTGCCACCAACTCCGGCGCATGCGCGGAGATCTCGATCGAAGCGTATCGGAAGCTGCCATACACCGGATCAAGTAGCCCGAATCCGCAAGCGGCTGAAGCTCTCGCCGAGGAACACCGCTACCGTTGCTCGGGGCGGCAAGTGCTCGGAAAAGCGGTATTCAGCACCCGCTGAACTTCACAGGCTACCTTTCACCGACGACTCGCGGCGAAACCGCAAAACGGCCTCCGAGCGACGGATAATATGGTTGCAATCGAGCTGAGACCAGGGTGATCAAGGAGTACGGATCGTGAGCAAGATCGAACTGAAGGTGAACGGCCATTCCCACACGGTGGATGTGGACCCCAGTACGCCCCTACTCTATGTCCTCCGCAATGACCTCGACCTGAGGGGCCCCCGCTTCGGGTGCGGACTCGGACAATGCGGCGCGTGCAAAGTAATCATCAACGGCGTAGCGGTTTTTTCCTGTCTTACGCCTGTTTCTTCAGTCAAAGGTGAAGTCACCACACTCGAAGGACTGTCTTCGAACGGCAGATTGCACCCCGTGCAGCAGGCCTGGATCGATGAGCAGGCGCCGCAGTGTGGATTCTGTCAAAACGGACAGATCATGACCGCCAAGGCCTTGCTCGACAAGAATCCGCACCCGACGGATGCGCAGATTCGTGAATCGATGAACGGAACTTTGTGCCGTTGCATGAGTTACTTCCGGGTTCAGAGCGCCATCAAACGTGCAATCAAAACCATGGCCGACGCTTCGCCTGCTGACGGGAAGGAGGTAGTGGCGTGAGTTCGACTGACCGCATCCCAAAGCAGATCGAACAGATCCTGGTCACGCATCGCCGCGGATTTCTCAAAAGCGCGGGACTCCTCGCCGTGAGTTTTGGCGTGTTCGGATCAGCCGCAATGACGGAGGCGGAGGCGCAGAACAACGCAGCAACTCGCGGTTCCGGTCCGTATCACGATCCCGATTTCCATCAAATCGACTCGTGGATTGTGATTCATGAGAACAACATGGCGACGTTTTATGTCGGCAAGACGGACCCGGGACAAGGTACCGGAACGTGCTTCCGCCAGTTGATGTCTGATGAACTGGACATCGCCTTCGACAAAACCGCCTGCATCATGGGGAGCACCGATATCACGGTCGACCAGGTGGGTTCGGGCGGTTCGACAGCGATCGAACGAGATTCATGGCCGATGCGTCGCGTCGCTGCGGAAGCGCGTCGTGTGTTGCTCGAAATGGGGTCGGCGCACCTCGGAGTGCCCGTCGATCAATTAACCGTCAGCGACGCCGTAATTACGGTCAAAGCTGATTCTTCGAAACGTGTCACTTATGGTGAACTGATCGCCGGCAAAAAGTTCAATGTCACGTTGAGCGGCAACAGTGTCAACGCAGTCGCCGGAAAAGCGAAGACCAAATCGAATCCCGAGCTCAAGTACACAGGCCAGTCGCTTCATCGTGACGACATTCCGCCGAAGGTTGACGCTTCTCTGAAATGGGCCGTAGACGTCAAGCTGCCGGGCATGGTTCACGCGCGAAATGTGAAACCTCCGTTCGCATGCGCGAAGCTGACGGGCATTGATGAATCATCGGTCAAAAGCCTGCCCGGCTTCATCAGAGTGGTGAGTAAAGGGAACTACGTGGCTGTGGTGTGCGAGCGCGAAGAGCAGGCCATCCGAGCAGCGCGCCAGCTCAAGACCACGTGGCAGAAGCCGTCGACAGCTCCGTTCCCCGCATCAGAAGAGCTTTTCAAATATATGCGCACAGCGACCCCCGCCGGGACGTCTGCCTCGGAGTTTAAGCCGGCCAGCACGGGTGAGTCCAAACCGGAATCGAGACCCGCTGTCGAGGGAGATTCCGAACTACGCAACCAGAGATCGAGACCGGCTTCGGCGGCCGCAGGTTCAGCCATACAGGTTCCGCAATCCCGACCTCCTGCCGCGGCGAATCCGGAGATGCGTGCGCCCGTATCCGGACCCATGGTGGTGGGAAATCCCGATGCGGCGTTTTCGGGCGCGGCAAAAATCATCGAGGCGGAATACGAAATACCGTTTCAGGGACACACATCGTTCTCCGGGGCCCATGCGTTAGCTGACCCTTCAAACGGCCAGATGACCGTTTATACGAACGACATGAAGTCCTACGGCATGCGTAGAGGTGTGGCCACCTTTCTCGGCATGCCGCACGACAGCGTGCGCGTGATCTGGATGATGGGTCCCCAGGGCTTCGGTCGTTCGGCGGCGGAGGACGCGGCTTTCGAGGCGGCCTGGATCGCACGCGAGATCGGCAGGCCCGTGCGCATGCAGTGGATGCGAGAAGAGGAGACGGCGTGGGATACCAAAGGTCCGGCCTTTCTTGTGAAGATGCGCGGGGCTCTTGATCACGCGGGCAACCTGGTCGCTTATAACTTCCACGCCCGATCGTGCGATTACAATCACGTGGGATACAACGAGCCGGATACGGTCCTGATTGCACAGCTCATGGGATCAAGGCGGGCAAAACCCGGCTCCGGCAGTGCCGCCATGCCGTCTGACATGTACGCCATCCCGAACCGCAAAATGGTGGGAGAGGTAGTAGGCCTGCCGAGCCTGTGGGAAACGCCGCTTCGCACCGGCAACCTGCGTGATCCGAACGGCCCCCAGCCCACCTTCGCCGCGGAATCGTTCATCGACGAAGCGGCGGCAGCGGCCAAGGCTGATCCGCTGGAATTCCGCCTGAAGATGCTCACTGCCGACACGAACGACGACGATGGATTCCGGCGCGCGCGTTCCATTGCGGTTCTGAAAGCGGCCGGGGAGACCTACGGCTGGGATTCGCGGCCTTCCCCGAAGCCAATCGGGAAAGACAAGATCCTGACCGGGCGCGGCATCGCATATTCATTCCGGGGGCAGACCGTTGTGGCGGAGATCGCGGAGGTCGAAGTGAATCGCGAAACAGGTCATGTCTGGGCGAAGCGCCTGGTGTGCGCACACGATTGCGGCCTGGTGGTGAATCCTGAAAATCTGCGTCACACCGTTGAGTGCGGTGCGCTTCATGGCCTGAGCCGCGCGATTCGAGAGGAAGTTCAATTCGATACCGAGAAGGTGACCAGCCGCGACTGGCTTTCCTACCAGACGCTCCGCCATGAAGACATTCCCGAGCGCATCGATATCGTTCTGGTGAACGGCGATCCGAATCCGGACCGGCCTGATCTGCCGCCCTATGGAGCCGGTGAGGCCTCCCTCAAGCCGATGCTTGCGGCCATTGGGAACGCAATCTTCGACGCGACGGGCGTCCGGATCCGAAGAGTTCCCTTCCGCGACGAGCGCGTGCTGGAGGCGCTGAAAACCGTACGAGTGTAACTGGAGTTTCACCCAGCTTCGAGCTTCCGGTCGCTACGGAAGCCCGATGCTAAACGGCGCGCTCTAGCCAAGCGAAACGGACGGATAGACCTGTGAATCCTGGAACTCCGTTTACTTCTTCGCTCCCTTTGCAGATGTCAGTTCCTTTGCGGCCTGAAGATGCTTCTCGAGGGTCGGTAGAGCCTGTGTCGCGTACGCCTTCAGATCGGCGTTGGTTCCCTTTTCCGATTCCTGTTTATATTGCGCGATAGCCTTCTCGTGACCGAGGACCATCTCGTGAGCGTAGCGGTGGTCGAACGCCGCGCCCTTTGACTTTTCAAACGGCGCGATCATCTTGTTGTGGGCAGCGTCAAGCCCTTTCGGAACATCGATGTTTGCTTTCCCCGCAACCGTGGCCAGCTGTTTGTAGTCGTTTGTGTGATCGGTTACAAGCATCTGCGCGAAGTCCTTTACGTTCTGACCCGTCGCCTGCTCAGCAGCCATCTGGCCAAGGTGAGCCTCGGTCATATCCGTCTGCGCAGCAAACTCCACGAAATTCTGATCGCTCGTTCCAGAGGCTGCCGACTGCGGCAGCGCCGGCAATGAGCAAAGAGCGAAAACTGAAAATGCTAAATATATGCTTTTCATACTGTCTCCTCCTGTCTGTTAGAGACGCATTTTTTCGTAGTTTTCGCACATTGGTTCCCGTTTCGCACGTAAGACTCTTGTGTTAACGGCGAGGTGATGAGCATCGTATTGGATACCTCATTCAGTTTTTGTATTCAAAGAGTGGGCGCGTTCACAATGTCTGGCGCGATGATCCGATCGGCCGTGATGATTGTGAGCGCAGGCGTGCACGCCAAAGTGTGTGAATGCTGGCAAGCGATTCACGTCATGCATCCAAATTTGGTGCCCAGCTTGCCGACACTGCCAAGCGCGTGCTTTCATTGTCGGCGCGGCTCCGAGAACTGCGGCGATAGACCTATGCAACCGTCCGGGAGAAAAGAGGCGTGCGAATACTCCCAAGATTCCGAAGATGATCAGCGGCGCGATCCACAAACTGCGATGCAGCAGAGCGATGTCTGGATCGCACTTCGTGGAGCCGGGTCGGTGGCTTCAGCAGGGGGTGATCCAGCGCTGCCGACTAGCCATTCCTTCAATTGTTCGCCAAATCACTGGCGTTCGTGGCTCTACGACTGGTGGGAACGCAGAGACCCCCCCGTGGCTCCTATAATTTGGAAGTGCCCAAGCAACTCCGCGGTGCGCAGGCGCAGTTCACCGATCGCAGCCTGCTCGAGCACGTTCGCAACCTCCCTCATGGCAAAGCTACGTATAAGCAGCTGGTTAAAGAGCTGCGTTTAACCGGAGAGGACCGGGATTCGCTCGAAGACGCGCTGGACCGGCTCACGGAAAAGGCGCTTCTCGTCGAACTCCGTTCGGGGCACTTTGTGGCTACCGGGGGAAACTCCGATTACGTGACCGGCCGGCTGTCCATCCATCGCGACGGCTTCGGCTTTCTGATTCCTGATCCGGTCGGTGGAACAGCTGGCGAGGATGTATTTCTGCCTCCGGGCGAAGCCGCGAAGGGTATGCACGCGGATCGTGCGCTCGTGCACGTGACGCGCCGCAGCGGCGAGGGAAGGGCAGAGGGAGAGCTGGTTCGCATCCTCCGCCGCGCCCACGTCAGCGTCGTCGGCGAGTTTCGCATCCGCAAGCGGGGCAACTTCGTGGTGCCCGCGGACGATCGGATTCAGCAATGGATTTCGATCCCGGAAGGTATGGAATTACCCACGCGTCGCCGCGCGGTCGACCGGGTGGGCGTTGCGCCGCGCGAGTTCAAGACCGTCGAGGACCTGGATGGCGCAATCGTCAACGTCGAAGTGCTCGAATTCCCGCAGAATGGAGACTCGGGGGTCGGGCGTGTCATCGAGATTCTCGGTTATGCCGACGATTTTGGCGTCGATGTCGAGATCGTTATTCGCAAGCACCATCTCCCGCACGAATTCCCTCCCGACGTCATCGAGCAGGCCCGCAGCTTTTCCAACGACATTCCGGAACATGAGCTGGCGCGCCGCCGGGACTTTCGTTCCTTCCCGGTTGTCACGATCGACGGAGAAACCGCCCGCGACTTCGACGATGCGGTCTGGGTCGATCAACTTGCCAATGGCAACTTCGCGCTTCACGTGCATATCGCCGACGTCAGCCATTACGTCCGGCCCGGTACTCCGATCGACAAAGAGGCACTGCTGCGCGGCACGAGCGTCTACTTCCCCGATCGGGCCGTGCCCATGCTGCCGGTCGAACTCTCGACGGATATCTGCTCGCTCCGCCCAAAGGAAGATCGTCTGGTCCTCTCGGCGCTTCTCGAGATCGATCGCAAAGGCGACGTCGTGGCGCAGGACTTCACGAGCGGGGTCATACGTAGTGCGGAGCGGATGACGTACACGAACGTCTTTCGACTGCTCGAGGGCGATGCGGCCATGCGGGAGCATTATGCGCCTCTCGCCGACCGTTTCGAGCAGATGCGCGAACTCGCCCTGATCCTCAACCGGAAACGGACCAAGCGGGGCTCAATCGATTTCGATATGCCCGAAAGCAACGTGGAACTCGATATGTCCGGGCAGATGGTCGGCGTGAGGCGCGCCGAGCGAAACATTGCCCATCGCATCATCGAGGAGTTCATGCTGGCTGCGAATGAGGCAGTGGCGGGACACCTCCAGGCGCTCGGGATTCCGAGCCTGTTCCGCATTCACGAGCGCCCTGACGCGAAGCGCGTGCTTTCGTTTGAAGAGATTGCTTCGCACTACGGCTATTCGTTGGGAGTCGGTGCGATCCCGGTCAAGCGCTTTCCCGTGGCCGAAAAGCGGCGGGATGGCCGGAAGGTAAGGAAGGAACGGGTGATGCCTCAGGAGAACTTCGACATCTCCTCGAGAAATTATCAGAAGCTGATCGCGAAGATCGCCGGAACTCCTGAAGAGCGCATTCTGAGCTACCTCATGCTGCGGTCACTCAAGCAGGCACGCTACAGCAACATCAACGAGGGGCACTTCGCTCTTGCGGCTTCCAACTATACGCATTTCACATCGCCGATCCGCCGCTACCCTGATCTGATCGTTCATCGCGTGCTGAGCCACTACCTCGATACGGGCGGGGCACTGCTCGAGCCCGGAACGCTGCACGAATTGGGCGACGATACGTCCTTCACGGAACGCCGCGCCGCCGAAGCCGAGCGCGAGCTGATCGAGTGGAAGAAGGTCAAATTTATGCAGGACCGGGTGGGCGACGAGTTCGACGCCTTGATCATCAGCGCCACTCGGTTCGGCTTCTTCGTCGAGCTGAGCGAACTCTTTATCGAGGGCCTTGTTCCGATCGAGAGTCTGCCTGGTGACCGCTACGTTTATCAGGAGAACGGGCGACGAATCGTTGGGGAACGCAGCCGTAAATCGTTCGGAATCGGCGATGCTGTGCGTGTTCGGCTGGATCGCGCCGACCCCGTCGAACGGAAATTGCAATTCGGGCTGGCGGTGGAGCACGCAAGCGGCAAAAAAAAGAAACGAAAACCGGAAGACAAGTAAAGGCTATTCCAGGACCCGAACGAACTCGGCCACGATTTGGTACTTATCTTCTTCCGGGTCCAGATCCCAGGAGGGATAACCGGGGTTGAGGCTTTCGAGACGAATGCGGGTTTGAACGAATCCGTCTTCGGTCACTCGCTTTTCGCTTTTGTAACGCTTGACGGTGTATTGGTTGTCGTCCGCCAGTTCTGAGTTGCGCACCAGAACCAGCCGGTTGTTCCGCGACCCGACTACATTTCTGCGGAACACGCACAGACTGCCATTCGGGATCTTCGGTTCCATCGACTGGCCGCGGATCTCTGCGACAAACATGTCCTCATCGAGCCGCACATCGGGCGGCACTTCGAGCCACTCTTCGGCCTGCACATCTTCGGGATTGGTCAGGAAAGGCCCAGCCGCAACGGCAAGCGAATAGCGGGGCAGGTGCGTACGGAATTGCAGGACTTGCGAGGGAACGTGCTCGCGATACAGCTCGCTCAACTTCTTGTCGAAATCACGTACCGTGACCGCTTCACGATCGGTGACGCGCAGGCTGTTCGAAGCATCGTTTTCCAGGTATTCAAGAACCGCTGTACCGCCCCGTTCCCGGCTGAGTGCCTGGAGATCGTCTTCCAGCTCCGCCAGCACTTCGGCGTCTTCTTCGCTGGCCACCCGTTCCCAATCTCGCCGCAGACGCAGATAGAGAAGGTCTGTAGCGGGATCGAGCAAGAGAACGCCCACTGTCTGGACGCCGCGCTGGGGCAGGTCGGATAGCAGCAGCGAGTACTGTCCCGCTTTGGGAGCGTAGGCAGCGAAGCTCAAGACCCGAGCGGACATGTTCAGACCAGCTTATCGCGGCGGAGGCGTCCGTGGCTGAAGCGCAGCCACGCAGGGGAGTACTACGGGGTGGCAGCGTAATAGCCCTTGCGGGCTCGAACGCGCACATTGCCCAGATCCACGACGACTTTCACGTTCCGATACGCCTTGCTCGACTCAGTATCGGAGATGTAGCGGATGATGTACTGCATGGTCACTTCGCCGGCGATGTCAGAAATGGCATGGTACATGCGCCCGTCCACCGCTGATTTGTAGGCTCCGGTTCCGACCGTCAGGGCATAGTTGCCGTCGTCCGATGGGTGAGAGAGATAGCCGTCTGTGTCTTTGTAAACATCGCCCAGAGGGTAGACCACGCGGCCTCCGGTTTCCTGGGCTAACCGGACAAGCGTATCGTCCGTTTCATTTGCGAAGCCAAAGGCGGCGGTGCTGATGCAGTAAACGGTGACCAGATTGCGCTGTGCCAGCTCGATGACCTGATTGAGCGAATGCTTGCTCGAGTTGTCGTGGCCGTCGCCAATGATGATAATGATCCGCCGGGGCTCAATGGGTTCCCCTTTGACAAGTTTGCGGCTAGTGCACGCAAGATAGATCGCATCGTACAGCGCCGCTCCACCGCCGGGCTTGAGCGTGCGGATCTTCTCGACGATGGGCTCCGGGTCGTTGGTCGTGTTCACTGCTACTTCCGCGTCTTGCGCGTAATCGATCAGATAACCCGAATACTTCTTGTCGCCGGTCAGCAGGGTTTGGACCAGCTCCGAGGCGGCGTTTTGATAGTTTTTCCAGTGAATTCTGCTCGCCGTACTCAGATCGAGCAGGAATCCGATGACGACCGGCTGGCTGCGTTCGCGCGTAAAGTACTGAATGTTCTGTAGCTTATTCTCTTCGTAGACCTGGAAGTCCTTTTTGTCGAGATCCGAAACGAACCGGCCCTTCTCGTCCGTAACCGTGATTGGAACGATGACTTCGTTGACCGTCACTCGTATTGAGCTGTCGCTTCCATCCGGCTTTGTCTCTTTCCCGGACGCCTCGGTTTTTTCCGCCGGCGCCGGGGCTACGCTCACCGTGGTCTCGCTCGTTCCGGGCTTCTGGGCATCGTTGGAATTCGATTTCCCTGAATCACTCGAAGTCGACTTTCCGGAATCACCCGGCTTCGATTTGCCCAACTCGCTCGCCTGCACAGTTGGTTTCGTGACCGGTTTCGGCTCCTGTGCGGAGGAGGCAGGTAGCAGGAACACACCAAGAACGACAGCGGTCACTGCCCGCGCCAGAATACAGAAACGCATGAAGGGATTGCCTGTCTGGATTATACAGAGATCAGGACGTAGCGAAGCGCCCGTGGTTTCGCCGCATTCGCCTTAACGCTGCACCCGCCCCGATCCGCCGCCCGAAACAAGCGCATTGACCTCGGACTCGTTGAAACGATTGAAGTCGCCCGGCACCGAATGCTTAAGGCACGACGCAGCAACAGCAAATTCCAAAGCCTCGCCGGGCGCCTTCCCGCTGTTCATGCCGTAGATGAGGCCCGCGGCGAAGCTGTCGCCCGCTCCCACACGGTCGACGATGTGGGTGATTTCGTATTGTTTGCTGAGATAGAACCGATCGCGCGTGTGAAGGCACGCCGACCAGCCATTGTGCGAGGCGCTCTTCGACTCGCGGAGGGTGATGGCCAGGCTCTTCAAATTGGAGTAGGTACTGAGAACCCGGTCGGCAAGTTCGGAGTATTTCTCACGTTCCAGACTGCCGGATTCCACGTCGATATCGACGTGAATGTTGATCGACTTCTGGCAGTCTTCCTCGTTGGCGATACAAACATCCGTCAGCTTCACCAACTCGGGCATGACTTCGGTCGGCGCCTTCCCCCATTTCCATAGGTTCTTGCGGTAATTCAGATCGCAAGAGGTCTGAATGCCAAGTTCCCGGGCCGCACGGAGCGCTTCGAGCGAGAGTTCCGCGGCACTGGCGCTGATGGCGGGCGTAATTCCAGTAATGTGGAACCAAGTTGCACCTTCGAGGGCCGTCTTCCAGTTGATGGATCCCGGTTTGGCGATGGCGATCGCACTGTGATCGCGGTCATAAAGAACCTTGGACGCCCGTTGGTTAGCGCCGGCCTCGACGAAGTAGAGACCCATCCGGCCCGGACCATACGCAATCCGGTCTACATCGACGCCAAACCGACGAAGCTCTCCGGCCAGGCCCTCAGCCAGCGGATTCGAAGTCGGCAGAACCGTGATGAAACGGCTCTTTCCCCCTAAGTGGGCGACCGACACGGCTACGTTAGCTTCTCCTCCGCCGAACGTGGCCTGGAAGATCGGGGACTGCAGAATACGTTCGAAGCCGGGCGGCGACAGGCGCAGCATAACTTCGCCGAAGGTTGCGACGAGAGGAGTCATCCAGGACAGATTGTAGCGCCCAACGCGGGTAGGGTATGCCAGTAAAGCTTCGGTTGGGGCTCGATGACAAGAACCGTCCGTTAGCGCTGAAAGATAGACGGCTGAGAGATGTCGGGCGCGAGGATCGCTTCGATACCGGCAGACGCATCGACGGAGGGAAGTCCTTCTACCGTCTGTACCGTGAAAACGACGGCTGGAAAGGAGGTGCTCTTTCGAAGCGCGGCAGCGGCGGTGAGATCCAGCGAAAAGGCGTTCACCTGGACGGGGGCGTCCGAAGCTTGCAGGGCCGAAGCTGCCCGCTGCAGACGCGCGAAGGCTTCGCGGGCATCATCGAGATAATTACCAAAGCTCAGTTGCAGACCGGTAAAGACCAGCCGCGGAGAGTTGACGAGACTCACATGGGGGGTCTTGAGCCAAACGAGAGGGCTCTCTTTCGGCGGATGGCTGAGTTGGGCAATGGCCTGGCACATGTTCGTGTTACTCACTGGGTCGCGTAAGGCTTGCACGACGTTGATGGCGGTCTTCGGGAAAACGGCCTGGACCGCGCCCCGTGAAGCGTCTCCGCTCTCGATCGATGACGCGAAACAAGTACAGCTGACGATCTGATCCGCCGCGATGTCCGCCTCCGTCGCGCTCTGCCGCAAGTGCTCGAGCGCTTCCGGGAGGGATTTGCCCGTCTGACCGGAAAGAAAACCGAGCCCATGAGGATTCACCGTGCGCTTGGTCGAAACCACTGCCTCTATCACTACCTGTGCCAGCTCGTCACCCAACCCGCCTACCTGAATAATGGTCAAGACGGGCAGCGGCAGTCTCCGTTCGGAGAAGATGGAAGTGACCTCCGTCTGCACGCGTCGGGCGTCGCCCACGCCCGAGACAAAGGCCCGGAGCTTCACGATGGTTTCGCCCTTTGTGTCCCGCACCAGGTCCGCCAAGCTGCGGCGGATTTGAACGGCCAAGCCGCCGGATTTCAGCAGCGGCGAGATGTGAAAGTCCAGCGTCTGCGTTTCCGCCGCGAGGACCATGGGGAGTTCAGGCGGAAGGGGCAGAACCTGGCTCTTGGGCTCTTCGTTTTTTTTGTTCCGCTTCTGCGCGTACAGGTTCGGAGACTCGAATAAGGGAAGCAACGCCACGGCGACTAGCAGCGAAGAAACGGCGAACCGCCACATGCTCAGCACAAAATTAGCCTAGCGCGACGGTCTTTCAGGACATTTCGTACAGATCTGTTCAACGAGTTGGCTGGTCGCCTCTCATCCAATTTGGTATGCTTTAGTTCTCTTGGTAGCCTTTCCCGAGATTGCGATCGATCAGTCATCAGATGCGCCGGTGTATCGTCAGATCGCCGATGCTGTGGCCTTGGCCATCGGGAACGGAAAACTGCACCGAGGGCAAAGGTTGCCCGCTACTCGCGAATTGGCTGGTCATCTTGGCATGAACAGGGCGACCATTTCGGCGGCCTATGCTCTTCTGGAAGAATCTGGCTTGATTCAGGGACATGTAGGGCGCGGTAGCTTTGTTTCGGAGGCGCTCGAATCGTCGCGCGCGTCGCGGTCTCAAACGGGCGAGCCGCCTGCCATCAACTTCGCAAGTTCGCGCCCGGCCGGCGAGGCGTTTCCCCTTGCGTCATTTCGGAGACTTTCCAGGGCGGTGATCGAGAGCGACGAGGCAAGCGAGATCCTGCAATTAGGCTCGCCCTACGGTTATACGCCGCTGCGCCGTTATCTGCTCGAGAAATCGCGAGCCGATGGGATCGCGACGGCCGGAGACGACATTCTGATCACCAACGGGTGCCAGCAGGCGCTCGATCTGCTCGCTCGCAGCTTCACGGCTACCAACACGAAGGTGGTGTGTGAGGATCCCGTATACCACGGCTTGCTGCGGGTCTTTGGGCGTTCGGGATGCCAGGTGATGCCTGTGCCGGTGGGTCCGCATGGTCTTGATCTGGATCTGCTTGAACCTGTATTGCTTCAACACCGGCCCGCGCTGATTGTGGTGACACCGAGCTACCAGAATCCAACGGGAGCAACGATGCCGGCAGACGTGCGAAGGCGGCTGGCGGAACTTGCGTCCGCATCTGGCGCAGTCATCGTGGAGAGTGACATCTACAGCGAGCTACGGTACGAAGGCGAGCCGGTGCCTACGGTGAAGCAATCGGACGGGGCAGGTAGGACGCTCCTCTTGGGCAGTTATTCGAAGATCTCGTTTCCCGGATTGCGTGTGGGCTGGGTAATCGGTCCACGCGAGATGATCGCGCAGATGGCGGAAGAGAAACAGGTCTCCGATCTGCACTCGGACCAACTGTCTCAGGCGGTGCTGCTCCGGTTCGCCCAGTCAGGAGAACTGGACCGCCATGTTGACCGCACGCGCGACATGGGCCGCCAGAGGTTGGATGCTGCCCTCGAAAGCTGTCAGGCATTTCTGCCGGAAGGTTGTACCTGGACGCGGCCAGCGGGAGGCATGAATCTATGGATTACTCTTCCTGCCCCGCTTGGAGCAGAGACGCTTCTGGCCGCCGCGAGACATCAAGGTGTGGATTTCGTGCCTGGCCGTCAGTTTTCTCTGACCCAAGGGCACGCGCGGAGCTTGCGGATCAGTTTTGGCGGCCTGTCGCCGGAGAAGATTCGGCAAGGTTTACGCATTGTAGGAGAGGCGGCCAAGCGGCAGGTCGCGGCAAGCCTCAATACGTGGGACTTTGAGCCAGCGATGGCGCTGGTGTGAGTGGAACGGCGCAGCCGTACGAAGACGAGGGAGACTGAAATGAATTTTACAAGCGAACAATTTCGGCTGAAGGTCGGATTGGCTGAGATGCTCAAGGGCGGCGTGATCATGGACGTCGTCAACGCCGAGCAGGCTGTTATCGCAGAAAACGCAGGCGCCGCGGCCGTCATGGCGCTCGAGCGCGTTCCGTCGGATATCCGCAAGGAAGGCGGAGTCGCTCGGATGTCCCAGATCAGGATCATCCGGGAAATCATGCATGCGGTGTCCATTCCTGTGATGGCCAAGGTGCGCATCGGCCATTTCACTGAGGCGCGAATCCTCGAAGTGCTGGGCGTCGACTATATCGACGAAAGTGAAGTGCTCACTCCCGCAGATGAAGAGCACCACGTCGATAAGGTAGGGTTCAAGGTTCCATTCGTTTGTGGAGCGCGTAATCTCGGCGAGGCCTTGCGCCGCATCGCAGAAGGTGCGGCGATGATCCGGACCAAAGGCGAAGCTGGATCCGGAAACATTGTCGAGGCGGTGCGCCACATCCGAACCATCGTGAAAGAGATGAAGCAGCTCACCGTGCTTGGCAAGGAAGAACTGGTGCATGAGGCGAAAAATCTTCAGGCGCCGCTCGAGCTAGTCCAATACGTCGCGGAACACGGCAAGCTGCCGGTGCCCAATTTCTCTGCGGGCGGCATCGCCACCCCGGCTGACGCAGCCCTTGTCATGCAGTTGGGTGCAGAGGCGGTGTTTGTCGGCTCGGGAATCTTCAAATCATCTGATCCGGAGCGACGCGCGAAAGCGATCGTGAAGGCGGCTACGTATTACCAGGATCCCGTCAAGCTGCTCGAAGCCAGCGAGGAACTGGGCGAAGCCATGCCGGGTCTCGAGATCTCGAAGATGGCGGAGTCCGAGCTCATGCAGGTTCGAGGCTGGTAACGACTTGACCGATGAAGTGAAGATCGGTGTTCTGGCCCTCCAGGGAGACTTTGCTGCGCACTGCGAGGCACTGCGTGCTGCGGGGGCCAGACCCGTTGAGGTGCGTACGGCGGACGATCTACGAGACCTCGACGGCCTTGTTCTGCCCGGTGGCGAGAGCACGACCATGTTGAAGCTCCTCGACATCGAAAATCTCTTCGAGCCTTTAATGGAGTTTGGCCGGCAGAAGCCCGTGTTCGGAACGTGTGCCGGTGCCATCCTGCTCGCAAAAGACGTCCTCAATCCTGTTCAACGATCTCTGGGGTTGATGGATCTTACGGTGGAGCGCAACGCCTACGGTCGGCAGATCGACAGCCGCATCTCGAAGATAGACATCGAAGGGCATCCTGCCGAGGCTGTGTTCATCCGCGCCCCGGTTATCCGGCGTGCGGGCCCGGAGGTGTCGGTTTTGGCGACGTACCAGAATTTTCCGGTGCTCGCCTCGCAAGGTCACCACATGGTCGCTACCTTTCATCCTGAACTGAGCACGAAAAATCTGGTTCATTCCCGTTTCGTTGACGCTGTCCGAAAATTCCGTTCAGCGGAATTGGCCGGGGCCACCACTTAGAACTATGGGCGTGAAGCGTGTTCTCTTTCTCTGCATCGGCAACTCTTGCCGCAGCCCGATGGCAGAAGGCTTCGCAAAGTGTTACGGATCCGATGTACTGGAGGCGCAAAGCGCGGGACTCGCGCCGGCCGCTATCGTTCAGCCCATGACCAAGAAGGTCATGGAAGCGAAGAATATCAACCTGAACTATCTCCTTCCGAAGGACCTCGGCGCTGTTGACCTTCAGAGCTTCGACCTCATCGTCAACATGAGTGGACGGACGATGCCGGCCACCGGCGCCGTCGAGATTCAGGACTGGAATGTTGAGGATCCAATCGGCAAGGATGAGTCCGTGTACATTGCTGTCCGAGACAGGATCGAGATGATGGTGATGCGGCTTATCCTCGATCTCCGGAAAAAGGCTTCACCGGAACGTGCCGCGCGCCGACCAAGAAAACCGCCGGTCCCAGCGCCCTTGGCGGATTAAAGCACTGATTCACAAGTTCCTCCTTGCGCGAGCCTCAGGGAATGCGATAAAGCCAGAAGCCGTCGATCGCGCCGTTCGAAACCGGTATCAATCCATCGCTTACGACCGGTGACGCCATAGCGTCGAATGCGACGTACTTGATGCCAATTCCTTTGAGGATAGGCGCGGTCGGTGATACATTCCAGCGAACGACGACTGGGTTATCCAATGTGACCGTGCTGGTCTGGCCCGGCTTCAAAGGGTGTGCATCCAGGTAACCGAGCCGGTTCAGGATCGCGGTATCCAGATGATACTGCCGAAACACGGGAAAGTGGTCGATATCGGGACAGTAGTGCGTTCCGGTATAGACCTGAAACCCCATTGCGGCCAGAAAGCCGGTGCCCACCGGCGTGTCCGAAAAAACCAACCACTTTCCGTCTAGCAACGTTCTATGCGACTGGACGAAGCCGAAGAGTGAGGAGTTAGTGATGACCGGTAATCCCCGCTCGATCGGGTTGACATTGCCAAAGTAAATGATGTTCGCTGCTACGAGGCCGAACATCAATGAGGCCCCCTGTCCCGTGATGAACGCGATGATTAGAAATGTCGTGAAAGCAGCGATCAACAGTAGCTCGAGACGCGAGAAAAAATGGTCCAGCTTCACGTTAATTGCGATAAAGACAAGGGCAGAGATTCCGAACACGGAGCCGGCGAGCAGGAGCTTGTACGCAGTTTTGATCCGGCCAGACCACGGTTTCAGTAGCGAGGCGCACAGGGTCACGACGCCGACGTTCGCCAGGCCAAGCGCGGGCATCGCGCGAGCAGCCGGCACTTTGTCGAACGCAAATATGTGTCCAACGCTTGCCGGGATCGGCAAGGTGATCCAGGCAAGAATCGCAAAGAAGCAGACATACAGAGATATCAGCAAGGCGCGATGTGTGCGGTCCAGTCGCAATTTCGATAAGCAAAGGATGGCGAAGGGCGCGAGCCAAAGAAATCCGGAGCCTTCGGACAAGTTTCCGATCGCTGCAGGAAAGCGATCTTCCGTTTCCGTCCATTGCATGAAGTGAGACAGCAGCTCCCAAAATGGGAGGGATCCTCCCGCGACGACTCGTTTCCCGGGATACACCGTTTGGCTCACGGCACTCAATGTGTGCTGCAGCTGCAGATAGACGTGAATTCCAACTGCGGCCATCACCAGGAAGCTGAGACTGAGAGCCACAATTCGCGATGCCAGTCCAGGCCGGGTCAGGATCAGTGTGCGATTGGCAATGCACCACGCGATCAGCACAGCAAAATTGACCCAGAAAATAGGAATCATGTGCGGCACGTAAGCGCAGAGGGCGAAGTCAATCGCGCAAATGGCGAACCCGATTGCGGAAGCGGCAAGCGCAACCCGATTTTGACCCACCAACAAGTAACAAAGCAGGACCGTGCTGAAGCAGGCGAGCCCAATCATTTCGGGCAAAGCAGATGGCCAGGAGTAACTCCACTGGGTAAAGGGCGAAAAGAAAAACCATAGCGCGCCGACAATCGCCCAAGAGCTCGATCTTGTAATGAAGAGCAGCCAGGTAAATACACCCGCCACGAGGAACAGAGCCTTGCATTGCCAGTAGAAAGCAAACGCATACTCGACCGGCAACACGAAAAACGTCCAGAACTGAGGCCGGAACAGAGTGGAGACATCGCGAACAGGGACGTTCCCGATGAGAGCAGCAGAATGAGGCCCCAGGTCTGAGTCTTGGACTGCAAAGCGATCTGACCGGAATGCCTGGCTCAGGACATCGGGTGTGTGGTAGCCCCATTCATCCGAGCGAATGGCGCGTGGCCCGCCCGTCCAGGTCTTTACGTGAGCTCCGTGGCCGTACGCGACCGAGTAGAAAGAAATCGAAGAGCCATTCAAGTTGAGTACGGAAGCTGCCAAAAACAAAACGGCGCACGCAACGTAGAACCAGATTGCAAGTGAGTCGAGTGGCAGAACTGCCGAGGAGTATCGGGCAGTCCTCAATTTGAGGAATGTTCTGCTTGCGGCCAACAGTCTCGAAATGAAGAACTGAAGCTGTTCGTAAAAAGCAAGGCTCAGGAAAGCGATGAAGGACAGAGCGACGGCTCCGATTGCAAACGTGCGCGTTTTCTCGCGCAACGATACCCTTTTCAAAGGCAGTGGCTGTCGCAAGACAAGTCGAAGACTTGGGTCGGTCGCAGCGGGAGTGGTCCTAGCGTCCAGTTGATCGCCGCGGGTTTGCTCACTCGCAATCTGATTCAGCGGTTGAACATCTGAAGGTGAGAAACGGAAAACGGTTCGTTGCCGGCTTTGGATGTGAATGTCTCGGATCACGATTCGACCCGCTGAGTTCAGCGGGTCGAATCGTAGAGAGTAGATGGTAGCGGTGGGCAAGGGAAAGGCAAGTTGCTGAAACCCGCCGGGCGATGGGGCGGTGATCGCTTGTGTGCTCGAATCCTCCTCCCTGTACCCGTGTCCGACGTCAAAGAAAATCTGAGCTTGGGATGGAACGGAAGAAGAGATCTCGACCAGTAGTTGATAGCGGGCCTCTCGGCGGGTGACCGCAGCGCCCAAAACGAGAAGGGCGGCGAGCAGAATCGAGCCAACCCGACGATATGGCCGCGGCATCCCTAATAAGTTTTGGGAGCGGGCTGCTGGTCAGTGGACTCGGAACGCGCCGCCCATCGGGCGCGAACCTGCTCCAACCTCGACGGAGAATACAGCGTTCGGAACGATTTCGTCAGACTGGTGAAGAGGTTGTAGCGCATCGCGTACCAGAATGCCGCAATTCCATCTGTAACACCGATTTTCTTGCCTTGGTTGTAAGTACGCCCGTAATAACTGATGGGAACCTCGAAGCAAACGCATCCCAATTTGCAAATCTTAGCCGTCACTTCAATCTCAAATCCAAAGCCCGAAGACGTGATGATCATGTCACGGATGATGTCGCCGCGAAACGCCTTGTAGCCGGTCTCGACGTCGGAAAAGTTGACGTTTGTCAGGAGATTGGAGAAGAACGTTAGCAGCTTGTTCGCTAAGTAGTGATAGTAATAGAGGACTCTCGCAGCCTTCCTGACTAGGAAGCGCGACCCGTACACTGCGTCCGCAACTCCGTCCAAGATGGGTTGAATGACGTCCTGAATTTCAGCCGGATCATATTCCAGATCTGCGTCCTGTACGATGACGACCTCTCCCCGGCTCGCTGCAAAGCCGGTCTTGAGGGCGGCCGTTTTCCCCACGTTGGTGGCGTGTCGGAGCAGGCGTAGCTGTGGGATCGTGGACTGAAGCTTCTGAACGATGGCGAAGGTTTGATCAGTCGAGGCATCGTCGACGACGATGATTTCCTGGAGTGACGGTACGCGAAGCAAACTCTGGACGACATGTGCGACCGTGGCTTCCTCGTTGAATGCCGGGACGACGACCGAGAGCTTAGGTTCGTATTTCGGGAGGGAACTCATGCCTCAGCACGAGCCTGTTCGTCGGATGGTGTAATCAGACCCACCCAGACATGATAAGCTCTCCAGCTTCGGTCGCCCGCCGTTGAACCGGCCGGCAACCTTGGGCATCATGCAGCCGGGCCGGATCCCGTCATTGTCACCCAAAAAAATAAAAAGGCGCCGCCGCTGACTTTCGTCAGCAGCCGCGCCTTTCCTGAAACTTGACAGCGAAACTACTTGCTGGTCGAAGTGGAGGACGAAGCGGTGTCGGAACCCTTCTTGCCCTTCTTCCCCTTCTTCTTGCTGCCGCTCTTCATGGTGGAATCGCTGCCGGCGCTCCCAGAGGTGTTTTGAGCAAACATAGTGGTACCGGTGAGAAGCGACAAGCCGAGTGATGCAATCATTAACTTTTTCATTTTTTGGATATTCCCCTTACTCTCGAGTGATAGCACTACAGTGCTCTCAGGAAGTAGAATCCCACAAATGGGTGAAAAAGTTCTGAACTTCACATTAAGTTTGCTTCAGATTTTCCGTAGATTAGCTGAAGAATACAAATGAGATCGGTTACAGCCGGCAAATCAAAAGCTCACGTTCGTAAATAAGTTCTGGCGGCAGATGGTCGTGTAGATCGATGAATAGCTCTTCGTGACCGATCACCTCGGCCCGCCACGCCCGGTAATCGAATGCCTGAAGTTTCGTAAACTCGTCTCTCGAAAACTCCAGGCCATCCCACGTAATGTCTTCGTAACGCGGCATCCAGCCGATGGGTGTCTCCCGCGCGGCAGCGCGATTCCTGGCCCTGTCAGCGATCCACTTCAGCACGCGCATGTTCTGGCCAAAGCCGGGCCACAGAAAATTGCCGCTTTCATCTTTGCGGAACCAGTTCACATGGAAAATGCGGGGCGTAACGCTGAGCGAGCGTTGCATGGTGAGCCAGTGGCGGAAGTAGTCGCCCATGTGATATCCGCAGAAGGGCAACATTGCCATCGGATCACGGCGTACTTTGCCGACCGCGCCTGCGGCCGCGGCTGTCGTTTCGGAACCCATGGTCGCTCCTATATATACGCCTGCGCTCCAGTTAAATGCCTGGTAAACAAGTGGAATGGTTCCGGCGCGTCTTCCTCCGAAAACAAGGGCGCTGATCGGAACGCCTTTCGGGTCCTCCCAAGCCGGATCGATGGACGGACACTGCGAGGCGGGCGCAGTGAACCGGGCGTTCGGATGGGCGGCTTTTCGACCGGTCTGCTGTCCGATCTCGGGAGTCCACCGATTGCCTTGCCAGTCCAGGCACTCTGCCGGCGGCTCATCCGTCAAGCCCTCCCACCAGACGCCGCCTTCGGGTGTCAGAGCGACGTTTGTGAAGATCGTGTTCTTCGAGAGTGTCGCAATCGCGTTGGGATTGGTGCGGGGCGATGTGCCCGGCGCAACGCCGAAGAAACCGGCTTCCGGATTAATGGCCCGGAGTTCCCCGTTCTCGTCTGGTCTGATCCAGGCGATGTCGTCACCCACGGTCCATACCTTCCAATCTTCCAGGCCTTCGGGTGGGATGAGCATGGCGAGATTGGTTTTGCCGCACGCGCTCGGAAACGCTGCTGCGATGTACGTCTTTTCACCTTGCGGATTCTCCACACCCAGAATCAGCATGTGCTCAGCCATCCAGCCTTCGTCCCGGGCAATGTTTGAGGCGATACGGAGAGCAAAGCACTTTTTCCCAAGCAGAGCGTTTCCGCCGTAACCCGAACCGTATGACCAGATCTCGCGTGTCTCCGGGAAGTGGACGATGTATTTCTCTTCGTTGCAGGGCCAAGGTACATCGGCCTGTCCGGGCGCTAGCGGTGCACCAACGCTATGCATGCAGGGCACCACGCGCTTTATTCCTTTATCGATTTCGCGAAACACCGGCAAGCCAATGCGCGCCATAATCCGCATATTCACCACAACGTAAGGAGAGTCGGTCAACTCGACGCCGATTTGTGACAGCGGGGAATCGATTGGGCCCATGCTGAAGGGCAGCACATACATGGTTCGCCCGCGCATACAGCCTCGAAAGAGTGACTTCAGTTTGCGGCGCATCTCGAAGGGATTCACCCAGTTGTTTGTGGGACCCGCGCTCTCTTTCGAAAGGGAACAGATAAAGGTGCGGTCCTCAACGCGTGCAACGTCGCTCGCGTCGGACCGGGCGTAATAACAATTCGGCCACAATTGCTCGTTCAGCTTGGTGAAGGTTCCGGCGGCGACCATCTGGTTGCAGAGGAATTCGTTCTCCTCGTCGGAACCATCCACCCAGTGGATGTTCGCTGGCTTGGCGAGTTCGGCCATCTTGTCGACCCACCGGATCAGGTGTTTGTTCGTGCTCAGGGGAATGGTTGAACTGAACGTACTTGGTGCAACAGCCATTTCACTACTCTACATGCCGCCCCAGCGGTTTCGAAGGGGTTTTCGCTTCGATTTTACGTGATGGAGGTGGTACAACAGTCCTACATCAAATCGCTGCGGCCCGCCTATGAATGAGCGAAGTTTTCCGAATCGCGTCCGACCCTTTTCTTTAGGAATACATCTGATTGCCGGAACCGTCGGAGTTCTGGCCGGTCTTCACCATTTGCTCTCCGCGAAAGATCGGATTCACTCTGCTCGCACTCCGGTACGGACTGCGAACGCCGTGTCCGGACAGAGCCTGGCAGAGAGAGCGACACGGCGGCATTACTTTTCGATCCGGCGCACGAAATCAGAGCTGGGCTACGTCTACTGGGTCTTGCAGGGCCACGGTGAATTTCAATGCTTTGTCCTGTTTGACACCTGGAGGGAAGCCGTCGACGAAGCCTTTCTGCGTGCCTCGGATCGCCTCAAAGAGCACTGCTTCGCTTGAGGGTTTCCGACCGCCTGAAGTGAAAAATTCTGGCGCACAAGCGCCGCCGGATGGACGTTCAGCCCATCTGTTCACGGTCCGATACCGATCGAGGAATACTCGGACACCCCTTTCCCATCGTGCTAACTTACACGGAGGCACGCAACGGCAGTGCCGGATCGTGTAACTCCTCCCAGTCCTGAGGCGTTCGTCACCAACTAGAGAGAAGAGATACATATGACGACACACGCCTCGGCGCGTCTCGCGATCTGCGTGCTGATATCGTTCCGCGCCGGCGGTGTACCGGTAAACGCACAGGGGCGTCGAGGTGGAACGCCAAACCAGGAACCGACGACTACACCGGCCGCACAGCAGCCGCAGTAGCGTGTCGATCGGTTCCAGATGCCGCGTGAGTCGCAGCCGCAGTTGTCTGACCAGGAGACCGCTCGAACATCGCAGACGCAAAACCGTGCGCATCCACCCGAAGAAAAGATCTCGGTCACTCATCACGCGGCTCAAATTGGTGGTCAGCAGATCAACTGCACGGCGATCGCCGCGACGTACGTTATTAAGGCTGACGATGGGACGCCCAAGGCGACCTTCTTCTTCGTCGCTTATACAAAACACAACGTCCCCGATATCGCGCAGCGTCCTCTATCGTTTGTTTACAACGGAGGTCCGGGATCGTCGTCACTGTTCACTCATATGGGACTTGGACCGCGCAAAGCGAAGCTCAATCCCGAGGGGTATGGGATGGCCGCGCCCTACGTTGTAGAAGATAACCGCGACTCGTTTCTTGATGCTACCGACATGGTATTCATTGACGCTGTGTCTACGGGCTATAGCAGGCCCTCTCCTGGAAAGAATCCAGCACAATTCCACGGAGTCATACAGGATGCAAACTGGTTTGCGGATTTTATCTACCAGTACATCAATCGAAATGCTCGCTGGGCATCTCCGAAATTTCTGATTGGTGAGAGCTATGGGACTACGAGATCCGCCGAGTTGTCTGGCGTTCTTCAGAATCGCCACCAGATTTATTTAAGCGGAATCGTTCTGCTATCGTCTGTTGCGTTCTCGAACTTCGGCTCAGACGAGCGCAACATTTTCTTCTTGCCTAGGTTCATCGTGTCCGCCTGGTATCACAAGCTGCTTCCACCGGATCTTCAAAAGCTAACCGCTGCGGAGATAGCCCAAAAAGCACGCGAATTCGCTCACGGAGAGTATGCGCAAGCACTCGATAAAGAAGACACAATCTCTCCTTCGGATTACCAGACCGCTGTAAAAGACATCGCTCGCTACACAGGGCTCTCTGCCAGATACATAGAGCAGAGTAATTTGCGGATTAGTCCGTTTCGCTGGTTGCGTGAACTTGAGCGAGACAAGCGAAAGGTTGTCGGGCGTCTCGATTCACGCTTCGAGAACTACGAAGCCGATGCCGCCGGTGAGCGCACTGATTTCGATGCAAGTGAGGTTTCGTACGAAGGTGTGTATGTTGCCACGTTTCACGACTACCTGCGACGCGAACTGAAGTGGGACACGGACGCTTATTACACGGTGACCGCGCACGTTCAACTCTGGGATCAAACAGGAAATACGCAAGTGGCCGACGTCCTGAGAGCCGTGATGACGCGCAAGGATTCCTGAAGGTCCTTGTTCTATGTGGTTATTACAATTTGGCAACACCATTCAATGGCATCGAGCATACGGTGAATCATGGGGCTCGAACCATCGGTCCGAAAAAACATCAGTTTTGCTTACTACGAGTCCGGACACATGGTTTACATCAATCAGAAAGCGAACGACAAACTACACAGGGACGTGGATGCCTTTATAAATTCTTCTTATCGGCATCCATCATGAAACCGGGGGTAGCAATGTTCACTTCTGTTTCGATCCCTCGCGCTGCACGCGAACTGCCTAAGGGAATGTAACTCTCCATCAGGGTTCAAGTGATTAGGTTTGTCAGAATACTCTTGCCCGGCAGGAAATTGCGTGATAATTTGGATCCTTAACCCAGCGTTAATCGGGCGTATTTCTGGGTACTGAACCGTACCGAGGTTGTAGTACCGTTCCTACAGCTCGATCCTTTAAACTCTCATTAAAACAGGGTCTCCCCCGCCTTACTCCGGTATAATACAGTCCTGGGAAGTCGGAGGAAAAAACTATATACACATGAGATTCAAACCATCATTAGTTCTTGGTCTCGGTTTAGTGTCATGTTCGTTGCTTACGAATGTGGCGCAAGCGGCACCGATTACGGGAATGGCAAACATCGCCGGCAACGTATCAGTGACGTTCACTAGCATCAATTTCAACCCAAGCTTCGTCAACACGGCGGGCGCAATGGAAACTGGAGCATTCGCCGGATTGACCGGTGGGACGATCATGAGTCTCACCGGCGGTCCAGCTACCGGTGCAACCAACGTGCCAAACTTCGCAATGTTCACGACCGGAGTGGCAACGCCAGTCGTCTTCGACCTGACGTTTATCTCGCCGGGATCGGGGACTCTCGCCGGGTGCGGAAGTTCAGCCGTTGGCAGCCTTTGCACGCCAACTGGTTCTCCCTTCACGTTGCTGCAGTTGACTAGCAGCACTGTGGTCGCCACGCTTCAGTTAAATGGCGACGCTTACACCGGGACCGCCGCAACAGGTGTGTCCCCCACTACCGCCGTGTTTAGTACCCAGCTCGTTGCTCCGGGAACTATTCCGACGGTTCTGGCTCAGCTCGCTGCGGGTGGAGTTCAGGGCATCACGTACTCTGCCAGTTTCATTTCCACGAATCCGGTTCCTGAACCGGCTTCTATGTTGCTCTTTGGCGTGGGTCTGATTGGTGCTGGTCTTGTGGCTCGCCGCAAGATCAACAGCTAATACGATCTAGCAAGTCTCAGAAAAAAGGGCTCTGGTGCGGTAACGTGCCAGAGCCCTTTTTGCGTCTGATCGGCGGCGCGGCAATCCCGAATAATACTCTTTAGCCGTTCTGTATTTTCGCCTATAATTGGAGCAGTTTTGCTTCGCTTCTATATGTTCCAAACCAAACGAGCCAACCGGGCACCGTCCGCTCGTAGACTCAAACCCAAGAGGGTTCTGAAGATCTCAGCCGCTGTGCTGGCCTTCACTGTTCTATCCCTTGCGCAGAACGGACCACAGATTGCGGTCAGTCCGGGAATCATTACGACCGTTGCTGGTCACAACAATGCGGCACTTGCTGCGGCCACGTTCAACGGCGTAGCGTTCAAGGCGCCCAGTACGGTGTATGTCTCCGATTCCCATGTGGCGCGCTATACGTCAACCGGGACTGCAGTCTACATAGCGAACGTATATGGAATCGACCTGAACTCGGGCCAGGTGACTCGGATCGCGGGCGCTGCTCCCGACGCCGTGAATGGGAACGCAACCACGGTCCTCTCCGGAGACGGCGGCCTTGCCATAAATGCGCGACTGAATCAGCCGGCCGGCTTGGCTTTGGATAGCGCGGGAAACCTGTATGTGGCGGATTCCGGACAGAATGCAGTGAGAAAAATCGATGCGACCACGAATATCATCACGACCGTGGCCGGGAATGGGAATCCGGATTTAAACGTTGCCTTCTCTGGTGATGGCGGTCCTGCAACAAGTGCACAGTTGGCTTTCCCGACTGCGATTGCCTTCAATGCTTCGGATGATCTTTTCATTTCGGATACGTTCCACCGTCGCGTCCGCGTGGTAAGCGCTTCATCCCGCATCATCAATACGGTCGCGGGGAACGGCACGGAGGCACACTCTGGCGACGGCGGTCCTGCTGTGAACGCCAGTTTGGATACGCCTCTGGGAATCGCGGTAGACAAGAACAATAACGTGTACATTGCAGACAGCAGCACGGCATCTACAGCTGCAAATGAGCTTGTGAGGAAAGTGGACGGGGCTGGAACGATCACGACCGTTCTCGATCAACTCTCGAGACCCTATGGGGTTGCTGTGGATGCGGCTGGTACCTTGTACATAGCCGATACAGGTCACAACAAAATCCTTCGTGTGGCAACAGATGGTCAAGTGGCGCCTGTGGCCGGCAATGGCTCAGCCGGATTCAGTGGAGATGGTGGACCTGCTTTGGCAGCTGCTCTATCCGGCCCAGCTAGTCTCACCACCTCGTCAGCAGGGGACCTTTACTTCGTCGACAGTGGACAACCGGCGGTTCGCCGCGTTACGGGATCCCCGGCTCCGGTTGTGTTCCCCCTAACCGCTGCTGGTTCTTCGTCAGGGCCGATCACAGTGACGGTTTCAGCAACAGGCAATCAGGACCTTGTTGTCTCGCAAACCAATCCTCCGACCAATTTCACAATCACTGGCGGCACGTGCGGGGCGGCACCTTTCACCCTGATTTCCGGGAGATCTTGCACGTTGGAGCTTACGTTTAGACCTCAGGCCGGAGGACCCACGGCGGGAACGCTGAATATTGTGAGCAATGCGGTCAACTCCGCCATCACTCCCGTCCTGCTCTCAATGTCGAACGGGCTGTATTTTGTTCCGGTGCAACCCTGTCGTCTGATCGATACCCGATGGCCGAACGGCACTTACGGCGGTCCCTTCCTCGCCGCCAACCAGACCCGAAATTTTGCGATCCGTTTCAGCAGCAATTCGGACAGGGCCAATTATCCGGGAGCCTGCTCCTCTGCGCCTGTCCCTAGCGGTGCCGACGTGCAAGCCTACTCACTGAATGTCACGGTTGTTCCAAAACGAACTCTACGGTGGCTCACAGTCTCGCCTAGTAATTCATCGGTTGATACAAATAATGTTTCTACCTTGAATTCTTACGACGGCAGAACGAAAGCAAACGCCGCGATCGTACCTGCCGATACGAGCGACAACAATCGCGCGATCAGCATCTTCGCTAAAGACGATACGGACGTGATTGTCGATATCAACGGTTACTACGTTCCCGAAGCAACTGCTTCTGCGTTGGCTTTCTACGCTCTCTCTCCTTGCCGCGCTGTCGACACCCGCGAAGGCAATACGGGACCGATGGGCGCGGGGGAAACCAGGACCTTTTCGATGCAAGGCACATGCGGACTGCCCCCATCGGCTCTGGCGTACGCACTGAATTTTACGGCAGTGCCGAAGAGCAGTCGACTGGCCTACCTGACGGTCTGGCCTGCCGGAAGCGACCAGCCCTTTGTTTCAACGCTGAACTCGACTACTGGCGCTGTGACTGCTAATGCCGCAGTAGTGCCAGTCGGTTCCGGAGGTGCCATCTCTGCCTATACCACCGATGCTGCGGATGTCATCGTAGACGTCAGCGGCTACTATGCGCCACGGGGCCCAGGTGGATTGGCGCTCTACAACGTCACGCCGTGCAGATCGTTCGACAGCCGCGGGAACAGCGGTACGGGAGCTCCGGTAAGCGGAGTGTACAACGTGAACGTCGCAGGCGGATGCAGCAGCGTTTCCAGCAATGCTCAAAGCATTGTTTTGAATGCCACGGTCGTGCCGGCAGCTTCTCTGAGCTATCTCACCCTTTGGGCTCGAGGGCAATCGCAGCCATTACAGTCCACCCTGAACGCTTACGATTCGGCCGTCACTTCGAACCTGGCAGTTGTTCCGACAACCGACGGCTGGGTATCGTCGTATACGACCGCGCCAACCGCACTCATCCTCGACGTGTTCGGCTACTTCGCTCCATAACCTGCAAACGCAATCTGCGCCAATGCAAGCGGGCATTGGCGCAGTCTAAAACGCCGGACGCCTCTTACTCCTCGTCGTCTTCGTCCTCGTCGTCTAGATCCTCGTCCTCCAAATCATCGTCTTCATCATCCAGATCTTCTTCGTCGTCGTCCAGATCCTCGTCGTCCTCTGATTCCTCGTCATCCAGATCTTCGTCGTCCAGATCCTCGTCATCCTCGAGGTCCTCGTCGTCGAAATCCGGATCGTCTTCTTCATCATCATCGTCAATTGCCATGACTAGAAGATCCTCCGGAAACAGTGGGTTGATGATAGCCTCGCTTGTTGGTACTACGTCAGCAAACACGTACTGATTCTCCTTTGAGCCTTGAGATTCCAATTGTTATGCATCTCCGGCATAGCACATGCAGAAGTGCGTCGAGCGAACACGCGCTAAATTGTCATGCGATGAGATGCGTTTGATGTCCATTTCTGTTCCTACTTTTGTCACTTGTTTTGATCCGAGCTGGTTCCCAATCCTAGGAAACGAGCGGTCGTGAAATTCTGGGAGAACGGATTACGGGTGCGGTTGCATCCTTCTAATTTCAAGCCTGTGTGGCCGATCTTTCGGTTCTCCGCAAGAATCGACGCGCTACGAACCATCTCATGCCGAAACTGAACGAAAGAAACGCTCGCGCTCCCCGTACAAATGCGCAGGGGGTAGACCTGTATTACGAAGATGCGCTGGGCAAGATGCACGAGACCAGTGAAAAAACGGTTGCAGCGGTCCTGCATGCAATGGGACTTGACGATCCTGACTCGGAAACCACGCAGAGAACCGGTCCGATCATCATCCGCCAGGGTGAGCGCTACAAACTGAAATCTCCCGCGGTCATAGAGTTCGAATCGGGTGATAGCTTGCCCGTATCGGGTTCCCTTCCGCCGGATGTACCGCTGGGTTACCACCGTTTGCGTAGTGATCGCAGCGACAAACCGACCGATCTGATTGTTAGCCCTGGGAAGTGCTGGCTTCCTCCAGATCTGAACACGTGGGGTTGGGCCACTCAGTTGTATGCGGCTCGCTCGCGTAACAGTTGGGGAATTGGTGATTTCGCCGATTTAGAAACTCTGGCCCGGTGGTCTGCTCAGGATCTGGGAGCTGGCATGATGCTGCTTAACCCGCTCAGCGCGGCGAGTCCTATGCTTCCGCAACAGGACAGTCCTTACTTTCCGACATCGCGCGCTTTCCTGAATCTCCTCTCGCTTCATATCGAGTGGGTGCCGGGCGCAAACAGCGATACCGTCCCTGATTTTGAGGAGGCCGTGCGGGCCGGACGTGCACTGAATGAGGATCGGCACATCGACCGGGATGCCGTGTTCCGGCTGAAGATGCGCGCCCTCGATGCGATCTGGGCACGATTTCCCGGGGACCCCGCTTTCACATCTTTCTGCCAGGAGCGTGGCGCAAGCCTGGCTCTATTTGCAACGTATTGTGCCCTTGCGGAGCGCTACCGCGCAGGTTGGCATTCCTGGCCCAAGGAATACTCCAAGCCTTCCAATTCAGAAGTCCAGGATTTTGCCCGGGCGAATAGCAAGCGCGTCCAGTTCTACCAATGGATTCAGTGGCTCCTGGACGGGCAACTGGCTCGCTGTGCCGGTTACCTTTCCCTGATGCAGGACCTGCCGATCGGCGTCGATCCAGACGGGGCTGACGCCTGGATCTGGCAGGACATCGTCTCCCAGAAGGCGGGCGTAGGGGCGCCTCCGGACGAGTTCAACACGCAAGGGCAAAACTGGGGCCTGCCGCCATACATTCCGCACAAGCTCCGGGCAGCGGCCTACCGCCCCTTGCGCGAAACAATTAAAGCCGCGTTTCGCCACGGAGGCGGTCTGCGAATCGACCATGTCATGGGTCTCCTCAGGCTGTTCTGGATCCCGCAAGGCATGTCACCAGCGGAGGGAGCCTATGTTCGCTACAACGCTGATGAAATGTTAGCCATCGTGGCGCTCGAGAGTGTTCGCGCTAAGGCTTACGTGGTCGGCGAGGACCTTGGGACCGTCGAGGAAAGCACCCGAGAGAAACTGGCCGCCCATCGTATCCTGTCGTACCGGCTTCTCTGGTTCGAGAAGGAGCATCCGCGCGAGTTTCCAAGAGAAGCCCTGGCCGCAGTTACGACTCACGACCTCCCTACCGTGCGAGGCTTATGGACCGGATCCGACCTCGCGAAGCAGCGGGCCTTAGGTCTCAAGCCAAACGAGGACGGCACCCGGGAAATACACGAACGGCTCCAACGCATGGCCGATCTGGAACCGGATACGCCCGCAGAGGACGTGATCGCCAGCGCCTACGCTCTTCTGGCCGAGGCGTCGTCGCGCATTCTCACAGCTGCACTAGACGATGCTGCGGCCGTAGACGAGAGGCCCAACATCCCTGCGACCAACTCCGAACAGAATCCGAATTGGTGTATCGCGCTTCCGATTTCACTCGAGGAATTAATGGAACGTGATCTGCCGCGCAAGATCGCAGGCAGCCTGCAGAGATCGGAAGGTGACTTCGGGGTGAGCGGAACTTCAATCTCGCAGGACATGGTCTCAAAGCCGTAATCATTCGACTACTCTCGTGTTCTGCCTTAGCCCTGAAACACGGGCGGGTTGCGCCTGCTGCCCGCAGCAACTAGGCTACTCGGATCGTTGGCTGGCGTCCCATTTATCACGGTTAGCAGTCGACGTCCATCCACTCGGAAGCAATTGGGTACCAGCCTCATTTACGGGGACAGTACGTCAGGGAGCAGAAGGACAAGCCCCTTGGGGGCGTGGCCGGGTGAGAGTAGATACACGACGATTTAGGGTGCCCTGAAATAATTGCAGCCTGAATCAGCCGTTCCCACCACCGGAATTGTTCTACATACCCGTTACTTGCGGTTTCTAACGGACCAGAACACATTGGCCTCAAGCTTGCTCGGCAGTTCAAATAGAAAGGAGTATCGGGTTGAAATACATCGTTGCTTGGCTTTTGGGAGTACCGGGTGGATTGATTGTTCTTTGGTACTTGTTTAGCCATATGCACTAACCAGAACACCTCTATCCGGTTTATCTTAGTGTTCTACCCACGGGCCGATATCCTTCGGCCTAGTGTGGGCTCAGTTACTAGGAAGTGCGGGCGTAAGGTCTAGCTCGGAGGAGGAACTTTGCGGTTACTTGCCATCAAGGCTTTGGGTATCGTTGTTCTTGCGGCGTCACTCGCGTCTGCAGCCAACTTTTCATTTCAAGGCACGTTCACTCGAGATGACGAGGTTCAGCTCTTTACATTTTCTGTCGCCTCAACATCAACCGTTACACTGCGCACGTGGTCTTATGCCGGTGGGGTCAACGCTGGGGGAAGAACGATTGCAAGAGGCGGTTTTGATCCGATTCTCGCACTATTTAACAGCTCCGGAGTGTTGATCAATGAAAACGACGATGGTGGTTTTAGTGTGCCCGCTGATCCGGTGACAAACCAGAATTTCGACACCTATCTTCAATCATCCCTCAGTGCCGGAACCTACACCGTATCTGTGATGCAATACGATAACTTCGCGAATGGTAGCAGCCTGAGCCAAGGTTTCTCAGAAACGGGGAATCCCACTTTCACCAGCGTTTTTGGCTGTTCCAGCGGCAGGTTTTGCGACGTGAGCGGCGTTGACCCTGGTGACAATCGTAACGGCGCTTGGGCCTTCGATGTTCTTGGGGTCGATTCCGCTAGCGTAACGACCACGCCCAGCGGAGTCCCGGAACCAGCAACGGTTTCTCTGATGATCGCCGGTCTCGGACTCGTTGCTCTCGTCGGAAAGCGCCGGCTTGCCTCAGCTACCCGCTAGCAAGTGCCTGCTGTCGCGTCCAAGCACAGCATTCAGGCTTCAAAGTTAAAATGAGTGCTGTCGCTTGGCAGCAACCGAAGAGAACCTGATCGCCGTCGTCGCCGAAAAGCCGTCTGTGGCTCGAGATATTGCTCGAGTACTAGGGGCTGCAAAGGGCGGCGACGGGTTTTTGCAGGGTAACGGCTACATCGTCACTTGGGCCATCGGTCACCTGGTTTCGCTTCCGCAGCCGCACGAGATTGATCCATCCTGGCGTCGTTGGTCACGCGACCTGCTGCCGATGTTACCTCGTCAGTGGCCATTGGTTATTTACGAGAAAACCCGAGATCAGTTCGAAGTAGTCAAAAAGGTTCTTGGGTCACGGCGCGTTGCGCGCGTAGTCTGTGCCACGGACGCGGGACGCGAGGGCGAGTTGATTTTCCGCTATATCTATGAGGCTGCAGATTGCGAGAAGCCGGTCGACCGCCTCTGGATTTCTTCCCTTACTCCCGATGCCATTAAACGCGGATTTGAGAATTTGCGTCCTGGGAGGGAATATCTACCGCTAGCGCACGCCGCGGTTGGGAGAAGTCGGGCGGATTGGCTCGTGGGAATGAATCTCTCGCGTGCGTATTCGCTGACCTATAACGAGGACCTTTCTGTCGGACGCGTTCAAACCCCCACGCTTGCCATGATCGTAGAACGGGATCTGGCGATTCGCCGCTTTGTTCCGCAAGACTACCTCGAAATCGAAGCTACCTTCCATCCGATCGGGATGGATTCGTCGAGCAGCTTCACAGGACTCTGGTTTCGTCCGCAAGAAGCAAACTCCGGCCAGACGGATCCGGCAAATGGTAAACACAACTCACGTTTGGGCACGGAGGGCGGAGAAGCAGAGCGGATCCGGAATCGGGTACGAACGGGAACAGCTCAGATCGCTTCACTCGAGTCTCAGACACAGAGAACGCCGCCGCCTCTGCTCTATGACTTGACCGAGCTTCAGCGCCACGCGAACCGGCTGTACGGGTTTTCAGCACAGAAAACGCTGGAACTGGCCCAAGCGCTTTACGAGAAACACAAGCTGATCAGTTATCCCCGCACAGATAGCCGGCATCTCTCGGAGGATGTTGCCGCTACGCTCCCGGCTATTGTCAGATCAATTGCGGCTCCGTACAGTGCGCAACTGGCACCCGGAACCGGCGAGCGCCCGCTCGGGCGGCGGTTCGTCGACAACGCAAAAATCGGGGATCACCACGCGCTTATCCCCACGGCGGCTTCGAGAAAACCGGCCATTTCTACTGACGAGCGCCAAATTTACGAGATGATCTGCAGGCGCCTGCTTGCCGCGTGGCATGCAGATCATGTCGTCGCAGTTACCACGGTCATCACGGCTGTGACGAGTTCGGAAGCCACAGACCTCTTCCGTTCATCGGGCAGTGTGATCGAACAGGTTGGCTGGAAAGTTCTTGAACTCGCAACGGAGCGAAAAAGTTCCGCCAGCTCATCGAAAGAAGACGAGACCGAAACGACGCTTCCGGCAGGCCTGGCCGCCGGCCAGGGGCAGAGCGTCGACGATGTCCGCCTTCTGAGGCGAAGGACAAGAGCGCCAAAACACTTCTCGGAAGGGTCGCTGCTAACGGCCATGGAGACGGCAGGCAAGACGCTCGACGAGAAGGAACTCTCGGAGGCAATGCGGGAAACGGGCCTGGGCACTCCCGCGACCCGAGCATCCATTATTGAGACTCTTCTGAAGCGTGAATACATCATCCGCGACCGAAAGAATCTCAAGGCCACAGAGAAGGGGATTCACCTGATTGAAGTCGTGCACCCCGAGGTGAAGAGCCCGGCTATGACGGGGCAGTGGGAAGCATATCTGAAGCGAGTCGAACTCGGCCAGGCGCAACTCGACCCCTTCATTGAACGGATCGAGGATTATGTGCGGGCCGTTGTGCAGAAAGCGGAAGACGCACCCGTTCGGGATCGGAAGCTCGGGCCGACAGAAGGCGGCTCAGCTGGAAACGAACAATGCGCCGCTCCCGAGTTCCGCATCGCTGAGGGCGAAGGAAGTCCCGACTTGCTTCACCTTCTGCAAAGAGCTTTTTCGTTCTCGTCGTTCCGTCCGAATCAGGAGAAGGTGTGTCAAGCCGTTGCGGGCGGGAATGACGTGTTGTTGGTAATGCCCACAGGCGCTGGTAAGTCGATCTGCTACCAGTTGCCGGGTCTGGCGCGGGGTGGAACCACCCTGGTGATCAGCCCCCTGATCGCGCTGATTGAAGATCAGGTGGCCATCTTGAGGAAGCGGGGCTTTTCCGCTGAGTCCATCCACTCGGGCCGCGACCGCGCCACCTCGCGGCAAGTTTGCCTGGATTACCTGGCGGGCCGCTTGCAGTTCTTGTTTGTTGCACCTGAGCGTTTCAAGATAGCCGGATTCGCAGAGATGCTCGGCAGACGAAAGCCCTCCCTGATTGCGATCGACGAAGCTCATTGCATCTCTCAATGGGGACACGATTTCCGCCCCGACTATCGCATGTTGGGCCAATACTTGCCCCTGCTGCGACCCGCACCGATCGTGGCGCTCACAGCCACGGCAACACCTCAGGTTCAGGACGATATCTGTCAACAGTTGAACCTGCCCGGCTCGTCCCGATTTGTTCACGGATTCCGCCGCCATAACATTGCCATTGAGGTTGTCGAAAGGCGCCCTTCCGACCGTCTCCCGCAGATCGAAGAAGTGTTGGCCCATAGCGAACGCAGACCCGCGATCATCTATACGCCGACGCGCAAACAGACGGAAGAGCTGAGCGCAGAGTTGAAACGGACCTGCTCGGTAGCCGCGTATCACGCAGGACTCGACGCCGATCACCGCCGGCAAGTGCAGGAAAACTTCATGAGCGGGAAAACGGAAGTGATCGTTGCCACCATCGCCTTCGGAATGGGAATCGACAAACCGAATGTGCGAACGGTTATTCACACGGGTTTGCCGGGTAGCTTAGAAGCGTATTACCAGGAGATTGGGCGCGCCGGCCGCGACGGGCTTCCGAGCCGGGCGCTTTTGATGCACTCCTATGCTGATCGACACACGCATGACTTTTTCCTGGAGCGCGATTACCCGGAAGTCTCGGTACTCGATCGAATTTTCGCGGTTCTCGACGAGAACGCTGTTGAAACAGCGACGCTGCAGAAGCGGCTTAAGATCGAAGCGGATCTGTTTGACAAGGCGATCGAGAAGCTGTGGATTCATGGAGGGGCAGCCGTTGATTACCAGGACAGGATCACCCGGGGCGACAAAGGCTGGCGCGCCTCGTACGCGAAGCAAACGGAGCTGCGGTCGACGCAGATAGAGCACGTGATCCGGTTCGCTTCAACGAATGCATGCCGAATGGCAACCCTAGTTCGTCATTTCGGCGACGCGTCGGACAAGGGAACCAAGTGTGGGATTTGCGATTTTTGTGCACCGGAGTCTTGCATCGCACAACGGTTTCGATCTGCTACGGCGCAGGAGCGCACCGCCATGGACCGGGTCCTGAAGGCGCTCGTATCGAACGGCCCGCGAGCGACCGGAAAGTTGTATGCCGAATTGTTTCCGGGTGCGGAGATCACTCGCAATGATTTCGAAAACGTCCTGGGATCGG
This sequence comes from Bryobacteraceae bacterium, assembly GCA_045807925.1. GTDB lineage: Bacteria > Acidobacteriota > Terriglobia > Bryobacterales > Bryobacteraceae > Bog-105. Next base: position 65,890 of record JBJMGK010000062.1, on the reverse strand, counting down.
CGGTGCGATCAGGCCTTATCTCTCAAACCGAAGAAATCTTCGAGAAAGATGGGAAGCGCATTCCGTATCGAACGGTGCGGCTCGTATCCCAGGCTCGTCTTCCCGGTGCGAACGGCATGTCCGATTTCCTCATAAAAGATGCCTCGCCGCAATTGTCTGTTCGCGGTAAGAAGCGGAAGCGGACAGCCGGAACAAAGCGTGCGCGGGCGAAGCAGGTAGCGCAAGTGTCAGGACAGGCAAAACCGGGAGCTTCATCGTCCAGTGCGCGCGCGGGAGAACTCGAGAAAGCTCTGAAACTCTGGCGTCTGAACGAAGCCAAGCGGCGGAGTGTTCCGGCATTTCGAATCTTTACAGATCGTGTACTGAAGAGCATGCTGGCGGATACGCCTCAGAGTGCGAATCAGCTCTCTGCTATTTCTGGCGTTTCAACCAACTTCGTGAAGCAATACGGCGCTCAGATCTGTGCTGTTATCCGACAGCACGCATCTTAGCGGCCGAGCCGCGAGCGTCAGCAGACCGTGTCTAGCGTCCTTCCCTTGGGCCGGTTCCGGGACGGGAAACGTCCGTGCTCTAGAGTAGAAAAAGCGTTTTCTATGCGTCCAATTTGCTCGACAATGAAAGCTTTTACTTTTTTTTTTATTACCGCTTCCTTGTTGCAAGCGCAAGATATGAGTGTCCTCAAAACGCTCAAATGGAGAAATATAGGCCCTTTCCGCGGCGGTAGAGTCGCTGCCGTCGCAGGGGTCGAATCCCAGCCGACCACATATTACTTCGGCGGTGTCGGTGGTGGAGTCTGGAAAAGCACAAACAGCGGTTCTAACTGGCAGTCCGTCACGGATGGACAGCCGCTAGGAACTTCCTCAATCGGCGCGGTTGCAGTTGCAGAATCCGATCCCAACGTCGTCTATGTGGGAACCGGCGAGTATGATATCCGCGGCAATGTCTCTCATGGAGACGGCATGTACAAGTCGATGGACGCCGGTAAGACCTGGAAACACATCGGGCTTGAAAATACTCGCCAGATCGCCCGTGTCCGGGTTCACCCCCGAAATCCGGATCTCGTCTATGTTGCGGCGCTTGGCCACGTGTGGGCGCCTAACGAGGATCGCGGCGTGTATCGATCTAAAGACGGCGGGAAGACCTGGGAAAAGATTCTGTCACGAGGCCCGAAAGCCGGTGCAATCGAGCTTGTTCTTGATCCGACGAATCCGAATATCCTGTACGCGGGTTTCTGGGAAGTGTACCGGAAGCCCTGGGATCTCGAGAGCGGTGGACCGGGAAGCGGGATCTTCAAGAGCACGGACGGCGGAGATACCTGGAACGAGCTGACAAAAAATCCCGGCCTGCCGAAAGGTGTGATTGGCAACGTCGGGCTCAGTGTTTCGGCTGCGAACCCTGAGCGCATTTATGCCCTGATTGAAGCCGATGGCGGCGGTGTGTTCCGGTCGGATAACGGCGGAAAGACCTGGCAGAAAATGAATGGAGAGCGCAAACTACTGCAGCGTGCCTGGTATTACGGGCGCATCTTCGCCGATCCGAAAGACCCCAACAAGGTCTACGCCACCAACGTCGAATTCTTCCGGTCTGACGACGGCGGTAAAACCTGGAATGCGATTGCGACACCGCATGGCGACAACCACGACCTATGGATCTCCGCAAACGATCCGCAGCGCATGATTGAAGGAAATGACGGCGGCTCGATTGTGACGAATGATGGCGGGCGCAACTGGAGCACGGTAGACAATCAGCCTACCGCGCAGTTTTATCGTGTCGCGCTGGACAACGATTTCCCGTATAACGGCTACGGCGCGCAGCAAGATAACACCACCGTCAAGATTGCGACGCGCAGCGCGACCGGCGGTATCACTGAACGGAACTGGTACCCGGTGGGAGGAGGCGAGAGCGGCTGGATCGCGCCGTGGCCGAAAGACACCGACGTTGTCTTTGCAGGATCGTACGATGGCCTGATTACCCGGTATGACCACAAGAATGGCCAAATCCAGAACGTCACAGTGTGGCCCGATAACGAGATGGGCTGGGCGCCGAAGGATCTGAAATACCGGTTCCAATGGAATTTCCCGCTGCTCTTTTCGGCACATGACCCTGATCTCCTCCTCGCTGGAGGCAACGTCCTGTTCGCCTCGAAGGATCAAGGGATTTCCTGGAAACCTATTAGCGGAGACCTGACGCGCAACGACAAGTCCAAGCAGATCTCGTCGGGCGGTCCGATTACAAAGGACAACACGAGCATCGAGTACTACGACACCATCTTCACTGTGATCGAATCGCCGATTCAAAAAGGTTTGATTTGGGCCGGTTCGGATGATGGCCTCGTCCACCTGACGCGCGATGGTGGCCAGCACTGGGACAATGTCACTCCGAAGATTGCTCCCGAGTGGATTCAAATCAACTCGATTGAGGCGTCGCCGTTCGACGCGGGCACAGCATATGTTGCGGCTACTCTCTACAAGTTCGACGACAACCGGCCATTCCTGTACAAGACGACTGACTTCGGGAAATCATGGAAGCAGATCAACGAGGGAATTCCGACGACGACGTTTACCCGCTGCATCAGAGAAGATCCCAACAAGAAAGATCTGCTCTACGCCGGAACAGAAACAGGCATCTATGTGTCTTTCAACGGCGGCGAGAAGTGGCAGTCTCTGCAACTCAATCTGCCCGTGACGCCGATCGCCGATCTTGCGATTCACAAACGCGAGCACGAACTGGTTGCAGCAACGCAAGGCAGAGCATTCTGGATTCTTGACGATACTCCTCTTCTCGCGCAGCTGACACCAGCGGTTGCCACGGAGAGTGCTCACCTGTTCGCTCCCAAGCACACCTATCGCATGGCCGTCGCCCGCGGGTTCGGACGCACGTCGACCAATGAAGGTGCGAATCCGCCGACAGGGGCGGTTGTGTATTACTGGCTGAAGGACAAGCCCAAGGGAGACGTTATGCTGGAACTCCTCGATGACAGCGGCAAGCTTGTCAAGAAATTCTCAAGCGCCGCTCCTGCCAAGAAAGCGGAATCCCACGCGTTTTCCAGCGAAGAGGAGCAGCAGGAGGAAGGTCCACGCCGGGGTGGCCCGCCAGCCCGCGTTACGGCGGAAGCAGGGTTGAATCGCTTTGAGTGGGATCTGCGTTATCCTGACGCGGTCAGTTTCCCGGGCATGGTGCTTTGGGCTGCAAACGTCCGCGGTCCTCTGGTCGTTCCTGGTTCCTATCAGGTCCGCCTCACGGTGGAAGGAAAAACGCAGATTCAGAAGTTCGAAGTCAGGAAAGATCCTCGGGTTCCGACTACGGGCGAGCAATATACGGCGCAGCTTCAGACTGCACTTCAAATGCGTGACAAGGTGAGCCAGACGAACCAGGCGGTCATCGACATTCGCGAAGTACGCGACCAGATTGATGAGCTCGTCGAGCGACTGGAAGCCGATAAAGCGGGGGAGAAATCCCGCGTTGTTCTCGAAAAGGCCAAGAGTCTCACGGCTGAACTAACGGGGATTGAAGAGAGCCTCTACCAGACCAAGAACCGGGCGAGTGAGGATCCGCTGAACTTCCCGGTAAGGCTGAACAACAAACTTGCGGCTCTGCTGACGGCCACTTCGCAAGCTGATGCGCAGCCGACTGCTTCTCAGCAACAGGTCTACGAGGATCTTGCAACTGGTGTAAACGCACAGGTGAAAAAGCTGAAAGATGTCATGAGCAGCAGCGTTCCGGCGCTAAACAAGATGGTGCGGGATCAGGATATTCCCGCCATCACGATCAAGAGTGCCGAAGCGACTAAGTAATCACTCCGCAATACGAACTGGCCGGGGATGAACTCTCCGGCCACGGTTATCAACTACGGCTGGACGTACGATATCCCGGACGTGAACTGGAAGGAATTTTTCCGGAATCCGGGTGAAGGATTGTTCAAATAGGTATCCGCAACCCCGAACGTAAAATTCATTCTTTTGATAACCGGAATGGTGAGATTCAGATCCCCAGTCGCCGAAACCGCGTTCAGATTCGACCATGCCGGTGTTGTCGAGAAATCCTGGTGAAGCGTTATTTTGTTCCGGAACTTGCGGTTGTAGGCTTCAGAGAAGACGCCGCTGATAAGGTGTTGATTCTGGGTTGCCAAAAAGAATCTCTGGTCCTCATACCCGACCGCGGCGCGGAGATCGAGTTGGTCCAGGTCACTTTTTATGAGTGACCATCCGATGCCAGAAGAATACGTCTGCTGGAGATCGAGGCCCTGCGAGTAGTCGTGGTCGAAATTTGCCGCTATAAAGAGGAAGAGCCTCGGACTCACATAACGATCTCGTTCGGCTTGGGCGTGGAAGATGGAAGTCTTCAGTGTGGGCGCATCGGGCTGCTTCAATTGGCCGTATGCTGACGTGAAAACCAAAGTCGTTCTCGATTCCGGATCCATCCAGGATTCGCCGGGGATGTCGCGAGCGAAGTTGATAGAACTCGTATAGCTTTGGCTGCTTTGCGTCGCGTTGACGACGGCGACGCCGACAGTGGCCGTGCCTTTCCAGTTTTGATACCACGCTGGCCGCGAGAGCACGACGCGATCGAATGTCGCTTGGTCGATGACATCGGCCGTCTCGCTTAAAGGTAGAACGAAGGGTGCGGTTTGTCCCACGGTTCGTACCTGCAGATTTCCGTCAGTCAGAGAAACCGAGCCTTGTGGAATTTTGGCATCGCTCTCATCTGTACGGAGCTTGACACCCTTCTCCACCACGGCGAATGTCTGGTTCGAGTGCAGCTCTTTAATCTTGCTCCACTCGATCGTCACGTTGCCTGCCATGTTGCTGTGGAACATCACCGAGTTTCCCGTAGAGCGGAGCAAGTGTCCAATCAACTTTTCGCCATCCACGAAGGTCAGCGTGTCTGTCCCGGGCGTTTTCCCAGGATCCTCGGCCGAAAAAACTGTAGGGTTCAGAACTGAAGAGAGAAAAAGAAGCGATAAAGTGCGTTTAATCGTAAAAGCGTTCGTCATCAGCGCCAATTGAGAATGGTAGTCGGTGGACGAATTCCACCACAAATTAGACAAATTCGCGCGATAAATTGACACGCATGTAGATTAATTGGAAGCCCGCCCGCTCATAATTGCGGTGGGAGCCGCTTCCGGGCAGAACGGACGCGGTGGCAAGATTGCATCCGTTACTTTGACATGTCGCAAGACGCTCTCGAATCAGCCGGGTTTGCCAACCTTTCCGGCGGAAGCTGGGAAGGACTGCGTCACCAATGAACAGTGCCGTACCGTCCTGTACCGCGAGTCCCGCACCTCCTGCTACGCTGCCGGTTGGATCGGTTCCAAGCAGACAAAAGGCATCACTCGAGATGGTCGCCATAAACTGCACCTGATCGTCTGTAACAGGAATGTATTCCGAGAAGCCTTCCGTGATGGTGCGCGCCCACAGGGCTTTTTCCTGTGGCCCTACACAACGGATAGAGTCGTCCGCAGTGAAACTATCCTCCGGACTAACGCCCCGGACCAGAACATTGTTAAATTCGACAACGCGATACGGCCTATTCTGAACGAAGGCAATCACCGAATCGTGAGCCATCGGGCAAAGGTCGATCAGACAACTGCTGCCTCGCTCACGGTAGAAGTTTTCGAGTCGTTCGAGTTCCTCCAGCGAGACGGCGCCGTTCATCCCGATGCACATGGCGTGAGTCATGGGAGAGCCCAGACCTGTGAACATCGCGGTCCCTCCCGCAATCGAAATGAACGAGGAGTGAGGAAACGCCTCGGCCGCGAGTCGTGCCATCTTTTCTGCATTCAAAGCATCTGCACGTTCAATTCTTGCCGCAAGTATTCGGTCTGCGCTCGAAAAAGGGCCCACGTTCTCCCGATGATAATTGACGGCGAGTTCCCAGCGCCTGACGAGCCGGGCGAAGTTCCCTCTCACAATCGAACTTTGCTTAAAACTGATAGCCCGCCTTCAGCTGACATCGAAATGTTTTGTCTCCTCCCTTCGAGGTGTCCACATTGCAGTCGGCCCAAGGCAGCTGCAGAGTGGGTCCGAGAGGAAAAACAACAAATTTTCCGTCCACACTGGCTTCGATGCTCACGGCTTCGGAAGTGGGTGGCAGCGCGAAGTTCATGGTGTTACCGAGGATGAAGGGATAAGACTGGCGGACGATGTTCGTCACCATCGTCCGGACCACGTCGCCCTCGACAAGGAACGCGCTTGTGTCGGACCAGTTCAAGACCGATATCTTGAGCGTGGTCGAGCGTTCGATGACTGGAGGATCCACTCGAAGGAAATGGCAGGGTCCAGCGATACAGGAGACACGAACGTTACGGAATTGGTTTCCCGGGTCGGTGTAAAGGGGCAAGATCGTGAGCGTCGCTTTCCATTTGCCGTCTGGTGAGCACGGCTTTAGACCTCTGCAAGGAATGTTGCCCTTGTTGGGAGCCATGAACTCTTTGGCGATGGTGCCCACCGAGATCGTAGAGTCCTCCTTAAAGGAATAGCGGACCCGAACATCTTTGATGGTGGTGATCTTCGCAGGCACTTGCTCTCGCGGTGCTCTCACCGGGGGCGGGGCGACCGGCTCCATCTGCACGATGTACAGCTGATCTCCGGGGTTGCCAGGTGTCATCTGGACGGTTTTGTATGCTGTCTTCGCAAACGTGAGACTGAGATCGGCTCCCGTATCAATTCCCCGACTGAGCGACACGTGGAAGTAGCCGGTCGGGTCTGTTTCGCTCGTAGCGACTGTTTCCCCTCGAGTTGCCGTCACTGCTACTCCCGGTATCGGGGTGCGTTTGCTTGGGTCGGCGTCTTGCTTCAGAACCGATCCTTCGAGAGTGATGGCCGGGTTCAGGCGGGGAACTCCCTTCCTGGTCACTCGAACGGCGATTACGATAATCACCAATACAACGACGGCCGTTACCGCCAGGAGAATCTTCAACCGCCTTGAACTCATGGACCGCACTACTCAAAGTCTAATGAGTGCCGGTTGTTACACTGACCGCAGGGAGCTTCGAGCGGGCCAGTATTGCACGATTCGACGCTAACCACTTCGCTTCAACAATACGTTCCCGGTGACCGCTCAAAACAGCAAAACCAGTTTCAGCCGCCGCGAATGGCTGGGCTTGTTTATGGCTGGCGCGGCCATGGCTCAACAGCCCGCAAGCGCATTGAAACCCGAAGACGACGCGTTTCTGGACGAATTGGAGCGGGCAAGTGTCCTGTTTTTCTGGGAGCAGGCCAATCCAGAAACCGGACTCGTCAAAGATCGCTGTCATATTCGTATTGATGACAACAGTATTGTCAGCAGCATCGCGGCAACCGGATTTGGACTCACGGCGCTGTGCATTGGCGAGAAGCGCGGCTACATCCCTCCGGCACAAGCGCGGCAACGTGTTCTGACGACCCTGCGGTTTCTTTGGAAAGCAATGCCGAACCACCGCGGTTTCTTTTTCCACTTCGCGAACATCAACACGGGGGAACGAATCTGGGATTCCGAAGTATCGTCCATCGATACGGCCATGCTGATCTGCGGTGTACTTACCTGCCGTCAGCATTTTCGCGGCGCTGAGATTTCGCGTTTAGCTCGCGACATCTATAACAGGGTCGAGTGGACCTGGCTATCGGAAGACACGAGTTTACTGCAGCACGGCTGGGCCCCGGAAGCCGGATTCCTTCCGTACCGGTGGGATTTTTATAGCGAGCTGATCATGATGTATCTTCTGGGCCTCGGCTCGTCCTCGCATCCTCTCCCGGCGGAAGCTTGGAAAGCATGGAAGCGGCTGACCTTCGATTACGAAGGGCTGCGCTATATTGGCTCGTTCGCCCCCCTCTTTATTCATCAGTATTCACATGCCTGGTTTGATCTGCGCAACAAACGGGATGCCTACGCTGACTATTTTGAAAATTCGAAAATCGCCACGGAAGTGCATCGCCGGTTTTGCATAGAGCTGGGCAAACGATTTCCGGACTACTCAGACGATCTCTGGGGAATCACGGCCTCCGATTCCGAGCACGGGTATGTCGCCTGGGGCGGGCCGCCTGAGATGGGGCCGATCGATGGAACGGTCGTACCCAGCGCGCCTGCAGGGTCACTGCCCTTCCTGCCGGACGCGACCCTGCGCGTTCTTAAAAACATGAAGAGCCGCTATGGCGACCGCTGCTGGTCCCGTTATGGCTTCGTGGATGCGTTTAACCCGTTGAGGAATTGGTACGACGGCGACGTGGTCGGTATCGACGTTGGCATTACCGCGCTGATGGCCGAGAACCTGCGCACGGGCTTCGTCTGGAATACGTTCATGAAAAATCGCGAAGCGCAGGTCGGTCTCGAGCGCGCTGGCTTCAAGAGCACCTCATCCATTTAGACTCGAGCTACAGCAGTCCTCAACCGAAAAGGAAACACTCGATGAGTCATTTACCCCCAGATAACCCGGACCGCAAGCTTGTGGTCATCAGGGGTGATCAACAGCTAACTCATTTGGGCGTCGCCGGAAATACTTATACGACCCTGCTGGCCGGAAAGGACACAGGCGATCGGTATTGCCTGATCGAAATGTACGTGCTTCCAAATGGCGGACCACCTCCGCATCGGCACGACTTTGAAGAATCGTTCACGGTTCTCGAGGGGGAGATTGAGGCAACGTTTCGTGGCGAGACACTGACGGCAAAAGCCGGTGATGTTATTGCCATCCCTGCGAACGCCCCGCACCGTTTTCTAAACAAAACAGCAAAGCCCGCGCGATTGCTTTGCATCTGTTCACCGGCCGGGCAGGAAGACTACTTCGCCGAGATCGGAGTGCCGGTTGCGACTCGCACAACTCCCCCGCCGCCGCTCGATCCAGAATCACAGGCGCGCCTGAAGGCGAAAGTCGAAGCGCTTGGACCGAAATACCGGACTGAAATGCTCGAGCATGCCTGACGCGCAGCGCAGGCGGGGATTGATAACCCGCTCTCGGCGGCGTCTTCTCCCGTTACTGTTCCATTACCCGAGAGTCCACCCGTTATGAAGGTGATCGCGCTCGAAGAACATTTCCGCAACGAAGCAGTCGATACGGAGATGGGGAGCAATTACTTTAGAACCGTTAATTCGGCAGGCGAGCAGATGATGAGGCATTTGTCGGATCTGACGGAGGTGGGAGAGCGTCGAATCGCCGATATGGACCGAAACGGCATCGACATGCAGGTGCTCTCGCATACAGTTCCATCGCCTGAAATCCTCGACCCACGTCGGGCAATCCCACTGACGAAACGAGTGAACGACGACTTAGCGGAGACGATCGCCCGTCACCCGAAGCGCTTCGCCGGTTTTGCTTCGTTGCCGTTAGCAGATCCCGCCGCGGCGGCAAAAGAACTCGAGCGCACAACGACACAGCTTCGGTTCAAAGGCGCCATGATTCAGGGCGTCAGTCAGGGACGTTTCCTTGACGATCCCTTCTTTACGCCCATCTTCGAAACGGCCGAAGGTTTGGACGTCCCGCTGTATCTGCATCCGGCGCCTCCGCCCGAGACCGTCATGGACACTTACTTCTACGGACTCGAGCCGAAACTCGCCCGAATGCTCTCCATTGCCGGATGGGGCTGGCACGCGGAGTTAGGGCTCCATACGCTGCGATTGATCGCGACCGGAGTGTTCGACCGCTTTCCGAAGCTGCAGATCATCATCGGACACATGGGCGAGATGATCCCGTTCTTTCTGCCTCGAATCAATGCTGTGGTGACCCCTGCTGCGAAAGGGCTGAAGCGGCCCGTTGCAAATTACTTTGCCACTAACATCCACATCACCACCAGCGGAATCTTCACAGCGCCGCCTCTCTATCTGACGCTTGAGGTCATCGGGGCAGACCGGATCATGTTCTCGGTCGATTACCCTTACAGTTCTAACGAACAGGGACGCGCATTCCTCGACCAGATCTCGTTATCGCCAGGAGATTTCGAGAAGATTACGCACGCGAATGCCGAACGCGTCTTGAAGCTTTCATGAGAACGAAATAAATGCCCCCGGCAAGAACAAAGCCGACGAACCAGGAGTAATCGTAGAGAGGCCTTAACACAGGAATGACAAGTCCAATCAGTGCGACACTAACGCCGACGGCCAGCGATATCATTGCGGTCCAGTTGACGCCGTTCCTGTATTCGTAGACCCCGCCGCGCCGGTATAGATCATCGACATCGAGCCTGGTGTTTCGCAGAAGAAAATAGTCAGCGATCATGATGCCTGCAACCGGCCCGAGCAGACCTGAATAACCCACCAGCCACCCGAAGATGTAGCTATTGAAGTCCGAAAGTAATTTCCAAGGCATCATCAGAATTCCGGCAACGCCCGTGATCAGTCCGCCCGTCCGGAATGAGATCAGCCGCGGATTGAGATTCGAGAAATCGTTCGAAGGCGAGACAACGTTAGCGGCTACATTGGTGTTCAACGTTGCGACCACGAGTGCAACCAGGGCAATGGATGCCACGACTGGCTGATGGAACCGTCCTAGAAGCGCCACGGGATCCCAGATCGCCTGGCCGAACAGCACAACGGACGCCGATGTAACCGCGACGCCGATAAACGAATAGATCGTCATCGCCGGCGGCAATCCCAAGGCCTGACCCACTGCTTGTGCCCGTTGTGATTTTGCGTAACGCGTGAAATCGGGGATGTTCAGGGCGACGGTGGCCCAAAAGCCCACCATTCCGGTAAGACTCGGGATGAAGAAGTGCAGGAAGTCCGCTGTATTGCCGAACTTGCTCGGGCTGCTGAGCACGGGTCCCAGACCGCCGGCCTTGCGCGTGATCCACCAGAGCAATAGCAATCCGATTCCCAACATGAACGGTGCGCCAATCCCTTCCAGAATCTTGATTGCGTCAATTCCCCGCCAGATCACGGCGATGTTGAGAAGCCAGAACAGGAAGAAGCAGAGCCAAGGCCCCGAAGCGTGGGCCAAGCCGGGCGCCAGGATCGTGAGCATTGAGTAAATTGCCTGCCCGCCGATCCAGGCCTGGATGCCGAACCATCCACAAGCCACGACCGCTCTCAGCACGGCAGGCACGTTCGCGCCCCGAACGCCGAAAGAGGCCCGGACAAAAACCGGAAACGGAATACCGTATTTTGCCCCCGCATGTGCGTTCAGAAGCATGGGAACGAGCACGATCAGATTGCCCAGCAAGATGGTTCCAATTGCCTGCTTCCAACTCATGCCCCCGGCAATCAAACCGGACGCCAGCATGTAGGTGGGGATGCACACGCTCATGGCGACCCAGAGCGAAGCATAGTTGTAAATACCCCAGGTTCTTCTCCCGGCCGGTACTGGCGCAAGGTCTTCGTTGTAGAGGCTATGGTCGTACTGAACTGTCACGGGTTCTCGAACTATAACCCAGTTGATTTACCATCTAGAGATCTACTGGCTGCGCCGCGCCAGCGCAAGTCGAAGGAGGGAGACTCTTGTTTCAACACCACGAGGCGACGGCGACCGAGGAGCCACTGGCCGAGTTGCTGCCTCCCTTGACCGACCACGAGGCGCTCGTCGAAGCTCACCGCTGCCTGTTTTGCTACGACGCTCCCTGTACTCACGCCTGTCCTACCCATATCGATATCCCCCGTTTCATCAAGAAAATCTCGACTGATAACGTCATCGGTTCAGCGGCGACAATTCTCGAAGCGAATCTCCTCGGCGCAACCTGCGCCCGCGTATGTCCGGTCCAGGAACTATGCGAAGGTGCTTGTGTCTTAGGCGCTGAACATAAGCCGATCATGATCGGGAGACTGCAGCGATTTGCTACAGATTACGTTGCCTCTCGTGGAATTGAAATCTTCAAGCCTGGCGCGCCGACAGGAAAGACCGTGGCCGTCGTGGGCGCCGGACCGGCCGGCCTTTCCTGTGCAGGCGAACTCGCCAAACTGGGCCATCGCGTTACCGTTTTCGAGAAGCGGTCGTTCGCGGGTGGCCTTTCGACCTATGGAATCATTTCTCTTCGCGAGCCTGTTCCGGTGTCACTGGCCGAGGTCGATACTGTGCGGAGGCTCGGAGTGGAGTTTCGTACCGGGGCGGCTTTGGGACAGGACGTTACGCTGGCCGATCTGCAAGCCAACTACAACGCCGTGTTCTTGGCTGTTGGCTTGGACTCTACACCCTCCTTAGGAATTCCCGGCGAACAGCATGTCCTTGACGGGCTGGCATACATCGAGGCGAGCAAGATGAATGGAACCGCGCTGCAGGTTGGTAAACACGTGGTGGTGATCGGAGCGGGGAACACCGCCATCGATTGCGCTACCGTCGCCCGACGCTTGGGAGCGGAGCGCACCACGATTGTCTACCGCCGCTCGGAGAAAGAGATGAGCGCGTACCGTCACGAATTTGATTTTGCCAAGGCGGAGGGTATCGAGTTCCGTTTTCTCGCGCAACCGACTCGTGTGATCGTTACGGAGACGTCTGTCATAGGTCTGGAATGCGCCTCGGTGAGTCTGGGTCAACTCGATCCAAGTGGCCGGCCTGCTCCTCGGTCTGTGCCGGGCTCAGAGTTCGTTATTGCCTCAGATCAGATCGTCAAGGCCATTGGACAAGAAAAGTGGCAGTGGTCCGGGAGTTTGCGGCTCGCTACAGACAGAGGCTTTTTGCGGGTGAGCGAAGACTTTGAAACGAGCCTCCCGGGTGTTTATGCGGGCGGCGATGCAATCCGTGCCCGGGGCAGTTGCTCCACGGTCATGGCTGTTCAGGATGGCAAGTTGGCTGCAGCGGCGATCCACCGCAAGCTGGCGAAAGGTCAGGACGAGGAGGCCGCAGCGTAATGGCAGATCTTCGCATCGAGTTTGCGGGTATCCGTGCACCCAACCCGTTCTGGCTTGCGTCCGCTCCGCCTTCCAACTCGGGACCGCAGGTGCACAAGGCGTTCGAGGCCGGCTGGGGTGGAGTTGTTTGGAAGACCATCGGGGCACCCGTTCTGAATGTCTCGAATCGCTATGGGGCTTGGCACTACGCCGGCCAGCGGATGCTCGCTATTAACAATGTCGAGCTGATCTCCGACCGTCCTATCGAGGTCAATCTTCGTGAAATCGCGGAAGTGAAACGACAATGGCCCGATCGGGCCGTCATTGTCTCCGCTATGGTCGAATCGAAGCCGGAATCCTGGGCCGATACCGTACGGCGCATTGAAGACACGGGTGCGGATGCGATTGAGCTGAACTATGGTTGTCCCCACGGAATGAGTGAACGTGGCATGGGTTCCGCAGTGGGTCAGGTTCCCGAATACTGCGAGCGCATCACCGGATGGGTAAAGCAGGCGGCACGTATTCCCATCATCGTGAAGCTAACTCCCAACATTACGAACATTGTGAGCCCTGCGAGAGCTGCCGTGGCCGGGGGCGCCGATGCTCTGTCGCTCATCAACACGATCAATTCGATCGTAGGCGTTGACCTGGATACGTTTGAGATTACGCCGAACATCGGGGGCAAGGGCGGGCACGGTGGCTACGCGGGACCCGCGGTAAAGCCAATCGCGCTGAATATGATTTCGGCGCTCGGAACGGATGAGATCGTGTCGCGCTCGGGACTGCCTATTTCAGGCATGGGCGGCATTTCGAACTGGAAAGATGCGGCCGAGTTTCTACTCCTTGGCGCCGCGAGCTTACAGGTATGTACGGCGGTCATGCACTACGGTTTTCGGATCATCGAAGACCTGTGCGATGGATTGTCGCGATGGATGGATTCGAAGGGGTTTGGCACCATAGCCGATGTGACCGGGAAGAGCATTCCTCGAATCTCCGATTTCAAGAATCTCGATCTTGCTTTCCGTGCTGTTGCTCGCATCCATGACGACCGGTGCATCAAATGCAACCTTTGCTATGTGGCATGCAATGACACAGCTCATCAATGTATCGATCTGATCGGCAAAGATGGGGTCGCCGTTCAGCCCCATGCGTATAGCGTTCGGGAGAACGGGAAGGCGAATGCTGTCGATAACCGCGCGCAGCCGCGCGTTCGGGAAGAAGATTGCGTGGGCTGCCGCCTTTGCTACAACGTTTGCCCGGTCGAACACTGTATCGAGATGGTGGAACTGCCCCCGTGCCGGCCCTCGGCGACATGGGACGAAATCTCGAAGATTCAACCGGCCGTCACTGAAGATTGGGAAGCGATGAAAGAGTATCGGGAACGGCAAGGAATCCACATTCACTAACTATGTCGCTCCTGATCAAGAACGGCGAGATTATCACGGCTGACTCTCGTTCGCGAAGCGACATCTACGTCGAGGACCAGAGCATCACGAGAATCGGTCATAACCTGGATGCACCGGCAGGCACGGAAGTGATCGACGCATCCGGAATGCTTGTTTTCCCCGGGTTCATCGACCCGCACGTCCATATCTACTTGCCTTTCATGGCGACGTTCGCCAAGGACACGCACAAGACGGCCAGTGTTGCGGGGCTTATCGGTGGTACGACGACCTACATCGAGATGTGTTGTCCGTCGCGATTGGACGATGCGCTCGAAGGTTACGAGCTTTGGAAGACCAAAGCATGTGGGAACAGCGCCTGCGACTACACGTTCCATATGTCCGTGACGAAATGGGAGGACCAAACAGAAGGCCAGCTTCGAGAGATCGTCCGGGACGGCATCACCTCATTCAAGCTGTTTCTCGCATATAAAGGATTTTTCGGCGTTGAAGACGGCGAACTCTATTCGACTCTCCGGCTTGCCCGTTCTCTGGGCGTGACCGTGACGGCGCACTGCGAGAACGCCGAGCTGGTGAGTCGGTTGCAAACAAAGCTGCTAGGGGAAGGGAAAACGGGGCCGGAATGGCACGAGCCCAGCCGGCCGGAGTCTGTCGAAGCCGAAGGTACACACCGTTTTGCGACCTTTCTCGAAAATACAGGCCCGGCAGGATACGTAGTTCATCTGTCCTGCGAGCGAGCGCTTCGCGCGGCAGTGGCGGCCAAGGAACGCGGCGTCAATATCTCGGTTGAGTCCGTTTTGCCTCACTTCCTGCTGGACAAAACCTACGCGGAACGACCAGGCGTGGAAGGCATGAAACATGTGATGTCGCCACCCCTCCGGGAGCGCAGCAATCAGCGAGCTCTCTGGAACGCCCTCCAAGCAGGGCTGATCGACACGGTCGGCACCGATCATTGTCCCTTCGATACCGGCCAGAAACTCCTGGGAAAAGACGCATTTACTCAGATTCCAAACGGAATCCCCGGAATCGAAGATCGAGTGAATCTGCTGTACACGTACGGAGTGAACCGCGGTACGTTGGACCTTCACCGGTTTGTTGATGCTGCGAGTACGCGGGCAGCGAAGATCTTCGGGCTGTTTCCGAAGAAGGGAACTATCGCGATCGGGAGCGACGCGGACCTGGTCATCTACGACCCGGAGTACCGGGGCGTGATTTCTGCGAAGACTCAGCACGTGAACAACGATTACAACGGTTTCGAAGGAATGGCAATCGAGGGGCGGCCGTCGATTGTGACGGTGAGAGGAAAGGTCCAGGTGAGAGACGGCAGGTTTGTCGGGGAACATGGCCGAGGGCAATTGCTCAGGCGCGAGCCGGTGCCGGCGAGGACCGCGCATGCCTCTTGACCCGAAGCTCGCAATCGCCGAACTCAAAGAGCTGCGCGAGCTAACGTCGGATGAGGACGGCGCACAGCGGGTGGCTTGGACCGAAACCTGGCTGAAAGCACGCGACTGGTTCGAAACGAAGTGGCGCCCGTTGCCGGTAGAACACCACGACGACGCTGCCGGAAACCGCTGGCTCACGCTTCCCGGCAAATCGTCGCGCGCTCTGATCCTGGGTAGCCATCTCGATTCCGTGCCGAACGGTGGATGGCTCGATGGCTCACTGGGCATGCTCGCCGGGCTTGCTGTTTTACGCCGCATCAACCAGGAGTACGGCGGCCGACCTCCGGTCACCATACGGCTCGTGGATTGGGCTGACGAAGAGGGCGCACGTTTCGGCCGCAGCCTCCTTGGTTCGTCCGCCTTCGCCGGCACTTCATCGGTCGAAACGGACCGTCTCCGTGCCGATAAAGAAGGTACCCGGATGGAAGAGGCCCTTCGCCGTTGCGGTGTCGAGATGGCCAGATTCCCTGAAGCCCAACGCGAGCGCGAGAATGCGGCCGCCTACCTGGAACTGCACATTGAACAAGGACCTGTCCTCGAAGGCCGAGGTCTGCCGCTTGCGGTCGTGCTCGGAACCAAGGGTGTCGAGCGGCATGCGATTACGTTCCACGGGCAGGAGGCGCATTCCGGCTCTACGCCCATGAACGCGCGCCGTGATGCTCTCGCGGCGGCAGCTAAACTGGCGCTCGAGATCCGAACGATAGCGAAGAGACACCCGGATGCTGTCTGCACGATCGGAAGTCTGAAAACCTTCCCGGGCATCGTTACGGCCGTGGTGGGCCGGTGCGAAGCTACCCTCGATCAGCGAGACCTGGACCCGAGCGTCCTCGCGACGATGTACCGCGAGGCCCGGGAAGCAAGCCAGCGGTTTGCCGAAGAAGAGAAATGCACGGTGGAATGGTCGCGCATCTGGAACATCGAGCCGGTCCCATTTCACCCGACACTGATTCGTCTTTGTGAGGAAGCAATTCTCGAGGTTGCTCCGGAAGTTCCTCACCTGCCCTCAGGGCCGCTTCACGATGCTGCCGAAGTGGCGAGAGCAGGCATCCCCACCGTGATGATGTTCGTTCAGTCGCGAAACGGCATCAGTCACAACAAAATCGAAGACACAGACGAAGAGCATCTGGAGACGGCGATCGTTGCGCTCGATCGGCTGGCGACAAAGGTGATAAGGTTCATCGAGTACGGAGAGAAATAGGGCTATGGCAAAAACGTCACAAGAGATCGTGGCAGAGAACCGCGATTACACGATGTTCGCGTGGTCGGTTCAAGGGGCTTCCACTCCGATTCATATCGTCCGTGGTGAGGGTTCCTGCTTCTGGGACGGCGATGGCAACCGCTGGCTCGACTTCAGCTCCCAACTGATCAATTTGAACGTTGGTCACCAGCATCCAAAGATGCTGAAGGCGATCAAGAAGCAGGTGGATGAACTCTGCTTTGCAGGTCCGAACCTCGCGACCGAGCCCCGCGGCACACTCGGAAGGAAGCTCGCGGAAACGACCGGATTGGCGAAGTCTTTCTACACACTCGGCGGCGCCGAAGCTGTCGAGAACGCGATGAAAATTGCGAAGCTTTACACCGGCCGAAGCAAAATCATCACCAGGTATCGGTCCTACCACGGCGCGACCATGGGCGGGATGACGGCGTCGGGCGAACCCCGCCGGTGGCCGGTCGAGCCGGGCATACCGGGCATCGTGCGGGTGTTTGATCCCTATTGCTACCGTTGTCCGTTCGGCAAGACTCCGGATAACTGCCGGCGCGAGTGCGTCAGCCACATCGAAGAGATCATCCAGATGGAGAACCCGGCCGCAATCGCCGCCATCATGGTCGAGGGCATCACCGGTTCGAACGGCATTCTGGTTCCGCCGGACGACTATTATCCGAAGCTTCGTGCTCTCTGCGATAAATACAACATTCTGCTCATCGACGACGAGGTAATGAGCGGATTCGGTCGTACGGGCATGTGGCTGGCCACCCAGCACTACGGTATTAAGCCGGACATCGTGACGTGCGCCAAAGGCCTGACGAGCGGTTACATGCCGCTTGGGGCCGTGATCGTCTCTCAGCCCATCGCTGACTACTTCGAGACCCACATGCTTTGGGGCGGCCTGACCTATAGCGGCCATCCCGTTTCATGCGCTGCCGCGATTGCAAATCTCTCGATCTACGAAGAAGAGCAAATCTTCGAAAACGTGGACCGGCAGGGCGCTTATCTGGCGCGACGTCTTGAAGGTATGAAAGAGCGCTTTGCCTGCGTTGGGGACGTCCGGTATAAGGGGCTCTTTAGCGTGATTGAACTTGTTCGCGATAAAACGACGAAGGAACCGCTTGCACCATTCAACGGAACGAGCCCCGAAATGGCGAAATTAGCTGCCCATCTCAAGGCCCGGCACGTCTACGCATTCTCCCGTTTCAATATGCTGTGGGTTTGTCCGCCGCTCGTGATTACGGAGAGAGAGTTGGGTGAGGGCCTGGACATCATCGAGGATGGCCTTCGGTTGGTCGATGCGGAACTGGCAGCGCCGCCTGAAACGGTCGAGGAATTGCACCTGGCGAGTCGATAGGGCATAAGACGAAATATCCCCGGTGCGTTTGATCCACCGAGCAGGATCAGGGATTCGCTCGTTCGGCTTCAAAGCTCAACAACCGCGTTAAATTCGGTTCCGGGCGTGGTTCTTCCGAAATTTGCTGCTCCGGGGTACGCTCCTGAGTTTGAGCGGTCTGTACAGCCCTTCGAAGATTGTTAGCTGCTCGAGGGGTCCCAAACGCGGTTTGCGTACTCTCGGCGTCAACCATAAACTTCAGGGCCACTCTGCGGGACAAAAAATAGCCCGCCACGAAGCTGGCACTCAAGAATGCTGTTGGAACTCCGGCTCCATCGCCCTCTTTCGAACAAAATGCAGCTGCTGCGACAAGTGAAAGCCCGCTCGCAATTACTAATAGTCCGGGATAACTGGCCTTTACTGTTTGTACTTCCGATAATCTGCTGAGAGAAATAGCAGTCTCCGCTGCGGCAGACGGGTTTCTGATAACTACGCAACCAGTGGTCACCGTGGTCATCAGGTAGCTTTTTTGGGGGGCGTCATCCGTCAACGCGCCGATAATCGTGTTTGTCATCCTGTTGAATCGTCCGATTCAAACCGTGTTTATCGGTTCTATTATGCAAAAAAACTAGGCTAATATTTATTAATTTACGGCTGGAGGGGAAATTTATTTTTCCCCGATGAGAAGCTCGGTTTTCGGAGGGGGTTTGTGAGAAAATCGCGTCGCCGGCCGCACGAACTGTTTACCAGCTCTTATGCGAAGCGCCGCGCGTATCCTCCCCGTTCGACTTGCCCGTCATCGCCGCCGCTTGCCACGGGTGGCGGAAGCAGTCTGGCGCGTCGCCCAAATCAGTCATCCGGGCGTGCTGTTTGAGAAGGCGTCCTATTTCCCCTTGGAGAGCGTTGCCGCACTCGAAGAGTACCGGCCGCAAGCGCTAGTCGGATCGTCTGTCCACCTGCTGCAACTCGCTCGCATCCTGGGATCGAGGGAAGCCGCACTGCCGGACCTCGATGGTGCGGTATTCATCATGACCGATTTTCGGGATGCCCCGTTAAACGACAAAGAACGGATCACGCTCTGGAATGCGTTCTCTGTTCCCGTTTACGAAATCGTACTTGCCGATGACGGAGCACTTCTCGCCTGCGAGTGCGAAGCTCAGGAAGGCTGGCACGTCGAAAACGGTGTGCGCTTCTCTCGACTGAACGATCAGCTCTGGTATAGCCGTCGCGGACGTCAGACCGGTACTGGCCTGGTGGGAGAAATCCAGGATGAGCCATGCCCATGCGGAAGGCCCGGGCAGCGGATCACCAATGCCGCCATCGACTTCCGAGATCCCGTGCGGCAGAAATTGGCGTTTACTGCCTGATCTCACAGACAACCCTACTCCGGCCGCCGAGCAACGATTTCTGCGGCCGCCCTGCGGTGTTCGGGGTCGTTCGGGTTCCCTTCGTAGTTATGCAGGATCTCCCAACGTCCGAAATATCTCGCCAGCTCACCCGGCTTTAGCCTTGATTCGGTCGGTTGCTCGTCACCTTCCGTGATATGAACGATAACAATGAGAATTCCGCCCGGCCGAACGCCACGTTTTGCGGGCTCAAGCAGATTCCGTTGCAGGTAGTAGCAGATGGTAATGGCGTCCCAACAGGCGGGCTCAATCAGGTATTCGCCGCTCTGCAGGTCGGCGATGACTGCTCGAACGGAAACGCCGAGTCTGGCACTCCGCTTTTGCAAAATCTCGATTGCAGTCGAAGAACCATCGACAGCTGTGACTTCCCAGCCATGCTGAGCGAGCCAAATAGCATTCCTGCCGGTGCCGGCGGCCAGATCCAACGCGCTCCCGGGCCGAGCCGCAGTCAAGAAGCGCTGCACTAGGGGCGTTGGCTCCGGTACAGCGTCGTCTGATGTTCCGATGTCGGCCTGATACCGCTGGTCCCAGCCCTCGATCTTCAACTTTCGCCTTAATCTGTCAGAAACGCAGTTGTTTTTATGCCCGAGATCTCAAATGTCCTGCGGCACCTTGGGTTCTTACAGGCGGTTTTGTCGTCCAGCAGGACCATGTAGCTTGCTGCTTTCGCAAATTTGGCGCGGTCCCGTTCGTCTGCCTGCCGCGGCAGCTTGTCCACCTTGCGGCGGACAAGCCATCGCAGGTCGTAGGTGTCAGAAGTGCGGCAAAACGGACAGTTCAGCGCGACTGGTTTTCTACTCTCGGATTCTCGATAAAACGCACGCTCATCCACGGCAGTTAGTCTCGCTTCCGTCTACTTAGTGACTCGCAAACCGGAAATTCGAAACGGCGATCTCGTCGTTCCCGGGTATATAAAACCCTACCTTGCCCTGTGTGAGATCGCGGCCCTCGCCGGAAACAGCGGCCAACTCCGTCCACGGACTCGAGGGAGTTTTGGCCAGCGCCGTGATTGTGTTCGGCTTCACCGACAAATCAACTTGAACCCAGTCGTTGGGGTCCGTTTCGAACGGTACCTTGGCGACGTCATTAGCCTTTCCGTCGCGCACTTCACGAGTAGTGACGTGCTTCCCGTCTACTGTAAAGAGAATGTAGTTTCGCGGATCAGAATAGCCCGCGTACCACTGCAACTTGCCGCGTTTGAACAGTCCGCTTTTCCTGGCTTGTGCCTGGAACGTATAGCGTCCGGAAGTCTTGGGAACGTGATAGGCTACAAAACCGCCGCCCTTCCGCACCTGCTGCCCTTCGATGTCCATGCCTTGGTTCGCCGCGTTCGGGGCGGGCGTGGACGGCGGAATTGGGGCCGCACTGGCCGCCGGTTTGTGTTCGATGCCGACCTTCTCCAGGGTGACGTCGGGACCTGAGAGAACGACGACATCACCGGTACGGAATGTGCGATCAAACCTCTTGGGAAGGGCCTGTTCACGGCGGAGTTCAATGCTATGCTCACCTGGCTTCACCGTCGAGATGTTGGCGTTGCCATCGTTTCCGATAGCTGCGGCCAACTCGCGGTCTACATACACCATTGTGCCGGGAAGAGCGCCATTAATCTGCAGACTTGCGATTTCGGGTGTCGGCTCCAGTCGGAACTCGACGGCTGATTCTTCCGCCTTCTTCACCGCTATCGTTTGGGGCGGGGGATCGATGAAGCCGGGCTTGTGGACCCGTATCGTGTACTCGCCAACTTTCAGCGGAACGCGTACTTGGCCCCGATCTGTTTTGCGTCGATACGGGAGACTGTTGATGAACACCTCGACATCATCCTGCCCCGTCATGACGATGGCCGTACCTGCATTGGGATCGGATTTAACATAGACGGTGAGCGTAGGCGCCGGAGTATAGGTCAACACGAACCGCTGCCGATCTTTGCTTTCCGTGACCTGAAGGTCATGGTCGATATTTCCCAGGTCTTCCAAGGTAATTTCGTCCGTGTTTTGCTGGGCGATCGGCTTGCCGTCCAGCAGAACTGCTGGCTTTTCTACATTCGTTACGAGACGTCCCTTTCCGTCCTGCGAGGAAACGAGCACCGCCATAGCATTCGAGACGGTAGGCTGCCCGACGATGCGAGGCGCAATCTTTTGTGCAACATCAAAGCTGAACCCGGCGCTGCCGTTCCGTCCGATCACCTTGACCGAATGTCGGCCCGGTTCGAGTTTGTCCAGGATGAGCTCGCCATCCTTGAGTTCCTGGGGCTCGCCATCATCAATGGCAACCGAGCCCGGAACCAGATCCGTATACAACCGGAGAGTTGGGTTTAGGGAAGGAGGCGCGGAAGTTGAGGCCGCTCCTTTTTCAGGAGTCTTCCGGTCCGATGTTGGGGATTGTGCAGCCGGAGTCGCGCCGGCCTGGCTTTGCGCAAAATTGAGTCGGCGCGCAGTTTGTACCAGATAGAAAAACGCTGCAAACAGGATGAGGGCGAAGAACAGCGCCAGATAGGTTGCCCGCTGCCAGGTTTTCGCATCGAGCTTCTGGACGTCTGGAGGAATATCGCCCGACTCGAAATGCTCTTCCGGCTCCCTTCGCTGGACCAGATGCGGCTCGTGCGGAGGCGGGGCGGCATGAACCTGAACGTCGCCGTCTTTGGGCAGCGCCTGGCCCTCTCGTAGCCGTCGGGCGCGTTCGATGATCTCTTCCTGGACTTCCGAGATGATGATCTGAAGATCAAAATCTCCCACGTAAGTCCGCCGCAGACTCTGAACGCGATCAAAGTGATCGCGAAGATCCTCGAGCGACTGAGTCCGGGAGACTTCGTCCCGAATCTGTCTCAACTCGTCGAGTGACGAAAATGTGTCTTGCGACCGGTCCACCGGCGAGATCTTTCTAATGAATTATATCGAGGAGTGAATTACGCCTGACGCGTTGCGTAGTTTAATTCGTAAAACTCCCGATATTCCCCGGTTTTCACGCGCCGCACCCAATCCTGATTGGTCTTGTACCAGTCCACCGTTTTTTGCAGGCCCTGTTCAAAGTCCATGCGGGGTTCCCAGCCGGTTTTGGTTGTCAATTTCTGATTTGTCAACGCATACCGCCGGTCGTGACCGGGCCGGTCGGTGACTCGCCGGATAAGAGACTCCGGTTTGCCGGTCGCTCGCAAAATCCTGTGCACTACCTCGAGATTCGGAAGTGAGCAATTGCCGCCGATGTTATAAATCTCGCCCGGGTCGCCCTTCTCGAGCACGGTTTGAATCGCGCGGCAGTGGTCTTCGACGTACAGCCAGTCACGCACTTGCTGACCATCTCCATAAACAGGCAGTGGCACGTCGTCAAGCGCGTTCGAGATCATCAGCGGGATCAGCTTTTCCGGAAACTGGTAAGGTCCGTAGTTATTTGAGGCTCGGGTGACTGAGACGTTCAGCTTATACGTTGTGAAATAGGACAGCGCCAGCAGATCTGAACCTGCTTTAGACGCCGAGTACGGGCTACTGGCCCGGACGGGATACGTCTCGTCTGCGTCGTGAGGCGGATCGATACTTCCATAGACTTCGTCCGTTGACACGTGTACGAAGCGGGCAATTTTGTTGCGACGGGCAGCCTCCAGAAGCGAGAAGGTCCCATTGAAATTCGTCAGGATGACTGGAGCCGGAGAATGAATGCTTCGGTCAACGTGCGACTCCGCCGCAAAGTGAACAACTGCGTCAGGTCCCTCTAATCGAAACAGCTCCTCGATAGCCGGGGCGTCACAGATGTCCAACTGAACGAATCTGTAGCCAGGATGCCCGGCGATCGGCTGCAGGTTATCGAGATTACCCGCGTAGGTCAACTTGTCTACGTTGACCACTTTTTCGGCCCAGCCCTCACCGAGGGCCATGCGGACGAAACTGGATCCGATGAACCCGGCTCCACCCGTTACAAGCAACTTCATTTGTGCTGAAGCTCCCAATCGTATGCGATCGCAGTATCGTTGTGCGGAATTCGACCTTCGTCAGAGGGATCGTAGGTGCGGTTGGTGATGTAGACAAGAACAGAAGGTTGTTCGCCGATCACTTTGTAACCGTGCGCCACACCCGGCGGAATCAACAACTGCCACGGTCGGAGCGCCCCGACATACAGCGTATTCTTTACTCCGTACGTCTTCGAGTCCAGCCGCAGATCGACCAGTGCGACCTGGAGCAAGCCAGCCGTCGCCACCCAGTAATCCGTCTGGTATTTGTGGAAATGAAATGCCTTGATAATGCCCGGATAGTTCAGGGCCGCCGACACTTGGGTTGTCGCAGCGGGAAATTCGGAGACCATCCCCTGCTGAAGTCTTGCCACTTCGAGAAAATAGCCGCGATCGTCTGGCCAAATGGTAAACGGCTTAATCTCGACATCGGCAATCAGATCGGGCGCGTTGGGCGTCAGTATGACCTTGCCGATACCAGCCTCGCAAGCGGGAATTGAGATTTCGACGCCGGATCCAAGAACGCCCAGGTTCATCGTACTCATCTCGCGAGCGCTCCGGCCGGTGTACCCAACTCCCTTTCGCTCGTTCTCCGTGTTTCGTTCACGAGATTTGCGGCACGCAGCAAGGAATCAAATGTTCCCGCGTCCGTCCACCAGCCTTCCAGGTAGTTGAAAGTCATGCTGCCTTCCCTGATATATGCGTTGTTCACGTCTGTGATTTCGAGTTCGCCGCGCTCCGACGGTTTTAGCGTGCGCGTTTTGTCGAAAACGGTCTCATCGTACATATAGATGCCCGTGACGGCGTAGTTCGACTTCGGTTCCGCCGGCTTTTCTTCAATCCCAACGATGCGATCTCCCTGGATCTCCGCCACGCCGAAGCGCTCTGCGTCGTGAACTTGTTTGAGCAATATCTTGGCGCCTCTCTCCTGCGCCTGGAAGTCACGCACCGCCTGGGCGATGGATCCTTCAATGATGTTATCTCCCAGAACGACACAGACCCTCTCGCCTTCCGCGAAGTGTTCGGCTAGCGCGAGCGCGTCGGCAATTCCACCTTCGCCTTCCTGATACGTGTAGTTGATGTGTTTTAAACCAAACTCTTTGCCGTTGGCGAGCAATCGGAGAAAATCGCCCGAGTTCCGGCCGCCGGTTACGATCAGCAGATCTCGAATCCCTGCATCGACCAGCGTCTGGATCGGATAGTAAATCATCGGCTTGTCGTATATGGGCAGCAGGTGCTTGTTCGTAATCTTCGTGAGCGGAAACAGTCGGCTACCTGTTCCACCGGCCAGGACGATACCCTTCATAAACAACCGATGTTAACAGCAGGTCATGATTTCGACCAAGCAGGTGCGACGGGTTATTGCAGATTGAGACGGGACTTTGGGTCCGGCTCGGCAGCCCGGGGACGCCGATGGGCGGTGCGTCTCGCGATTTGGCGCATTACCAACAGGACTATCGCAGCGCCAATCGCCATTCGAGAGTAGTACTGGGGCGGGGCAGAGCTGCTCAAACCGACAATCAGCAGGACAACGACGACGAGAGCCGCAGCCGCGGACCAGAGCATCTTCGACATGCCCAACGGGCCGCGGCGCTGCTGCTGCGCCCTCTGTTCGTACTTGTTCATGACCGCTTGATTCTTACATTATTAACGAAGAACGGGCTGGCGGGGGAAACGCAGGTTGTCTAGCCTGACACCTGCACCGCGAGTTAAACAATTCACCGGACTGTAACAGAATTGTAACCCGCCCTCGGTTACTCTGAACCTGAAGGAGCTAAGCGCTTGAGAAAAATAGCCCTCGTGGAAGATGATGCCGATCTTTACGCTCTGGTTAAGTACAACCTTGAAAAGGAAGGGTTTGCGTTCGTAGGCGCCCAGACCGGCAGGGGTGTTATCGAGTTGTTCCGTCGTGAGCGGCCCGACCTGATTCTGCTCGATATCATGCTCCCCGATTCGGATGGACTCGAAATCTGCAAGGCGATCCGGCAAAACTCGGAACTCGCGCACATCCCGATCATTTTCCTCACTGCCCGAGCCTCAGAGACTGACCGAATCGTCGGTTTGGAACTCGGCGCTAACGACTACATCGTCAAGCCTTTCTTTGTGCGAGAACTGATAGCTCGCATCCGTATTCAGTTTCGTGGTCAGACGACAACCACTCGCGTTCTTAAATCCGCCTCGCTCGAATTGGATCGCAGCCGTTGTGAAGCCCGTTTGAACGGGGAACTGCTGACGTTAACCGCGACGGAATTCCGCCTGCTCGAGTTCTTAATGAGCCGCCCGGGCGTAGTGTTTAGCCGCGAGCAGTTGCTCGACGCCGTTTGGGGCCACGATCGGGCGGTTACTGATCGGACAGTGGACGTTTACGTTTTGCGATTGCGGCAAAAGATCGAGGCGGATCCGGCCAACCCTCTTTGGATTCGCTCGGTCAGGGGATTCGGATACAGTTTTAACCCCGCGATCCAAACGGAAGAAGTGCGGCAGATGGCTGCTTCCGTCTAACGTAGATCTGATCACCGGACCGAGAAACTCGACCCGCCATCCGGCTCCGCATCCTGTTCTTCTACGCTCCGTACCTCGGCCATTCTAGGGCCGATGTGAAGGGCAGCCGCTAAATCAGAGAGGCGCTCGGGCGACCCCGACGCGTAGACTTCCACTCGGCCGTCATCGAGATTTCGCGCCCACCCCGATAAGCCCAGCGAGGATGCTTTATGCTGTGCGAAAAAGCGGAAGCCTACGCCTTGCACGGTACCGCTCACAAACCAACGCTTCGCATTTTTCGGACTCATCCTCTGATTTTGCGCTATCACTCAGTCACCCGCCTTCAGATTGAGCTTGCAGGAGGGTCTTTGCCAAACTGAAAGTAGAATCGATGGCGTTCCCAATCCACCGACCGCGCCGGTTGCGCTCTTCTGAAGCGATTAGAAGGCTGGTCCGAGAGGCAACTCTCGCTCCGTCGCAATTCATCCTCCCTCTTTTTGTTTGCGAGGGCGAAGGAGTGCGAAAAGAGATTGCCTCCATGCCTGGAAACGCACAACTCTCGATCGACAATCTCGTCCGGGAAGCGGAACAGTGCAAGCGTTTGGGCCTGGGCGGTCTGATCCTCTTCGGCATCCCTGATTCGAAGGATGAGCTGGCGTCCGGAGCATATTCAGACGCCGGCATTGTTCAAAAGGCGCTTCGTGCGCTGAAACGCGAGGTTCCGGGGCTACTCATCATAACGGACGTCTGTAATTGCGAGTACACCAGTCATGGACATTGTGGCGTGGTCAAGAATGGTGATGTTGATAACGATGCAACGCTCGATTGGCTTGCAAAAACTGCTGTCTCGCATGCTCGTGCCGGAGCCGAAATCGTTGCCCCGAGCGACATGATGGACGGCCGCGTGGACGCAATCCGAACCGCGCTGGATCAATCCGGCTTCGTCAACGTCCCCATCCTTTCCTACGCTGCGAAATATGCTTCCGTTTTCTATGGACCTTTCCGGGAAGCTGCGGAATCAGCGCCTCAGTTCGGAGATCGTCGAAGCTACCAGATGGATCCTTCCAACGCGCGGGAGGCGATCCGCGAAATCACTCTCGATCTCGACGAGGGGGCGGACATGATCATGGTGAAGCCGGCAATGCCCTACCTGGACGTAATACGTGCTGCAAGAGATATGTTCGACGTCACCATTGGCGCCTATCAGGTAAGCGGAGAATTCAGCATGATCGTGGCCGCGGCCGAAAAGGGATGGCTTGATCTCGATCGCACAATTCTCGAGTCGCTTACATCGATCCGTCGGGCCGGCGCCGATTTCACTTTGACCTATTTCGCGAAGCGAGCCGCACAGTTGCTGGCGTAAGGCGTTGCGGCCCTAGCCGGCTACTCTTCGGGTAGACGCCCGGAGAGGTAGTAGCGCTGGGGCTGCCCACGCTTTACCCCGTTGAGACCTCTCACGATATGCATGGCAACGGACTGCCCGGGCTTGAGGCTCGACTGAAGCTTCATCACGTCATCAGGCGAGGCAACGGCTTGCCGGTTGATGGAGATGATCGCGTCTCCTTCGCTCATGCCGATATCATCCGCAAATGATCCCGGATCGACGGAAACCACCTTCACTCCGGTTTCCAACTCGATGGCGAGATCCTTCCGCTCTTTTTGTGTCAGCCGCATGATCGTGATCCCGAACTTGGCCGGTGCGATTGCGTTCGTTGATGGCGCAGGGCGCGGACGCGCTTCGCTCACCTGCGGCTCATTCTCCCAGATTTTCGATCTCTCACCGACCGCTACTTTGAACTCGAGTTGCTTACCGTTCCGGTCAACGCTGAACGTTGAAGACGACCCGATCGGCATCTCCGCCACCTTGGTGGTCAGGTCTTCGCCGTCGCGAACGGGATGATTGTTTACCGCGAGGATGACATCGTCTGGGTGTATTCCCGCTTTACCAGCAGGCCCATCGGGGGCCACCCAATCGATCAATACTCCGTGATCAAGCCCGAACGCTCGGAGCGTATCCGACGAATTCGTGTTGCGCGTCCAGCGGATACCAATGGAACCGCGGATCACTCGGCCGGAGCGAATAATTTCGTTGTAGACCTTTACGGCCGTATTCGAGGGCAGGGCGAAGCCGATTCCTTCATAAGAGCCGCTGTGCGTCGCGATCATTGTGTTTACGCCGATGACTTCGCCGCGGACGTTCAGCAACGGCCCCCCGCTGTTGCCCGGATTGATGGCTGCATCCGTCTGGAGGAAGTTCTGGAAATTAGTCGCGCCGGGCAGATCTCTGCTGGTTCGTTCCGCGCTGACGATCCCGGCCGTGACGGTGGCCTGCAAGCCAAATGGCGAGCCGATCGCGATGACCCAGTCCCCGACTTGAACACTATCCGAATTGCCAATCTGTACCGGAACGAGAGGAGCTTTCGTGTCAATCTTCAGGATTGCCAGATCCGTTTCCGTATCGAAGCCGATTATTCTTGCTCGATACTCCTGGTCTTCGCCCGCCATCCTGACCTTAATCCGATCAGCCTTGTCCACCACGTGGTGGTTCGTGATCAGGTACCCATTCTTGTCAACGACAAAGCCAGTCCCAGAACCCTCGGTCCTAAACGACCGTTGATCATCCTGGCCAAAAAACTTGCGCAGCATGTCCCGCCCCTCACCGGCCCCCGAGCCTTCGGGCGCACCGTTATCCTCGTCCGGATCGGCACCCTGATTCTTGCGGGGGCGGCGCCCCGGCTTTGCCAGGTAATCCGATTGAATATAAACGACAGAAGGCTCGACGCGCTTAGTGAGTTTGGTGAAATCGTTCGCCAGGGGAACGGCTTGGGGGATAGTCAAAGGGGTGGCATCCTGCGCGCCCACAGTGGCTTGGTGCTCAGCTTTAACACCGGTATTCATGACCACGCCGATGACGATGCCGATCGACAACGTGATCAACAGCAGGATGAAGCTCAGCAAGTTCTGGCGCTTCACCGTTCGAAAAAACCACATGGGGAGGGAGGCCCTTGGACCGTTCTATTCAGTATAGAGAACGAAAAGGACCGCGAGAATACCACCCTGCGTGCACTTGCGGCTAGGGATGAGCAATCACCAGCAGCGTTTTTGCTCGTTTGAGTGTACACTGGACCGCCGCCGTCACTGTCTCGGGATCGAGTGCAGCGAAGCTCTCGTCAAGAATGACCAATTCCGAGTTCTGCAGTAGCGAACGAGCGATGTAGATTCGACTTCGCTCGCCATGCGAGAGCTGCCACCCGCCCTCACCTACCATCTGCATCAGGCCGCTCGGCATGCGCGCGATTAAACCGTCGAGTCCAAGTTCGCGACAGACAGACAAAGCCTCTTCCACATCGTTTCGGGAAGGCGGCCAGGTTCTTCCCATCAACAAATTGAAGGCCAGCGTTTCGGTCAAGATATGGTTGTCATGGAACTGCGGTGACGCGGCAACTTGCTTTCTCCACCGCTGGGACCCCACCGTGTGGCCGTCAAGTCCATTGATCAGCACAATGCCAGATTCAGGCTTGCGCATGCCGGAAATCAACGAGGCGAAAGTGCTTTTACCTCCTCCTGACGGCCCTTCCAAAAGGACTCGTTCGCCTTGCTTTATCGCGACACTGCTGGGGTGCAGCGTCGGAGTCCCGTCCCTGCGGTAGCGAAATGTCACCTTGTCCACTTCGGCCACCACCCGGCCTGGCTGTTTCGGCGAATCCGTCCATAGCGTCTGGCTGAGTGAGTCTGGCCTGGCGGCAGACTGAAACAGAGGTGCGGTCCGAATTCCGGCCACAATCGCGGCGCCGATATCAACCGACGCAGTTGTCAATTTCCTGAAGGCATTAAAGGCGAGCAGGATACCGCCAAGCTGGAGCGCTACGGTAGCGGTTGGAACTGTTCCGGCGATGGCACCCGGGGCGAGACAACACAAGCCCGCAATCAACCAGCCCCGCGGTACGGCCGCCACAAGCCAAGGTCCGCTCTGATCAATTTCGCGAGATTTCCTGAGGTATCCGGAGAGAGCTTGGTCTTCCTTGTTGTGCCACTCGCTTGGCGCTTGCTGTGCCAGCCGCGTTCGGTTGCCAACCATGGACTCAACCAGTTCTCCGGTCATGTTCATGCGTGTGTCGGTCCAGGCTTGATATCGACGGATGAATCGCCACGCAATGACTCCCGTCAGGACGCACCACCCCGCGAGAAGGATCGATATCGTTCCGAGAACAAATCCGGAAACGAGGATCTCGACTCCGGCAAGAAGACCGGTGATGCCGCCACTCAGTGCCAGGCTCTCCACCGCTTCCGCTTCGAAGGCCTGCCCCAAAAGACTTCCTACGCCGCGGCGTCGCACTTCATCAGGATTCGATTTGAGAGCGCCGAGCAGCAGTCTTCGCTTCAAGCTCATCCCTACCTCAGCGGCGAGCGAGCCCTGAAGCCAAGTTGTCAGAGTCCGTAACGGCACGATCCCAAGAAGGAGCAGCACCCAGGCAAAAAACCAGCCTCGGTCCATCCGTCCCTGGAGCGACAACTGGCCTAATATCTGCCAAGACGCTAACCAGAACAGGTATTGGGCCATGTGCGCGACTACGAGGCTCATTCCTTTCCTTACGACACCGGTGTCGACGAGGAAACGGCGCAAGCTGGTATTCAGAGGCGCGCGAAGGACCCAGGCATCCACAAAGCGCTGTTGCCCGGTCTGCCCGTCGACGAGTTGCCTGATGAGACGCGCGGTCTTTACGTCCGGGATCTGTGCTTCCTGCAAGAGATCTCGATAGTCGTGCCGAATCTTCTCCTCCGCGGGTGACCGAAGCCTGTCGCATAGCAGTTGGAGAGAAAACTTGAAGAGTTCTCGGCCGGGTGTCAATACGCAAGCAGTGCCGCGTCGCACGTCGAGCACGGCGAGGAATCGGGAAGGACTGATGCGAATGATGGCCGGAGTTGCCGCGGCAAGTTCGTCTTCGAGGTTCCGGTAGGTTGCGTCGACGATCTGAGCTTCGCAGCCAAGAAACTGCGCCTGCCACTCAATGAAAGCTCCCGGGTCGGTGCCTTCAGGCGAGGATCGCCGGGTTGCGGTATTCGGTGTGCCAGACGCGAGCCCCGCCCTTATGGCGAGTGCGGATACAGCTTCGGCTAAGTCGGAGACACACCAGGAACCAGTCTCGATAGATGCTGAGCTTGTCAGGCGACCTCCGTTCGGCGCAGCGCCTCGCCTGACGGTCTCGGCAGCTCTTGCACGATCCGGCCGGAATGAATCCTGATCCGTCGCCAGAAATCACCTCCCCAGATCTCGGCGTTCGCGACGCGCTCTGCTTCGATCGACCGCCAGTAATACGACTGCGGGTCGGCTAACAGGTCTGCAGGCGTTCCATCCTCGACGACGCGTCCTGCCTCGACGGCCAAAATCTGATCGAAGTCGCGTGTCTCAGCCAAGTCATGCGTGATGCAAATCAGAGTGCAATCGTGCCAAAGCGCGCGACTACGGTGCAGAAACTCCCTTCGCTTGTCCCGGTCCAAGCCGCGGAACGGCTCATCCAGGATTACCAGGCGAGGTCGCTCTTTGAGCATCGCTCGCCCGATTCGTACCCGCTGGCCTTCGCCGCCCGAAAGCAAACCGCCTGATTCGCCCAGCTTCGTTTGCATGCCTTCCCGCAAGGTCTGGAGGACGCTTCGCAGCATAGCGGCGTCAACCGCAGCCCCGATGTTTGAAGCATCGGTTTCGGATCCATAAGCAAGGTTCGAATAAAGCGAATCGTTCCAGATCTGGACGCCGGGATCTATCCATGCGATCGACCGACGCAGCGCGTCAACGTCCAGCGGCTGATCGTCAACGTAAATTCCCCCCGAACTGGCGCGCAGCCATCCAAGTAACAGGCCGGCTATCGACGACTTCCCGGCTCCTGAAGAACCAACAATCGCAACGTGCCGCCCTGCTGCAATCGAAAACGTGAGGTCTTCGAGAATGGTGTAGCCCGAGGCCGTGGCCCCCACCGACCGGAAATCGATCTTCAATGCCCGTTCGCCTGTGCAACACGTGTTCGATCCGGTTCGGGGGCTGTGTTCCTCGGGTGCGCGCAGCGGGTCCAAAAGCCGCAGCGTCAGATTCCGGTAATACGGGAACTGCCGGGCTACGGTCCCAATGTCCTGGCCAAGTGTCGGCAGATTGAGCGCCCAGTATGCAACGAGCAGAACCCGGCCAATGTTAGTGCCACTGATGGGCTGGAGGAGAAACAACATTGCCACCAGGCCGAACAGCAACGTGAGCTGGATGCCCTCGCCCGTGACAGCTAACTGCTGAAGCCGGCGAAAGGAATGCGCCCACTGTCCCACCAGCTTCTCGTGTTCGCGCCGTACATTTGACTCTGCGGCATGAGCTCGAATCGCCTGTAATCCGAGAGCCGCATCCAGGTAGAAGCGGGTCAGCCCGGCCGCGTGATTCCGAACGCGCAAATCTCTTTCACGGAGAACCGATTGGGCCGCGTATGCAGGAATCAGTCCCGCTGCTACGGTGGCTACGACAATTGGGGCACTGAAGGGCTCGAGCCAGATCATGGCGCCTGCTGTGGCAAGTAGTTCGCAGCACGAGTGGAGCAGCTGTCTGCATAGGTCGGGTATGTGCCGTATCCGGTGAGTCAGATGGCTTCGTTCAGCCATATCGGAGATCAGGCGGCTCTGAAAATACCGATCGCCTAGCTTGGGCAGTTTCACGAGAAACGCAACTCGCAATTTGTTCTCGAGTACCCGAGCAATCCGCGCGACGCCTTTGAACACCCAAAACTCCAAGGCAAGCAGGACGGAGCTGAACCCGATGATCGCAGCCATGGCACCCATACGCTGTCCCGCTAAACGCAGCTCGTTCGACACGTCGAACAATGTTCGGAAAAGGAGTGCTTCAGCGACCAGGGCGAGTGAAATCGTGACGACTGTAAACGCGATAAAGACGGCCGACCAGCGGCCTCCGGCCCCTAACAACTGCAAGAGTGCGTGTACCGGTCTGACTGGGCGCTCGCTGATGGCCGCCGACAACTCTTGAATGAGCTGTGGCTCATCTACGGGGGCTTTCCGGCCGAGGATGCGAACCAGCACGGCGCCCGTCATAGCCAACTCGTCTTGCAGGTCGTTGCCGCGAACGGACCAGAACGCGGGCGGGATTAACTGGGGAGACTGGCAGAACCGCTCGACGAGCCGTGCAGCCGCTGAGCCTGCTCGAATCGCCTTGCTCTCGACGAGAGATGTCACCAGGCGAATTGCGGCGTCAAGAGCCGCGAGCCTAGACCACTGGGGGTCGTTGCACGCCGTTGCTCGCAACCGCACATTGTCCTCGGCACTCACCCCGATATTCTTCAGCCGTTTCTCGAGGCCGGTCTGGAAGTCAGGGGATCCGGCGAACTCTCGCCAATCCGCGGCCGGAACATTGAGTGTATGGCTGTACAGCTCACTTGCAAAATGAGCTTTGCTGACCCAACGCCGCCCGGTGACCGGGTCCATGACCTGTACCGTGTTGCCGTGTTTGCGCCAGAGTACGACGAAATGGGTGAATCCGCCCGGCAATCTCACAACAACGATCGCTGGGTGTTTGGCTGCTTCCAGCAGGATATGATCTGCCGGGATCATGACTTGCTCCGCCTGGAGTCCGAGCTGATTTGCGACGGCCTCTACCGTATCGATCGAGCTGCCATCAATTCCGGTTTGGCAGGCTTCGCGCAGCCGCTCATAGCTGGTTGCGATTCCGAAGCCTTCCAGCACGCATTTGAGCGCGGCCGGACCGCAATCCATATTCGAAGTCTGCACCACCTCTGGTACGAAGAACTTCCTCCTCAACGCGAGCCCACGATCTCACCGGCGGAGCGTAACACCAGCTTCGCGGGCGAGACTCGCTCCACTTCTACTTCGACCGAGCCTGGTAATCCATGTTGGGGCGGAACACGTGAGGGGAAAGCGCTGCCGACGGATAGCTCGACTCGCACCTTTCCGTCTCGAATTTCATCAGCGACACGGGCAACTCGCGTCGGTACGGTGCCATATTGCGCCCATGGAAAGCCCTGTAAGCGAAGCGCGGCCGGCTGGCCCGGATGCAGTTTGCCCAGAGCCGCGGACGGTTGAAATTCCGCAATGACCTGGAGCTTGCCGCTCGGGAGGATGACACCCAGCTTGTCGCCTTCATTAATATGTGAGCCGGGGCGGAGCGCAGCACATTCAGCCAGGCGGCCCGAAACAGTAGCTCGTATCCGGCGACGCTCGATTTGGTACTCGAGCCTTCGAATCGCATCCGCGCCGGTTCGCAGATCGGCCTCCAGTTTTGCTAAGGCAACCTGCGTTTCTTTGCTCTTCACATCGCGATCTTTTTCGCGTACCACCAGTTCGGGCTCGAGCCTCGAAATGCCTGCTTTCAGGCTCTCCGCGGCTGCTCTCTTACTTTGAGCGGAAGCTCGAGCGCGTTCTGCATCTGCAACCGACAGAATGCCTTCGGCTCGGAGCCGGTTTGCCCGGCCGAGTTCCTCTTCGGCGAGTGTCGCTTGCGCATTCGCCTCTTCGTATTGAGCGCGCGCCCCGGTCTGACTTACCGCAAGAACACTGCGCTCGTCTCTTTTACCGTCGTTCTGGGCCTGTAGTTCGGCGCGCAGGGCATCGATCTGTGGTCGAAGCTCGAGAAGACGTGTTTGTTCTTCACGCAAGCTCAGCTCTTCCGTTTGGGTGTCGAGTTCGGCAAGCACATCTCCTGCGTTAATCTGATTTCCGAGAACAAGATTTGACCGCAGGAGTTGTCCAGAGATGTTCGCTTGAATCGGGTAGGGAGCGGTGTCCACTTCCAGCCTTGCGGAGTCTGAGATTTCGTATCTCGTTATACGCGCAAGAAAAGCCCACGCAAGCCAGCCAGACAGAAAGAGGAGTGCCAGGCAAAGGGCGAACGTTGAAGTCAGACCTCGATCGTTCCGAAGTCGGTGATGCACACTGGAGAAGCTTTGCGACATGAGAGGAGCGGAAAGTCGAACTCTGAGGCGGGAAAGAGCCGCTTCGCTTGCACCGCGATGAGGTCCTTGAAAGCACTAAAGATTATCAACGGCTAAGCCGAAAGGAAATCAGGCGCCCCACAAACCTTGGCCAGCCTTCACATTGCTCTTGAGTTTCACGGTTATCCTTCCCTTTGGATCTGGGTCGTTGCTGGCAGGCAAGAACCCACCTGCAAATCGCTTTCAACTAACTAATTGTTTCCTCAGAACGATCTGGATCTGATCAAAGATGTAGTCAAGGCCGAGAGCCGAATCTCTCAGCCTTAGCGTTTTACGCCCATCAGAATAATCCGTCATCGATATCTTTCGTAAACAACGTTCAACGTCTGTCGCTAAGTAAGCGGCTCTTAGTTTTTCGGGTTGTCCGTTAGAAGGTTACGATGCTACCTTTCTGGTCGAGGAACAGAATGAGCGCGTCGATGACCGAAGGTGCGGCGTTGAACCGCAGGGAGGCAATTCTCACGGGTGCAGCAGCTATCGTGAGTGCCGCGGATCCCAGCGGGCAAGCCGTCGCGGGCCAACGCGCTCCTTCAAGCCAGCAGCCGCCAGATGCTACCGGGCCTACCGCCGCAGATCAGAACGATCGCGGCACGCCGAATCTGGAGTCGGTTCTCACGGGTAAAGTGGCCGTCGTGACCGGAGCAGCTCGGGGCATCGGACGCTCCATAGCCGTGGAGTTTGCCGCAAACGGAGTCGACGTGATTGGTGTCGATATTGCTGGTCCGGTGACGCCCGTGACTCGATATCCTCATGCGACTCCGGCGGACCTTGAGCAGACCGGGAAGTTGGTATCCGCTCGAGGGCGCAAGTTCGTCCCGTTCACCGCAGATATCAGGAACATTGGTGCGCTTCGCGAAATCGCGCGAAAGAGCGAGGAGCAGTTCGGCGGAATTGACATTGTTGTGGCCGATGCAGGCATCCAGGCATTCAAGCCCTTGCTTGAAATGCAGGACGCGGACTGGCACGACGTGATCGACGTCAACCTGACGGGAACGGCGAACACTATTCGTGCCTTTGCTCCTTCCCTGGTCAAACGCGGTGAGGGACGAATCATTGTTCTTTCGTCGACCCAAGGCCGCCACGGGACCAAGAACGGGTCGGCATACTCTGCGTCTAAGTGGGGAATCATAGGTCTCATGAAGTCGGCTGCGCTTGAGTTAGGGCAGCACAAGATCACGGTGAATGCCATCATTCCCGGGCTTATCGACACCCCCATGACTCGCAATGAGAAGCGTTGGAGTCTTGCAATGGGCGAAACGATGAAGAACCCGCCGGAGAATCCAACCGAGGATCAGGTCGTGGCGGCCCGCCTGCCTCGTTCGCCTCTGGGCGAGCCCTGGTTAAAGCCGGACCAAGTCGCCCCGGCGGCTGTGTTTCTTGCTTCTGCGGGAGCCGCAATGGTGACCGGCGCAGTATACGACGTGACAGGCGGCGACAGCGCACATTATGCGGCGTGACGGACGTTGTAGTCCAACAAAGTAATCGAGCGTGG
This sequence comes from Bryobacteraceae bacterium, assembly GCA_045807925.1. GTDB lineage: Bacteria > Acidobacteriota > Terriglobia > Bryobacterales > Bryobacteraceae > Bog-105. Next base: position 29,467 of record JBJMGK010000062.1, on the reverse strand, counting down.
GAGCCTTTCGTCGCTCGCGACCGGCAGTTCCGTACTGTCCGCGGATTTCGGCACGAGACGGTAAACAGTTGGAGCTGCGGAATACCGCCGCGAAGCTCAAGAACCCATGTTCAGACCACAGGAGCGATAAATGTCAGCCATGTATCGCATATCGCGAAGACCTTCTTCGCCGTTGCTCTTGGGCTCTTTGTTGTCGAAAACGCATCGTGCAAAATGATCCGCCTCGCGAACGAATTGCGCCGGATCTTTCTCGGTGTTCGGCTCATCAATCGGCGGCTCTCCACTGATCTCGGCCTCCAGGTGCAAGCCTTCATAAGAAAAGGCCGGCTCCATATGCAACACACCCTTAGATCCGTGAACTCTGTAATAACCATTCATGCGAGCGCCATACGTCGTATTGACGCTGGCGACAATGCCGGACGGGAAACGCATCGTCCACCCGAGGTTCTCTTCGACCGTATCGAAGCGCCCGTCTTTATCAATGACTGAGCTATAACCCTCCAGCTTCTCGGGTTCCTCGCCCGTCAGATAACGGCAAGCGTTCAACGAATAGATACCTACATCCATCAGCGGCCCGCCGCCTGCCAGTTTGCGATCGAGCCTCCATTCGCCCATCCGCTCATTGAAACCGTTCGCACTTTCGATCGCCTGGATTTTGCCAAGCTTGCCGTCACGGATCAGTTGGACCGCTCGGAGGTTGGTCGGTTCATATTGGCAGCGGTAAGCAATCATCAGCTTGCGATTCGCTGAGCGGCAAGCTTTAATCATCTTTTCGCTGTCCTCGACCGATGTGGCCATCGGCTTCTCACAAAGCACATGCTTGCCGGCCTTTGCCGCGCGAATCGTATATTCGGCGTGCATGCTGTTCGGCAGAGCAATATACACGGCATCGATCTCCGGATTCTTCGCGATGTCGTCGAAGTTCTGGTAAGCGTAGATATTCTTCGCCGGAACGTTGTATTCGGCTGCGTATTTCTCGGCCTTGTCCCGATGGCCGCTAACTAGCGCCGTCACCTGTGCATATTGGGACAACTTGCACGCAGGCATAAAATGCTGCAGTGAGATTCGGCCCAAGCCAACGATGCAGTAGCGTAGTCTCTGACCTCCGGCGGTGGTTTGTCCTTCGGCGCGATTGTGAACCGCGAGTGGAAGCGCGGCAGCGCCCGCGCCAATACGTGTTGCAAATGAACGTCGGCTAATTCTCATAAAGGTGGCTACGACTGGAGTCTAACAGGCCAGCACAGCGCTCAACTCTTTAATCATTCACTAGCCACCTATTGATCAACCGTGTACCATTTGTAGGCGGAAAGGATCGCCCCGACCATGATTCGAGTAGAGCAGCTCTCAAAGAAGTTCGGCGATTTCTGTGCTGTTGACAACATCTCGTTCGAAGTCGGAACGGGCGAGATCTTCGCGTTCCTCGGCCCGAACGGGGCAGGGAAGACAACCACAATCAAGATGCTGACGACGCTTCTCCAGCCGACGAGCGGCATCCTCGAAATTGATGGGCTCGATCCTCGCACGCAGTCGAACGAAGTCAGGAAACGGTTCGGCATTGTTTTTCAGGATCCTAGCCTTGACGGTGAGCTGACCGCCTACGAGAACATGGAATTGCACGGCGTCTTCTACCATGTTCCGAGGAAAGTTCGCGGCGAGAGGATCGAATACCTGCTGCGATTGTTTGAGCTATGGGAACGTCGCTCGGAACCGGTCAAGAGTTTTTCCGGAGGCATGAAGCGGCGTCTGGAGATTGCCCGTGGTCTTCTGCATACACCGAAGATTCTGTTCCTGGACGAGCCGACACTTGGTCTCGATCCGCAAACACGCAATCAGCTCTGGACGCACGTGAAGAACTTGAGTCAGACAGAGGGCGTAACGGTGTTTCTGACAACTCACTACATGGATGAGGCGGAGCGCGTGGCTCAGCGAATCGCCGTCATCGATCACGGCAAGATTGTGGCGCAGGGCTCGCCACGGGAACTAAAAGAGCAGACGGGATGCGACTCACTGGAAGGAGCTTTCCTGGCCCTAACCGGATCAACAATCCGCGATGAGTCTGCCACATCCGCCGACCAGATGAGACGGATGGCCCAGATGTTTGAGAAGCGCCGATGAGCGTGATCTACATCCTCTGGCTCCGCGAGTTGAAGCGCTATGTTCGCTCACGCTCTCAGCTGATTGCCTCGCTCGGTCAACCGCTGCTTTATCTGGTTGCGCTCGGTTTTGGATTGGGGCCGGTGTTTCAAAAGGCGGGGCGGGGTAACTACCTTCAATTTGTCGCACCTGGCGTGATTGCCATGACGGTCCTGTTCAGCTCGGTGTTTTCAGGAATCGGACTGCTTTGGGACCGACAGTTCGGATTTTTGAAGGAGACCTTAGTTGCCCCCGTTCCCCGCATTCAAATCATGATCGGACGAACATTTGGGGCGGCCACGGTAGCCGTCGTACAAGGATTGCTGGTTGCGATCGTCTGCTTCCTCGCGGGCTTTCGCGTTGTGAATCTCAAACTGTTGCCGCTGGCTCTATTCTTCATGGTGCTCATTGCTTGCCTCTTTGCTGCGCTAGGCACCGCCATCGGGTCTGTGCTGCAGAATTTTCAGGGATTTCAGCTCATCATGAACTTCCTCGTGATGCCGATCTTCTTCCTGTCAGGGGCTCTTTACCCTCTGGATAATCTGCCTAGGGCCTTCAGCGTTGTCACTCATCTCGATCCTCTCGCTTACGGAGTGGACGCTTTGCGAACGACGCTGATTGGTACGCCTTACTTCGGACTTTCTCTTGATCTAATCGTGCTGGTGGCGGTCGCCAGCGTTCTTCTCGCCGTCGGCCGCCACCTGTTTTCGAAAATTCAGATCTAGTCGATTACTGCACTGGAACCAGAGTCCACTTCTGGTTGTCTCCGCCCCAGCAAGACCACTGGAACACTTGAGCCCCATCGTTTTTCGAGATGCCCGATACGTCCAGGCATTTCCCGCTGTGCACCGGATTGATGGTCAAGTAGCCGTCAGAGGTCGGGTTCGCCTGGAAGATCTCATTCGATCCGCCCCAGAATGGCCACTGACTCAGAGCAGCGCCGTCGAAGGTTGCGGACGGACCGCCAGCGACGTCGAGACCCATTCCGCTATGTTTGGCGATGACCTTGAATCCGCCGGACACTGGTGTGAACATAAACTTCTGATTGTCGCCACCCCAGCAGGACCACTGTTGAACGCCTGCGCCGGCGTTCATGGATATTCCGACTACATCCAGACACTTGCCACTGTTCTTCGAGACGATGTTCACCCATCCGGAGGGAACCTGAGGAGTTGGCGGTCCGGAAACTGGTGTCGGCGTCGATCCGCCGCTTCCCGCACCCAAACCTGCGTACTGGCTCGACGCGCTTACCGTGAAGTTTCCGCCATTAAAGTCCAGGAAACCCACCTGGCCGACTGAAGAGGGGAAGTAGTTGCTAGCGGAATATCTGTTCCCGTTTCCGCCAATCAGCACGTTGCCGGAGAGTTGTCCTCCGCCCATGTAGGCGTACTGCGTCGATGTGCCCTCCGCTGAACCGTTGCCGACCACACCCCAGCCGACATTGGAGATGTTGTTCGTGTAGTTCACGTTGTAGCTGGTTCCATTGTCGAAAACCATGAGGAATCCGGCTTGAAACGCCGTGTTGTGATCAATCGTTATGTTCTGGGCGCCGCCGGTAATCTGAAACAGCCGTCCATCTCCGCCCCAATCTCCGGTTATATCCTGGAAAACGTTGTTCTTGATCGTGAAGTTACTGCCCGTTCCTGAGCCCGCTGGATTGTCGTCGTGACCGGTAATCACGATACCCGCGGCAGAGTGGCGGAAAATGTTGTTCGTCACCTGGATGTCGTTGACGACCGACCATGGTACCTGGCCTAACTCTGTGCGGACGCTGAACACAAGAGCAAATCCACGTTGATCGCCACCAACCCAGTTGTTTTCGAACACATTGTTATCGATCGTCACGCGCTGGGCGGTCTTCAGCTCGAGGTGATTCTTCACCCATATGGGCGTCCCTGCGTAGGAAGGGCTACCCGGTCTCCAGCTTAATGGCTTGAAGAAGCTGTTGTTCTGAACCAGGATGTCGGACGGGACAAGGCCCGAGATCGCCGGCACAGCGCCACCGAACGCGACTGTCTCCGTTCCCGCTTCCAAATAGTTGTTGACGATCTTATACGGCCCGGGGCCATTCCAGCCGGCGATCGCCTGCGTATCCTGCCAGGTGCTGGTGAAAGCCGCCATGTAGGAATTTTCAACGGTGGTGTTGATGCCGTTCATCGCGATACCGCGCTTTGAGCCAGCCCGCGGATCGCCGTGTACATACACGCGATCGAAATCGATATCGTGCGGCAACTGGCTGGTCGACGCTTCAGAACCGAGCCCGACCTGAATGACGTCCTGCGCGTATACACCAGCTGCAGGAGCAAACTCGAGCCCGACGATCCGGTAGAAGTTCGCTCCGTTAGAAATCTGTAAGGCAGCTCCGCCGTCCGGAGTCACCAGCTTTGCCATTGCCGAGGCCGAATTAGAGGTCACACGAGTTCCAGCGGGCAGCGAAGCTACACCTGAACTTTGAATCGTGATCCATTGAGAAGAATTGTTGGGCTTCAGCTGGAAGTGCCCCGAATAGGTAGCTCCAGCTGCAAGCGTCACCGTGTCGCCGCCTTGAACTGAGTTCAAGGCCGCCTGTAAGTCACCACCGGCAGGAACATTGATGTTGGCAGCACCGAGCGTGCTGGCGCACAAAGCTGTTCCTACGAACCATGTAAATATTGCCTTCATTTCGCTCCGCAAAGGTAGTGTTCGCAGGAGCGATAATTAACAACGAAATTAATAACCAGATTTGTCCTAGCCGTATCGCGCGTCTAGGTCGATTTGGTTATAAAACTAGCTAATACAACTATGGTAAAAACTGCCGGGCCGGTGAGAATTCCTGGAAGAAAGTTCAGGCTGCCTGGCTAGGAGAAGCAGATTTTCTGGTTCGGGCGCCGGAACGTGCCTCGGCAGCTTTCTTCGCAGCCGCACGTTTTAGTGGCCGGATTAGGGAAAGGACCAGCTGCTCATAATGAAATTTATTCCGATTGTCCCGGAATTTTTCGGCAACCGTGTGTAAAGTTCCTGCCGTGAAACTTTCGAGAATTGCGGGATGTATGTAGTATTTCTTGCAAGTCGCAGGTTTGTTTCCGAGCTTGCAGGCCACGTTCTTGACTACATCGACGAGAGCTGATTTCGCGGCTTTTGCCGTACTGTCATCGGGCTGTTGCTGGGCCAGTTCTTCAAGCAGGTAATTAGCAGCAAGGCAGGTGCCGCCCCAGGTCCTGAAGTCTTTGGCCGTGAAATCCCCGCCGCTAATCTCACGAAGGTAGGCATTCACGTCTCCCGACTCCAGCGTTTGTGGCAATCCATCTTCGTCGAGATATTCGAAGAGGGAACTGCCCGGGATGTCCTTGCATTTCCGGATAATGCGAGCGAGACGTTTGTCCTGAAGGGTGATCTCATGATGCTGACCGCTCTTGCCGCGAAACTTGAACTTGAGAACCCCTCCGAGAATCTGACAATGCTGATTCCTCAAAGTTGTCAGACCGAATGAGCCGTTCTCCTCAGCATATTCTTCGTTCCCGATACGGATGTAAGTAGTTTCAAGGAGCTTGACGACAGCGGCGAGAACCTTTCGCTTCGGCATGCCCTGGCGGCTAAGATCGCGCTCGACGGTCTGCCGAATACGCGGCAGCACTTTGCCGAAGGCTTGCATGCGATCGAATTTCACAAGATCGCGTGCGGCGCGATACTGCGGGTGATAGCGGTACTGCTTGCGACCCTTCGCATCCCAACCGACAGCCTGAATGTGACCATCCGCGCGGGGGCAAATCCAGACCGAACTCCAAGCCGGAGGGATAACCAGAGACTTGATGCGATTGAGCGTCTCCTCGTCCTTTATCGGGTTGTCATCGGGACCGATGTACCGAAAACCATCACCTGAGGCAACACGGCGGATGCCCGCGCCCTTGGGAATCATGTATCGCAAACCGGCCTGCTTCGCGGTTTGAACTTCGTCGGGTACGGGCAGAGTGGTTAAGGTTGAAGCGGACATCTCTCGAGTTGTTTGACGCGATTTCGCCGTAACTACTACTGAGATGCAACAAAACCGGTCAATTTTGCGCCGATCCTGCCGGGCGGCTACCGCTTGGTGCCTGAAGTGAAGCTTTATGTCCCGTCTCGCGTCCCATTTCCCTGGACTACCCCGTGACAAAAGCGATCATCTTTGACATAGATGGAACTATCCTGGATTCGGTCGATCTGCACGCAAAGGCGTGGCAGGAGGCCTTCGAGCACTTCGGATATCCGTTTCCATTCGACAAGATCCGGTCTCAGATCGGCAAAGGCGGCGACCAGTTGCTTCCCGTGTTTCTGTCGAAAGAAGATCAGGAGTCGAAGGGTGACGAGATTAAGGAGTTTCGAAGCCAGCTCTTCAAGAACAAGTACCTGTCGCAGGTAAAGCCGTTTCCGTGCGTGCGCGATTTGTTCCTGAAGGTAAAATCCAAGGGTCAGCAGGCCGCTTTGGCGTCCTCCGCTAAGGGGGACGAGTTGGGAGTTTTCGCCAAAATCGCCGGGGTGGACGACCTGTTGGACACCTCAACGTCTTCGGCAGATGCGGAGAAGTCTAAGCCTCACCCGGATATCTTCGAAGCCGCGCTGGAGAAACTGGGACCCTCGATCGATCGCGACAGCGTTGTGGTGGTGGGTGATTCCCCGCATGACGCAGAGGCGGCCGTGAAAGCCGGACTTAAGATGGTGGGCGTCTTATGCGGTGGTTTTGCCGAACGGGATTTGCGGGCCGCAGGAGCCGACAGCGTTTTCGCCGGTCCGGAAGACCTGTTCCACCGTTATGATGAAACGCCCCTCGCGCCGAAGGACGCCAAATCTGGCCAATAGCTTCGGTTAGAAGTAGTGGCTGATTCTCGAGCAGATCGCCATTGTCGAGAACATAAAAAACAGCGGATCGTTGTTCCAGAACACAAACGCTGTCAGGACGCATAAAAACGCAAGCTGAGATCTGGGATCGAGTGACCAATCGAACATGAGGAGTATCTTCCATAGTGCCTCATCACGCTCGAAGTTCGCATTAAAATTTCCTTAATGTTTGAAACACGCGGTGAAGTTTGTCCCAGGTTTCAGTTAGCATCTCGGGAATGATGCGGGTTTGGCCGACACTGGTCATGAAGTTGGCATCACCTTTCCAGCGCGGAAGAATGTGCATGTGGATGTGCTGCTCAATGCCGGCACCGGCCGCTTCGCCCATATTCATGCCCAGGTTGATTCCGTCGGGCGAGTAGACCTCGCCCAGCGCACTTTCAGAAAACCGCGTCAAGCGCATCATCTCTTCCGCGGTCCCCTCGTCCACCTGGCTCAGCCGGGAAACGTGCGCATAGGGCGCCACCATGAGGTGCCCGCTTGTGTACGGGTAGCGGTTGAGGATCACGAAGCAGTGCTGACCACGGTAGACAACTAGGGATTTCTGGTCCTCAGAGCCGGCGGCTGCATCACAAAATATACAGCCGCGACTGACCCTGGTTTGCTTCATGTACGTGGAACGCCACGGCGTCCACAGATAATTCATAGCCGGGAGCGCCTGGAAGTGTCACCTAGGGCTTGACGTTATTGCTTTCGCCGTATTCGCCGGAAGGCTCTGCGGCGCCAGGCGTTGTCACTTCCTCTTGACCGTTTCCATTTACCAAGTCTCTGAGTTCTTTGCTGGGTTTGAAGTAAGGAATGCGCTTCGAAGGTACTTCGACCCGTGAGCCTGTTTTAGGGTTCCGGCCCACCCGGGGCTGGCGTTGCCGGGTGCGAAAGCTGCCGAATCCCCGGATTTCTATCTTTTCTCCCTTGTGCAGGCTGTTTACAATGCTGTCAAAGATTGTCTCAACGATCATCTCCGAGTCCTTTCGGGTCATCTCGACGACTTTTGAGACCTCTTCGATCAACTCAGCTTTCGTCATCGCTGGCTTGTCCTTGCTCCTGATATGTGCTGTCTTCCCACCGGTTTCGTTTTAGTGCATGCCCCACGGTGGACGTCGCTGCAGCGGCTTGCCGCTTGTATTGCTGCAACCGGCTCCGCTCGTCATCTTCCGTGACGGCGCGCTGGCTGAGACCAATGCGTTTCTGAGCTTCATTCAACTTGATGATTTTGAACGCGAACTCCTGGCCCACTGGTAAGCCGGTAAAGTCGCCTGTGGCTCCAGCCTCCGTCTTCTTGCCGTGCTCTGGCGAGATCTCACTTCGGTGACAGAGACCTTCGACACCAGGCAGAAGCTCCGCGAAAACGCCGAAGGCAGCGATCCGGGTGACTTTACCTTTCACAATGTCTCCAATCTGATGGGTGCGGAAGAATGTCTCCCAGCCATCCGGTTGGAGTTGCTTCACTCCTAATGAAAGCCGCCTTCCCGGAGCATCGATGTTGAGGATGACGGCTTGAATCACCTGTCCCTTTTTGACTACTTCCGATGGATGCTTCACATGAGCGTTCCAAGACATGTCAGAAATATGGACCAGACCGTCAACGCCTTCTTCAATCTCGACGAAGGCTCCGAAATCGGCCAGCTTCCTCACGCGGCCCTCGACTAGAGACCCGATGCTGTACCGTTCGGCCACGGTGGTCCAAGGGTCAGCTTCGAGTTGCTTGATCCCGAGCGAGATACGACGCTCGTTCGGTTTTATGTCAAGAACGACCGCTTCCACCTGATCGCCCACCTTGACGATCTTCGCGGGGTGCTTCATGCGCCGGCTCCAGGTCATTTCCGAGATATGAATCAGGCCTTCAACCCCTGGCTCAAGTTCAACGAACGCTCCGTAATCGGTGACGCTCACCACTCGCCCGATGACGCGATTCCCTGGCGGATAGTGCGACTGAATGTCCAGCCAGGGATCGGGCCTCATCTGTTTCAGCCCGATGGAAATTCGCTCCTTCTCGCGATCGAACTTCAGCACTTTGACAGTCAGCTGCTCCCCAACATGCACCACGGTTGATGGATGAGAAACATTTCCGTAGCTCATGTCGCTGACATGCAGCAATCCATCGATCCCACCCAGATCGACAAAGGCCCCATATTCGGTGAGGTTCTTCACGACCCCGCTCACTTCTGCTCCCTCGTACAAGTTGGCCAGAGCCTCTGCTTTCCTGGTCGATTGTTCATGCTCGAGAAGAACGCGATGAGAGACTACGGCATTGCCGCGACGTCGATTCAGTTTCAGGATCCGGACGTCGATGTCTTTGCCGATGTAGCTGTCGAGGTTATGTAAGGGCCGTAGCTCGATCTGTGAGGCCGGGAGGAAGGCCACAATGCCGATATCGACAGCTAAGCCGCCCTTCACCTTATTCAGAACTCTGCCCGAAACTTGTGCACTGTCGCGAACTGCTTTTTCCAGTTCATCCCAGATGTGAACTCGATGCGCCTTCTCGTGCGAGAGGAGAATATATCCTTCGACCTGCTCGCCCGAGCGATCGAACATCACCTCAACACTGTCGCCAGGGCTAACGGCGGGCAGGCCATCTTGTTGTGGAAATTGTGAAGCTGGTACCAACCCTTCGATCTTTCGACCGATATCGACAATGACTTCCTTTGCCGTTACTTTGAGGACCTGTCCTTGCAGAACCTCCCGGTCATTGGTCGTGAATTGATTGCTGTACGTCTCGAGAAAGGCTTGATAGTCACTCGAATCCGACGCCGGCAGTTCCAGGGTTTCGTCTTGTGGACCTTCCATGCTAATTTGCGATCCCAACTAGCGTTGCCGCCCGCGGATGTGTTCAGGAATCGGAGCAGTAAGGACAACACCAAGCCGCTTTGGAAGATGCAAGCAAACGCCTCAACTTATTGATAGTTCAGTACTTCAGCACTATACCCGAGGCACCAATTTATGTCAATGCCGCTCCGGGGCGGAACGCGAAGGTGTTTGAGTCGGATAGATGGATTCGAGATGCTCATTTACTCCGGCCTTTCCGATATAATGTGAACTATACGGGCAAGGCTTACACGGCGGCCCGAGATACGGAGTCTTACATGTTCGAGGGATTGCTACAACCACAACATCTGCTTTTGATTCTGGCTGTAGCCGTGATTTTCTTCGGTCCAAAGAAGCTGCCTGAGCTGGGCCAAGGTCTTGGCAAGGGTATCCGTTCCTTCCGCGAGAGCATGAAAGCTGCTACCGAAGAGCCTCAGAAGAACGACCCGGCTCCTTCTCCGTCCACCTCCGAAACCAAGTAACTCGTTCCCGCCTTTCATCGATCCGTCGTCACGCCCGTCTGGATGGGTGTCTCTGTCCGTTCCCCTACGGTATGCGCTTCCCATATTCGACCGCATTTGTTCTAGCGTGAAAAGGTTTCGTGCATATATGCCCCAATGGGCAATTTTTGCCTCAAGCTGGCGGACTTAATACCGTCTTCCGATCCCGGAGAATATCCCGCGCCTAGAAGTGGAGGCTATAACCCCATAATTCTGAACGAGATAGCGCACCTCGCCATCCGAAGTCCAAATGGGGGAGTAACTTGGCACGAAAACTGCCTATTGAGTATGCAGGTGACAGCGGTACCTCACCGAAAGATGATCGCAACAGGTCATCAAACTCGCTGCCTTTTTCAAGCGAGTCAGACGTTAACTTTTTTAGGAGCGATGTAGCTTTCAATGACAAACGAAGAGTACGGCAGAGCTTATCAGAAGGGTTTCAGTCTTACAGTGCGCTTTCTCGTATCTCGAGGGCTGTCGTATGATGCGGCTCTCGATACTGCGCAAGCAGCATGGGCAAAGGGCTGGGAGCGTCGCGAGCAATTGCGTGATCCCAACCTTGTTCTAACTTGGACGAACAGCATTGCTTTAAATATCCATCGCACGTTTCTACGTAGAGAACCACAGACACAAACCTTGCCGGAACTTCAAGCGCCGCCTCGCATGAACGTTGCAGCTATCGATGTGAAGCGAATTCTTGGGGATTGTAAACCAAACGACCGAGTGGTTCTCGAAGGACACTACATCGAGGGCTACAAAGTACAGGAGATTGCCCGACAGAACGGGTGGTCAGAAACCGCCGTCCGCATCCGGTTATTACGTGCGCGTCGAAGCGTCGAACGCCGGCTGAGCCGTCCAAAGCAAGCGAAACTCCGGAACCTTGCCGAGAAGACTCGAAAAGCGCTGGCTAACGTAATGGATGCGCCGGCATTTGAACCGCGAGTAGCTTAATCAGCTTTTCGTGGTTGTGGCGAAGGGAGCGGCCGAAAGGTCGCTCCCTTTTCCTTTTTACAGCAATTCAGAGGCGCTGAAGAAGAAGGGAATTTCAACCGCGGCCGTTTCGGGAGCATCTGAGCCATGCACGGAGTTCCGCTCAATGCTTTCCGCGTACATTTTGCGGATTGTACCTTCGGCGGCATTGGCAGGGTTGGTAGCGCCCATCACTTCACGCCACTTCGTGATTGCGTCTTCCCGTTCGAGAACCATGACAACGGACGGTCCTTCCGTCATGAAGGAAACAAGGCTGGTGAAAAACGGCCTGGCCTTGTGAACGGAATAGAATGCCTCCGCCTCGTGTCTCGAGATACGACGAGTTTTCATGCCAACGATGCGGAATCCGTTTTCTTCAATAAAGGCTAAGATCTTACCCACGTGCCCGTTCGAAACGGCGTCCGGTTTGATCATGCCGAATGTTTGTTCTAATGCCATGAACTTGTTTTTTTCCTGAAAGCAGCGCTTAGGCGCGAGCTGCGAGAGCCGTCTTCATCTTTTCGCCCATAACGGCCGGTGAGGGACACACCACAATGCCAGCATCTGCCATGGCAGCAAGCTTATTTTCGGCTTTTCCAGATCCGCCCGAGATAATCGCGCCAGCGTGACCCATACGGCGGCCGGGAGGAGCGGTCTGCCCGGCGATGAAGCCGACGACCGGCTTCTTGACGTGCTCTTTTACGTAGGCTGCGGCCGTCTCCTCCGCATTTCCTCCGATTTCTCCAATCATGATGACCGCGTGAGTGTCCGTGTCTTCATTGAACAACCTCATTGCGTCCGTGAAAGAGGTACCGATGATTGGATCACCGCCGATGCCGATACAGGTGGACTGGCCGATACCGAGTTTCGTGAGCTGGCCGACCGCTTCGTAGGTCAGAGTTCCGGATCTTGAGACAATGCCGACGTGCCCGGGCAGATGAATGTGGCCAGGCATAATGCCGATCTTGCACTTGCCCGGTGTAATCACACCTGGACAGTTTGGACCGACAAGGCGAGTCGCTGGTCTGGTCTTCAGATAAGCCCATACCCGGACCATATCGTTAACCGGGATGCCTTCCGTGATGCAGATAACCAGCGGTAGACCTGCATCGGCGGCCTCCATGATCGCATCCGCGGCAAACGGAGGCGGTACAAAAATCACGCTGGCATTTGCCCCAGTCTCGCGAACGGCTCCCTCGACCGAATTGAACACCGGGCGGTCAAGGTGCTTCTGTCCGCCCTTGCCCGGCGTAGTGCCTCCGACTACTTTCGTTCCGTAGTTAATGGCCTGAGTCGCGTGAAAGGTGCCTTCGCGGCCTGTAAATCCCTGGAAAAGAAGTCTGGTATTTTCGTTAACAAGTACGCTCATTGCGCCAATCTCACTACCTTCTCTGCCGCGTCCTTCATGCCATCGGCGACGGTAAAGTTAAAGCCCGACTCGGTAAGGATCTTCTGCCCGAGCTCAACGTTCGTGCCCTCCATGCGGATTACGACGGGTATCTTAATGCCCAGTTCCGTTGCTGCAGAGACCACACCGTTCGCCAGAGTATCGCAGCGCAGAATGCCGCCGAAGATGTTGATCAGCACCGCTTTGACGCTGGCGTCTGAGAGCAGAATACGGAAGGCATTTTTAATCTGCTCCGCACTGGCGCCGCCACCAACGTCCAGGAAGTTAGCCGGCTGGCCGCCCGCGTATTTGATGATGTCCATCGTGGCCATCGCCAGACCGGCACCATTCACCATGCAGGCAATGTTGCCGTCAAGCTTGATGTAGTTCAGGCCGAACCGCGAAGCCTCCACCTCGAGAGGATCTTCCTCGTTCAGGTCACGCAGCTCCAGGAGATCTTTGTGACGGTACAGCGCGTTATCGTCGATGGTGATCTTGGCGTCGAGTGCGTAGACCTTTCCATCCTTCGTCAGAATGAAGGGGTTGATCTCTGCGAGCGAGCCATCGACGGCTTCGTAGGCCTTGGATAGAGCTGTCATCGCCGCGACTGCCGCGTTAACGCTTGCAGTCGGAATATCCATGGCAAACGCCAGCTTTCTTGCCTGGAACGGCTGGAGCACTTGCCCGGGAATCAGCTCTTCTTTGAGGATCAGGTCCGGCGTTTTCTCTGCCACTTCCTCGATATCCATACCGCCGGACTTCGAGGCCATAAACACGTTCTGTCCGGTAGCACGATCAAGAACAATGCCGAGATAGAGCTCACGTTCAATCGGGAGAGTCTCCTCAATGAGCAGTCTTTGCACGACTCGGCCTTCGGGCCCCGTTTGATGGGTGACCAAGGTCATGCCCATGATTTTCTTGGCGACCTCGGTAGCTTCCCCGAAATCTTTGGCGACCTTAACGCCGCCACCCTTTCCACGGCCCCCGGCGTGAATCTGGGCCTTCACAACGACGCTGCCCCCGATCTCTTTGGCAGCGGTTTCAGCCTCTTCCACCGTATATGCGACCTGTCCTCGCGGGACAGGCACTCCGTACTTGGCGAGGATCGCCTTCGCCTGATACTCGTGAATTTTCATAGTTTGGATTGCTGTTCAGATGAGGGACAGATTATGGCCAAACGCTAGTGTATCTCGCGTTCCAGGCGCTCGACTCGGAGTGCGGGTGCTATTCGAGGGCAGCTTGCACTCGTCGCCTTGAGTTCAGGAGTGCCCGAAGGGCATTGCATTCTTCGGCGAGTTCGGAAAACTGGTCCGGTGGAAGCGACTGGTAACCATCGGAGAGCGCTTTTTCGGGATTCGGATGAACTTCCACAATGAGCCCGGACGCGCCGACCGCAACGGCCGCGAGCGACATAGGAAGAACTTTGTCACGCTTGCCCGTTCCGTGGCTCGGGTCGACGATGATCGGCAGATGGCTCAGGTTTTGCACGGCAGGAACGACGCTGAGGTCGAGTGTGTTTCGCGTATGGTCGGCGAAGGTACGAACCCCCCGTTCACACAGGATGAGATCGTAGTTGCCCTCCGACAGGATGTACTCGGCCGCATTCAGAAATTCCTCTAGCGTGGAAGACATTCCGCGTTTCAACAAGATAGGCTTGCGGGCACGGCCTGCGCGCCGCAGAAGCGAGAAGTTCTGCATGTTTCGCGCTCCGATCTGCACGCAATCCGCGTACCGTTCAACAAGATCGAAAGTCTCGACGTCGATTGCTTCGGTAACAATGCCCAGGCCGGTTTCTTCTCGCACCTCGGCCAGGTAGCGTAGCCCTTCTTCTCCAAGCCCTTGAAACGCATAAGGCGAAGTCCGTGGCTTGTACGCACCCCCTCTCAGGAGTTGCCCGCCTGCTGCTTTGACCGCTTGCCCGGATTCGAGAATTTGTGAACGGCTCTCGACGGAGCAAGGGCCTCCGCACAGCACCAGTTCGTCACCACCCACGGGTACGCCGTTCACCTTTACAATCGTGTTTTCGGGCTTCGTCTCGCGGCTGACAAGCTTATAGGCCTTCGACACGCGAATTGCTTCCGCTACGCCGGGAAGACCTTCGAATTCGGCAGCATCGATGGGGCCGCTGTTTCCGGTAATCCCGATAGCCGTCCTCTGTTCCCCCGGAATGATGTGTGGCTTGTATCCGAGAGATTCAATACGCCGGCAGACGCGATCGATATCCTCGGGGTGCGCGAGAGCTTTCATGACGACTAACACAAAGGAACTCCTTACTTGCCTTCAAGCGTAGCGGGTCGAGAAACTACGATGTTAATGGTACGAGTAGTTCACAATGGGTGGTTAGTTAGGGCCGTCGCCGCAGCGGTGCCGGAGAAAGGTGGGCACGTTATCTTGTGGTAAGGGCAATTGGTCCACAGTTTCTACAGTGAGCGTTTCCTGTCGATTCGCTGGCCGTGACTGTACAGGGCTTTAACACTTGGGGAACGTTATCGGTCTGCTGGGCGAGAGATCGCGTATAGTTTCCGTCCCGGTATGTGACAGGAGTGGTCGTTGACAGCTTTTACGACAGTTTCGAATTCTACGCGCACTTTCAACTTCGGAATCGGACTTAGGGCGGGCCGCGTTCATATCGACCCGTCGAACGCTTGATACAGAACTGAATGATTTCTGAATTAGAGGAACCGGAAACGCTTCTGCCCATGTCCACACCCAGGCGAAGCTATCTGCCTTTTCGCAACTGGATTCACCTCACGCAGCCGGAAGCTTCCGATTTGATGCGCCGGATTCTTTCCGGAGAAATGAGCGTCGAAGAAGTCGCGGAGATTCTGCTGTTCCTTCGCAATAAGGGCGAAACAGTTGCCGAGATTGTGGGATTCGCAGCCGCTATGCGCGAGTTGAGTCTCCCCATCCACGTAGACCAAACAGAGGCTCCGTTGATCGACACCTGCGGTACGGGAGGCGATAACGCAGACACGTTCAACATCTCAACTGCAGCTGCCTTCGTCGTGGCAGGCGCGGGCATGCGCGTTGCGAAACACGGCAACAGGAAGATATCAAGCCGATGCGGGAGTTGCGACCTTCTTGAACAAATGGGAGTGCGCGTTGACCTCTCGCCGGAGCAGGTTGCCGGGTGCGTTCAAGAAATTGGCATCGGGTTTCTGTATGCGCCTTCGTTTCACCCGTCCATGAGCAATGCCCGGGAAGCTCGGGCGCTGCTCCGGGGAAGGACTGCGTTCAACCTGCTGGGGCCTCTCACAAATCCGGCCCGGGCTCGTTTTCAAGTGATTGGCGCATTTTCCGTCAGGGCGGCCGAGATGTTGGCGAACGCCTCTGCCCGGCTCGGAACTGAGCGTGCATTTGTTGTGGCCGGCGGCGATGGGCTGGATGAGATCACCACGACCACGTACACGACAATCTTTCAAGTCGAAGACGGCAAAGTGCAGAAGGGGCGATGGTGGCCGTCCGACTTCGGCCTGGAGCAAAGTGCTCCAGACGATTTGAAGGGCGGAGATGCGGAGACGAACGCCGCGATTATTCGGTCCGTGTTCGATGGCCAACCAGGACCGGCGCGTGATGTAGTCGTTGCGAATGCGGCTGCTGCCATAGCCCTTGGCCAGCGCGCGTCGGAGTTGAAGGCCGCAGTTGCAGTCGCAGCCGAATCCATCGACAGCGGCGCAGCACGGCGGAAACTGGACGAACTGATTCAATTCACCACGAATGTGAACGCATGAAGCAATTTGAGATCCCGGAGTTCGGCATTGACAGGTTGCAGCTCGCCGAGGTCGAAGCCCCGCAGCCAGGGCCTGGACAAGTGCTGGTCAGGATGACCGCGGCCTCGCTTAACTTTCGCGACCTTCGGGTTGTCGAGGGAAAGTATAATCCGCGCCTCAAGCGCCCCATGCGGCCGCTCTCTGACGGTGTCGGCGTCATCGAAGAAGTCGGGTCGGGTGTAGAGCGATGGACGAAAGGCGATCGCGTCGCCGGTATTTTCATGCAGAAGTGGATCGATGGCCAGATCACGCGCGAGAAGTGGAATTCTGCGCTCGGAGGTGCTGTCCAGGGCGTGCTCGGAGAATACGTTCTGTTTTCAGAGGACGGCGTCGTTTCCGTTCCTCCTTCGCTCAGCGACGAAGAAGCCGCTTGTCTGCCTTGCGCTGCCGTGACAGCCTGGCATGCTCTCTTCGAATGCGCTCCTGCTGTGCCGGGGCAAACCGTCCTCATCCAGGGCACCGGGGGTGTGTCGGTTTTTGCGCTGCAGTTTGCAAAAGCGGCGGGATTGCGCACGATAGTCACATCGAGCAGCGACGAGAAACTCGAGCGGGTACGCTCGATGGGCGCCGCTGAGACGGTGAACTATAAAACAAGTCCTGCTTGGGATGAAGCTGCCCGCAAACTGACAGACGGCATTGGCGTCGATAACGTGGTGGAAGTAGGCGGCAGCGACACCTTGCCGAAATCGCTGAAGTCTGTGCGCATGGGCGGATTGATCAGCGTCATTGGCCTGCTGAGCGGCGTGGAACCAAGCGTGGCGCCCACAAGCATCTTGATGAACAGCATCCGGGTGCAGGGCATCTACGTCGGATCGCGCTGGATGTTCGAGCGGATGAATCACGCCATTGCGTTTCACAACATCAAGCCCGTGATCGATCAGGTGTTCCCCTGGACAGATTTTCCCGAGGCGTTGCGGTATATGGAGAAGCAGCGGCACTTCGGCAAGATCTGTCTGCGGTTCTAGCTTCGGTTCGAAGCAAACTAGGTTTATTCGAACGGCGCGTCGTCGTCGCCGGTGTCGGCGGCCAGGTTCTCAAACTTTGTAAAACGGTTCAAGAACGCAAGCTTGATGCGTCCTGTGGGGCCGTTACGCTGCTTGGCGAGAATCAACTCTGCGATTCCTTTCAAGCTCTCTTTATCGGGACGATATACTTCCTCGCGAAAGATGAAGCCGACCATATCGGCATCCTGCTCGATACTGCCCGATTCGCGTAGATCGCTGAGCATAGGGCGGTGATCGCCGGGGCGAGTCTCAGGGGCGCGGCTGAGCTGGGACAACACGAGAAACGGAACCCGCAGCTCTTTCGACATCAGCTTAAAGCCTCGGGATAAAGAGCTGATCTCCTGCACCCGGTTCTCGAAACGTCCGCGTCCTTGCATCAGCTGCAGATAATCAATCACCACCAGACCGAGATCGTGTTCCGCCTGAAGCCGTCGCAGCTTCGAGTGGACGTCCATCAGATTCGTGCCGGCTGTGTCGTCGATGAATAATGGCGTCTCCACCATCTGATACATGGCTTCCTGAAGCGAGCGCCGTTCATCCGGATTCAAGTAACCTGCCCGAAACCGTTGCTGATCGACACGAGCCGAAGCACAGAGCATACGTGTCAGGAGCGACTCTTTCGACATTTCGAGCGAGAACACCGCCACAGCTTTCGGATTCGCCTGGTTACTGGCCACATGCTGGGCGATGTTTAAGGCAAGCGCAGTTTTGCCCATCGCCGGCCGCGCGGCGAGAACGAACAGTTCTCCTTCGCGAAGTCCACCGGTCATCTCATCGAATTTCAAGAAACCGGTGCTGATTCCCTTAATCCGCTTGCTGGTATCGAGGAACGCGTTGATGCCACCCTCGTACTCGGTGATGATCTGCGCAGGATTCGCCAGCGAGTTCTTCGACTGAACGTCCCCGAGCTTCATCAATGCGTCTTCGACTGCGCCCAGGATTTGTTTGGCGTCTTCTTCGCAGGTCAGACAGCGGTCGATCGTGTCCTGCGAGACAGTGATGATGCGCCGGAGTAAGGCCTTCTCGCGAACGATCGAAACATAACTGTCGAGGTTGTGCAGCTGGGGGAGGCCATCATCGAGCGATACGAGATAGCTGAGACCGTCAACCGATTGCAATTGGCCTTGCTTCATCAGCTCGTTGGCCAGGGTGACGCGGTCAATCCTTTCTCCACGCTCGTGGAGATCCATCATGCGGAGAAAAATGCGCTTATGCTTCTCGAGGCTGAAATCTTCGGCGCCGAGGGTGCCTGCTACTTGCAGGAAAGCATTTTCGCTGCTCATGATCGCACCGAGGACGAAACGTTCGGCGTCGATGTTGTCGGGAAGAACCTGATCGAGACTTAGATCGCGTGCAGCCATCAAAGGAGAACTCGGTTAACTTAACGTGCGCAGCTAGTTGCCTTCAAGGGAGAACAATTCGAGAACATGGCGACTTCCACATGGTTGAATCCGACAGGCGCTGATTTCGAGCACCTGAAAAAACAGGATTTCCACAAGCTTTCCTCGAATCATTTTAGACCACTTTTGTTTTGGTCAGCCGCGACCAGTCTCAGGGAGCGCGAACGGCGGATTGCTATACTGCGACTTGATGATCTTCAACGCAATTCGCCATCATCGCCACCACTCGGTGTTCTAAGGCGAGGCTGCGTTCGAGTTCTTATCTGAAACTGTACGGCCCGCCACAATGGCGGGCTTTTTCTTTGGACCATGGCAACGAGCGACATCTTAGATTTCGATAAACAGGACGGACTAATCACGGCGGTGGTGCAGGACGAGCAGAGCCACCGCGTGTTGATGGTCGGCTATATGAATCGCGACGCGTTCGAGAAAACTCTCAGTACCGGCCACGTAACGTTCTACAGCCGGTCGCGCCAGAAGCTATGGACCAAGGGCGAGACTTCCGGTCACTACTTGCTGTTGAAGTCAATTGCAACCGATTGCGATGCGGATGCGCTTCTGATCCAGGCCGAGCCGATTGGGCCGGGCGTTTGCCACAACGGCTATCAAAGTTGTTTTTACCGTACGTTGAAACAGGACAGCTGGGAAGAGCAAGACACAAAGGTCTACGATGCCGAGAAGGTGTACGGAGTCAGCAAGTGAAGCTGAAACTCGGCATTCCCAAAGGAAGCCTGGAGAACGCCACGATTGAGTTGTTCCGCCGGGCTGGTTTCACCATAACGACGAGCAGCCGCAGCTATTTCCCTTCAATCGACGATCCGGAGATTGAATGCATGTTGATTCGTGCGCAAGAGATGGCACGGTACGTCGAGGATGGAGTGCTTGACGCTGGGTTAACGGGCCGTGACTGGGTGGAAGAGAACGAAGCGAGCGTCCAAACAGTGGCCGATCTCGTGTATGCCAAGCAGAGCTTCGGGAAGGTTCGGTGGGTCTTAGCTGCGCCAGAAAACTCTTGCTTTCACACCGTCGAGGACTTGCACGGCAAGACGATTGCGACGGAACTGGTTTCGACAACGAAGCGCTACCTGGCTGCGAAAGGTGTCAAAGCAAAAGTCGAATTCAGTTGGGGCGCAACGGAGGTGAAACCGCCGGAACTCGCGGATGCCATCGTCGAAGTGACGGAAACAGGTTCATCGCTTCGAGCCAACAAGCTGCGGATCATCGAAACCGTGCTTGAATCGAACACGCAACTGATAGCCAATAACGCGGCCTGGTCCGATGACTGGAAGCGGCGCAAGCTCCAGGACGTGAAGCTACTACTTGAGGGTGCGATGAGCGCTCTCGGCAAAGTGGGACTCATGATGAACGTACCGAGAGCACATCTTGCCGACCTCCTTAGGGCCTTGCCTGCGCTAAAGAATCCCACGATTTCGCAATTGAGCGACGAATCCTGGGTGGCAGTCAACACGATTCTCGACGAACTCACGGTACGCGACATTATTCCGCGTCTGCGAGAAGCCGGTGCGCAAGGGATTGTCGAATATCCGCTGAACAAGATTGTGATGTAGACGAATGATTCGAATCTTAACTCTTGCGGAGGGGATTGCCTTTGTCGATGGGCGGAAACACGAGACTGATTCGGTCAGCGACGTAGTACGGCCAATTCTGAATGCGGTTCGCGAGGAGGGAGATGCCGCTCTTCTTCGATACGCTCGGAACTTTGACGGATTAGCCGATCAGCCCGTTCGCTTTCCGCAATCTGAACTGAGCGCTGCGTTCGAGGCGATGCCGGAGAGCGTGAAGCAAGCTGCTGAAACGGCCGCGGCCAATATCCGCGAATATGCCAGGCTTCAGCTGCCGCGGGAGAGATTCGAAGAGTTTTCGCCCGGGCGAAAACTGGGTTGGATCGTGCGGCCGGTCGATGCGGTCGGTTGTTATGTTCCGTCGGGCCGGTACCCGCTTCCGTCAACGCTCCTGATGACCGCAGTGCTCGCGCAAACTGCCGGAGTACGAAGGATCTGCATTACGTCACCGAAGCCGTCACCCGAGATTCTGGGTTGTGCCCAAATGCTCGGGATCGACGAAGTCTATCGCATCGGCGGTGCGCAGGCAATCGCTGCCATGGCGTTTGGAACGGAAACGATCCCGAGAGTGGACCGAATTGTGGGGCCGGGAAATGCGTACGTGGCCGAAGCGAAAAAACTGCTGGCCGGCGATGTAGGCATCGACTTTGTTGCGGGTCCGACCGAGATCCTGATCCTGGCTGCGGAAGGCGATCCGAAGATCATCGCGGCCGACATGCTCGCCCAGGCGGAACACGACGTCACCGCCAGTGCCATCCTCATTACCACGTCGGAAGGCTTGGCTCATGTGGTAGCGGCACAGCTTGACACGCAGCTCCGTACGCTTTCGACTGCTGACGTGGCCCGAACTTCGATTGACAACTCGAGCGCCATCATCGTTGTTCCCACGATGCAGGCGGGAGTGGATCTTTCAAACCGGATTGCTCCCGAACATCTTAGCCTTCATGACCCTTCGCTATTGCCACAGATCCGAAACGCGGGAACAGTGTTCCTCGGGCAGAATTCCCCGGAGTCTGCGGGCGACTATGCGGCAGGTCCAAGCCATGTTTTGCCAACCGGCGGTGCCGCAAGACTGCGCGGCGGATTGTCTTCCGCCGATTTCGTAAAGCTGATCGCCATTCAGGAGCTTTCACCTTCAGCTCTTGTCGAACTCGTTCCGACGATCACAACGCTGGCACGAGTGGAAGGATTGGAAGCGCATGCGCGCTCGGTCGAAGTCCGATGTACGACGTAAACGAGATGGTAGACACCAAAGTAAATGTAAGTGAGACGGTGCTCCGGCCCCGGCAGGCGGTGCTCGATATGGCCCCCTACCATCCGCCCTCGGATGGCAGACGCAACAAGCTGCGCCTGGACTTCAACGAAAACACGGTGGGCGGTCCTCCGCACGTGCTCGATTTCATCAAGCGCTTTTTAACGGCGGCGGATCTCAGCATGTACCCCGAATACGGGCATGCCCTGCAGGACCTGTCGAGACACTTCGGCGTAGGCGAAGACGAGTTGACCCTGACCAATGGGACGGATGAAGCCATCCAGGTACTTGTCAACACCTATGTCGACGATCGTGATCAAGTGCTCGTGCTTCGGCCGTCGTATGCGATGTACCGGTTCTATTCACAACTGGCCGGAGCGGATGTGGCCGAAGTAGATTATCGGCCGGGAACTCTGGCGTTTCCTCTTGACGAGCTGCTCGAGAGAATCACGCCCGAGACCAAAGCAATCCTGATCAGTAATCCGAATAATCCGACGGGAACCGGGACGAACATCGCGGGCATCGAGCGGATACTCGCGAAGGCTCGTGGCGCGGCCGTGTTGATCGACGAAGCGTATTACGAATTTAGCGGAGTCACGGTGCTTCCGCTGCTGCACCAGCACCCGAATCTGTTTGTCAGCCGGACGTTCTCCAAGATCTATGGCATGGCCGCGATGCGCTGCGGATCTTTATTCTCGAGCTCGGAAAACATAGCGTATGTGCGGAAGGCACAGTCGCCATACAGCGTCAATTCGCTTGCCGCCATGGCTGCTCGCATCGCCATAACGGATACCAAGTTCGTTGAGGATTACGTGCTCGAAGTGCTCACGGCCAAAGAACTGTTGTATGTCGGCCTGGAACGATTGAAGATCCCGTACGTAAAGAGCCAGGCCAACTTCGTCCTGTTCCAGGCCGGAGACCGGGCGATCCCCATCCGAGACGAGCTGAGATCGCGCGGCATTCTTATTCGCGATCGAAGTTATGAACTGCCGGGATGTGTTCGAGTCACAGTCGGGACTCGCGACCAGGTCCAGCGATTCCTCAACGAACTGGAGCAGATTTGGTGAAAGCTCCTGACGTACTTGTCTTCGACATGGACGGCGTCCTCGTCGAGGTGTCGGAGTCGTATCGCGAAGCCATCCGGGAGACGGTGCGGCACTTTACCGGAACATCCGTTTCACATGACACGATCCAGGATTTCAAGATCGCCGGTGGCTGGAACAACGACTGGCTTCTGTCGCAGCGTTTGATTCAGGATCGCGGAAAGAGCATTCCGTACGGAGACGTCGTAGAGTACTTCAACCAGGTCTTTCTAGGCGAAGACGGCGACGGTCTGATACAACGCGAACAGTGGCTTCCAAAGCCAACGCTCTTAGACGAACTTCGAGCGAACGCTGATTTGGCCATCTTCACCGGACGGGCAAAGTATGAGGCCGATATCACGCTCGACCGAAACGCTGTGGCTGACCATTTCCGCCTGATCGTCACGGATGACTCAGTTCCCAATCCGAAGCCTGCGCCCGACGGCTTGGAGTTGATTCAGAATCACTACCCGGGCAAAACGATCTGGTATTTGGGAGACACGATCGACGACGCGCGAAGTGCCCAATCTGCAGGTGTCTCGTTTGTCGGCGTTTCGACGCCTCACAATCCACGTCACATCGAGATCGCGGAAATTCTGAGAAAGTACGGCGCTTTCGCAGTGCTTGACGACATCAATCAATTGGGGCCCCTCGTGGCGGAAGCGCGAAGGAACTAACAATGAGAGAAGGTCGGGTCGAGCGAAATACCAAGGAAACGCAGATTGCAGGATCTCTGCGCCTGGATGGCTCCGGGACGTATCGAATCTCAACGGGGATCCGATTCTTTGACCACATGCTGGAGCTATTCGCCAAACACGGCGGATTCGACCTGGAGCTACAAGCGCACGGCGATCTCGATGTCGATCAGCACCATACGGTCGAAGACGTCGGCATCGTACTAGGCGATCTTTTCTCGCAGGCACTTGGCGATCGACGCGGCATCAATCGCGCCGGGTACTTTCTGCAGCCTATGGACGAGTCGCTCGCCGTTGCCGCGGTGGATCTTGGCGGGCGCCCGGCTTTGGTTTACTATCAGGCGGTCAGCGTCGTCCTGGTGGGTGATTTGCAAACGGAACTGCTCGAGGATTTCTTTAACGGGTTTGTCCACCATGCGGGAGCAAACGTTCATATCAAAGTGCTTTACGGGCGCTCGAACCACCACAAGATTGAAGCGATCTTCAAGTGCTTTGCTCGAGCGATGCGCTACGCCTGTTCAACGGATGAACGCCTGAAGGATCAACTGCCGTCTACCAAGGGGCTGCTGTGACAACCATCGTCGATTACGGGGCAGGGAACTTGCGTTCCGTGCGGAATACGCTCGAAGCGATCGGCGCGGAATATGAGGTGGTCAACAAACCGGAAGCGGTTGAACGAGCAAGCAGGATTGTCCTCCCGGGCGTCGGCCACTTCGGTCAGATGATGCGCTCTCTCGACGAACTCGGGTTGCGCGAACCGCTTCAGGAGCGTGTCGGAAGAGGCGTCCCCTTTCTCGGAATCTGCGTTGGCCTCCAATGTCTGTTTGAACGCAGCGAAGAGTCCCCCGGAAGTCTCGGTCTCGGGATCCTGCGTGGAGTTGTGCGCAAATTCACGGGCGATGTACGAGTGCCGCACATGGGTTGGAACTCGCTTGAACTGCGACGGCCGAGTCGATTGCTGCAGGGGCTTGGCGAGGCGCCATTTACCTATTTCGCTCATAGCTACTTTGCGCCGGTGATCTCTGCCACGGCGGCTGCGTGCACCTACGCCCAGCCCTATTCGGCCGTGATTGAACAAGGAAGCCTGTATGCCGTTCAGTTCCACCCCGAGAAGTCGGGCGAGACGGGACTGACTGTGATCCGGAATTTCCTCGAACTCTGAATGTTGGCGAAACGCATCATTCCTTGCCTTGACGTGACTGGCGGCCGGGTTGTGAAGGGCGTGAACTTTCTCCAGTTGCGCGATGCCGGCGACCCGGTGGAATTAGCCGAGCGCTACAACGCGCAAGGGGCGGACGAACTGGTTTTTCTCGACATCACGGCTTCGAGCGACGCACGCGAGATCATGGCGGACTTGGTCGCGAAAACGGCTCGTAAGGTTTTCATTCCGCTCACGGTGGGCGGGGGAATACGGACCGTTGCCGATGGGCGGAAGATCATTCTTGCGGGGGCCGACAAAGTAAGCGTCAACACTGCCGCTGTTCACAGGCCGGAGCTCATTCGCGAACTCAGTGAGGAGTTTGGGGCGCAAGCGGTTGTTCTCGCAATCGACGCGCGCCGCACCCCGGCGGGCCGGTGGAATGTATTCACAAAAGGGGGCCGCTTCGATGAAGGAATCGATACGGTGGAATGGGCGCAGCGCGGCGAGGATCTTGGCGCCGGGGAAATACTCCTGACCTCCATGGATACGGACGGCATTCAAACCGGTTTCGATTGCGACCTGACGCGTGCGGTTGCGGCAGCAACTTCCGTGCCGGTGATCGCGTCCGGCGGGGCGGGCAAACCGGAGGATTTCGTGACGGTGCTGACTGAGGGCAAGGCCGATGCTGCCTTGGGCGCATCCGTTTTTCACTACGGTAAGTACACAGTTGGGGAACTGAAGCGTGCTCTCACCGAGGCGCACGTTCCCGTGAGGCCATCATGATTATTCCCTGTATCGACTTGATGGACGGTAAGGTCGTGCAGCTTGTGCAGGGCCGCGAAAAGGCGTTAGAGGGAAAGTCGCCGGACGAAATGCTGGCGCTCTTTGCCGGTTTCCCTCAGATACAAGTGATCGACCTCGACGCGGCAATGGGGCGCGGATCCAATACCGCCATCCTGAACCATATTGCCGGGCGAGCGCTTGTTCGGGCCGGTGGCGGGGTCCGTACCGTTGAGCGCGCGCGTGAGCTGGCCGAGATCGGTGCGCACAGGGGAATTGTGGGGACTGCGGCCTTTAATGCGGAAGGGCCTGATTTTGCGTTTCTCAGCAGCCTGCGCGCGGCGCTTGGCGCGACGTATGTCACGATCGCGCTCGACAGCAGGGACGGGTACGTCGTCGTAAAGGGATGGCAGGAGAAAACGCGCTGGAAGGCAACCGATCTGATTCCTGCGCTCGAGCCTTACTGTTCGGGTTTCCTGTGCACCTACGTCGACAAAGAAGGAATGATGCAGGGGACGGACGTGGACTGGTTCGGAGAGCTGCGCAGCCGCACGAGCCACGAACTCGTTGCCGCCGGCGGGATCACCACAATGGAAGACATTCGAGCGCTCTCGTCCCTCGGAGTGCACTGCGCGATTGGAATGTCTATCTATACGGGGCGCCTTCACCTAGGTGAATTGGCGGACCTGAACGCCACCCTGGCGGCTTCCGGTAGCGAAGCGGGAACGGTCGCCTGAGGGCATTTCAATGGTTCCCGTTGAGCTATCATCGCATCGAAAGATTTGTTGGCGAAGGATTTCCATCGAGGAAGAATGAAACTTACGCGAAAAAGGGCCGTTAGCTTGGCCTCCGGTCTGCTCCTAGGCTCTCTGGCGCTATTGAGCGCCCGGAGCATGTACTTTGATCGTTCCGATATCTCGAATGTCATTACTGGAACGGCAGCGTTTACCGATTACAAGAATGAACATCCCGGCGTGTTCCGGAAGATCACGGTGGCGGACTTGCCTCAGCCGTTTGCCACCAAAGGTGTTGCTAACTCGCCATCCCTGATTGCGAAGCCGCCTGATGCCTGGCCCAAGACGCTGCCCGGGTTCAAAGTTGAGCAGTATGCGGGTGGCATGAACCAGCCGCGGGAAATCAAAACTGCTCCCAACGGAGATTTTTTCGTTGCGGAGAGCAAGATCGGTGAGGTCCTTGTTTTCCGCGGCATCACCGCGGACGGGAAGGCGCAGCAGAAGGAAGTGTTCGCCACCGGCTTGCGTCAGAACTTCGGCATCGCGTTTTATCCTCCCGGCAATAACCCGCAATACGTGTACGTAGGCAACACCAACTCGGTAGTGCGCTTTCCGTATCATTCTGGCGATTTGAAGGCTAGCGGACCGGCCGAGACGGTGATTACCGAGTTGCCCGCAGGGGGAGGCCATTGGACGCGAGACCTTGCTTTCTCGCCGGACGGGAGTAAATTGTTTGTTTCTGTGGGATCGGCGTCGAACGTTGATGATCCTGATACCCATCCGGGCGAAACGCATCGCGCCAATATCCTCGAATATACGCCGGACGGTAAGTTTGTGAAGATCTATGGATCCGGTATTCGCAATCCGGTCGGCATAGCAATCAATCCCACCACCGGCCAACTCTGGTGTTCGGTAAACGAGCGAGACATGCTGGGGGACAACCTGGTTCCGGACTACATTACCTCGGTAAAGGAGGGCGGATTCTACGGCTGGCCCTGGTTCTATATGGGCGACCACCACGATCCCCGGCTGCCGGGCACGCACCCGGAGTTAAAGGGAAAGGTGCTCGTGCCGGATGTCCTGCTTCAGCCTCATAACGCATCGTTGCAACTGACCTTTTATACGGGTACTCGATTTCCGAAGCAGTATCAGGGCGACATCTTTGCAGCCGAGCACGGATCCTGGAACAAGGCAGCCCGAGCAGGGTATGAGGTGATCCGGGTGCCCCTTGAGAACGGGAAGGCCGGCGGCGAGTATGAGGATTTCGTGACCGGGTTCGTCACGCCTGAAGGAGGCGTCTGGGGGCGCCCCGTCGGTGTTGCGGTTGCCCAAGATGGGTCGCTCATGGTGACAGACGACGGATATAAAGCCATTTGGCGCGTCAGCTACAAGTAAGTAACTCAAGTCGGGCGAGGTGCGGGCGGACGTTGCTGACGCCTCGCCTTTTCTGTGTCGGTGTGCTCCACGGGCTCCTTTGGGCTCAGGCGCCGGATCTCCCGTCCATCGAATGGCGGAATCATGTCACCTCGGTACGTGAGCAATCGTTCGTACGTCCCACAGCGTTGAACTCGATTCGGGTTGTCACCTGGAACATTGACCACGGCAACAATCTGGATCCGCTGACCGCAGCGATGGCGGGCGATTCCGCTGATTTGTGTCTCCTGCAGGAAGTCGACTGGGGTACAAAGCGTACCGAAAAGGCGGACGTGGCTGGCCAGCTCGCGGGACGACTCCACCTCAACCTGGCGTATGGTGTCGAATTCGAGGAATTAAGCCAGGAGGAAGGCGGCCCCGCATTTATTGGGCAGGCCACGCTGACGCGGCTTCCAATTCGGCGCTCACGAGTTTTGCGCTTCGAACACCAATCCGGGTTCTGGCGGCCCCGGAGCTGGATTCCTTCCTCTCTGGAAATCATGCAGCGGAGGGTTGGGGGGCGCGTGGCCCTGGTATCCGATCTGGAGTTCGGCGGGCGGTTACTGGTGGTCTACAACGCTCACCTTGAGAGCCGCAGCTACGGCAGAATCCAGAATGAACAACTCGACGAGATGCTGGCCGATTTGAGCCGGAATTATCCGCCGGATACGACCGTCATCCTGGGCGGCGACCTGAATACAAAGTACTTTCCCTCATGGTTCCTGCGGAAGCTCGAGAAAGCCGGGTTTCGGAGTGCATTAGGGGAGCATGTCCAACGGACCCACAAGATCGCCTTCACGCTGGACTGGATCTTCGTCCGGGGGCCGGTTGAGGTGGAATCGGCTGCGGTCGAAAAAGACTGGAAGGGTTCGGATCACTACGCCCTGCGCACCGAACTCGTGAGCAACGACCAGATGCGCCGCGAGGCACGGAAATAGAGCAAAGCTACTATGTTCGGGCGCTTTGGTCGGCGAGGTCGCACGAACCGGGAAGAAAGCTCGAAAATGTGTCAAAACTGTCTCAAAATACTTGCGGCGACCCAGGGGGTCTGATATTCTCAGAAAGTCGCCGAGAGCAGTAGAGTCGGCGAGCCAGTCAAGCCGAAGAGAAAAAAGTTTTCCGAATGGCTTGTACGAAATAGAGAGTTTTGATAAGTTAGTGAAGGCGACAATGAAACGGTCGCCGAACAGGAAGTAGATGGGCGGTTCTCCTGAAGACGTCAGGGAGCCGGTTCGGACTCCATAGTAGTTCTCAAGCAGTCCTCGTAGCAAATCCTTTACTACTGAAGCCCTTTTACCTGAAGATTTTCTGAGCGTTTCCATTTGCCTGTAAAAAGGCAGGCATTATTGGTAGCTCGAAACGGCTTTCGAGGCCGGCAGCTTTTGCTCTTAACGGAGAGATTCGTTATCGTCGAAATGTCTGCGCAGTTGTTTGACAATCTGGTTGGACGCAATGAAGTAATTCGTCAGACTTTGAGTAATAACCGGAGCGATTAAAAGGCTCATCCTGGCTGGAAGGTCAGGGTGGCGACTCTAATAATTAAGATCAAACGAGAGTTTGATCCCGGCTCAGAATCAACGCTGGCGGCGCGCTTAACACATGCAAGTCGAGCGAGAAAGGGGAGCAATCCCTGAGTAAAGCGGCGTACGGGTGAGTAACACGTGGATGATCTACCTTTTAGTGGGGAATAACCCTGGGAAACCGGGGCTAATACCGCATAATCCTGTGAAGGGAAAGCGAGCAATCGCGCTGAAAGAGGAGTCCGCGGCCGATTAGCTAGTTGGTGAGGTAATGGCTCACCAAGGCGGTGATCGGTAGCCGGCCTGAGAGGGCACACGGCCACACTGGCACTGAAACACGGGCCAGACTCCTACGGGAGGCAGCAGTGGGGAATCTTGCACAATGGAGGCAACTCTGATGCAGCGACGCCGCGTGAGCGATGAAGCCCTTCGGGGTGTAAAGCTCTTT
>JBJMGK010000061.1:0-66488 GCA_045807925.1 Bryobacteraceae bacterium | reverse complement strand
CTCCGTGATCGCGGTGGCGTGATGGACACCAAAGTTGCCGTAAAAGACTAGCCAGGAAGCGCTCAAGGCGTCGTAGTCTTTCGCAAATCGATCCACCTCGTCCCGGATCGTGTCATCTGACACGGAACGGAGCTCTTGAACCTTGCGCTTAACCGATTGGAGTTGAGCTGAGAAGTCGGCAATCTCATCCCGGGTGGCAGGCGCGGCTGAGTCCGTTACCGCCTCCCCGAGGAGCGCCATCTGCTTCTGTGTATCGTTAAGTCGCTGATTGATCTCGGCGATAAGAATCTGGCTGGAGATAGCCCGCCGCAGGGCTTCTACGGTCGCTCTACGCTTCATGTTGCTTACGGAGTAGACGGTGAGGTTCAACCCGAACAACAACAGGATCGTTAGGAAAGAGCGAACAAGTCTTCGGCGAATGCTGACGGAGCTGCTCTTCCGCCGATACCGGGCGGCGAAGTTGCTGGTACGGGAAAGCAGGGCCGAAAATGCGCGGCTCGCTACCGTAGCGGATAGCCTTTCTCACCTGGAAGGTGACCGTCGATTTTCAATGTTTTCAGACCCTTCGGCACCTTGCTTGCGGGAACGAAGGTAACGGCCCCGGGAATGGCAGAAACCAATTCAGTCGCCATCTCCCCGGAATAGACAATCTTCGGGCCTGCCGAAACATCAGCACGAAATACTTTCGAAATCCAATATTGCCGAAGCTGCGCCTCGCTCATCTGGTAGATCTCTCTTAGCACGACATCCCGCTCGCGTGCTGTTGGAGCGCGAATCAGTAACGTTACGCGCATATTCTTCGGCCAGAACTGACGTTCGCCTAAAAACAGCTTGCGAACATCCGCAAATGAAAGATCGTCTATCGGGACGTCCGGTCGAACTACGATGGCGATGTCGTCCGCCGGCGGCGCTGAATAACCGCAGCGCAGGAACGTCAACCCGAGAAGAATTGTACTGAGGAACTTCACGTTAGAACGTAAAACTGAGCTGAGAGAAGATCCCGTTGGCTCGTGGGATATTTGGTCGTCGCACACTCCGGTACTCCAGTTTGAAGGCAGCGAAGTTGGAGAGATCATACCGCACACCCGCCGTTGAGCCGGCCAGACCCGGAACCGCGGAAAAGAGGCGGTCGCCCGTTGGAATATGAATATACTCAAACCGATAGTAAGGCTTCCATGCCCGCGCGTTCCCCGGTAATCGATACGCGCTCTGCACGTACCAGGCCTGGCTGTTGAATTGTTGTCCGGTGCCTATGACCGTGTGGCTGACATTCGAGAATTCCGCGATGAACTCGGGATTTTCCTTCTGCCAAACCACGTGCGCTGATTCAATCCATTCGCGGGTCGGCTGCCCGACCGCGGGACTGACCTTGTCCCTATACACCGACCCACCCACTTCGAGTCCATACGGGTGGTCCGGGAGCGCAAAGAGGTTCACCAGCCAGGCACGGTTATTATTGACATCACCAAAATCGCCATCTCGAGTAATCACCGCCCCGCGGCCATTGCCAACTCCCGATGCGTAGTGCAAGTTCAGGCCGCGCAACGGGAAACTGCCCTCCGCGAGCGCACCCACAAAGTGAACCGGAAGAAAACTGCCCCCGAACTGGATCATCTCCGGGCGGTTGATGGTCGTCTGCAGCCAGGCACCGTGATGAAATGCGGTATTCCAATAGTTGATCGGCGTGTGATACCGGCCGAAAGAGACCTTCAGATGATCGTTCTCTTCGAATCGTATAATGCTTCGCTCCACCTCCACGTTGAATCCGGTGGCGGGCGGGGACCCCAATCCCGCATCGGCGCGTGCTGTAAAACTCAATTCACCGAAGAAGCTGACTCTCGGAGAGAGAGCGGAACTGAAATGGAGAATGAACTGCCCCTCGTTAAAGCCGCTGTGGCTCCCCTTCAGGGTCGTTGCGGAGAAATTGATATCGCTAAAACCAGCAAGATGCAGCGACGGATAGGTCACCTCGGCGCCTTGCGTCCCAACTTCGTGATCTGGATGCTGCATACCGCCTATGGCTGATTCTGCCGGGGCGCCCGCCGGAATCGGCGCGGCGTTTGCAACGGCCGGAGTTGTGGTTTGAGGAGCTGTCGTCGGGGCGGGTTGCGTTTGCGCAGTCGCTGCGGATGAAGGCGCGGCAC
Source organism: Bryobacteraceae bacterium (assembly GCA_045807925.1). Lineage (GTDB taxonomy): Bacteria > Acidobacteriota > Terriglobia > Bryobacterales > Bryobacteraceae > Bog-105. Next base: position 64,344 of record JBJMGK010000061.1, on the reverse strand, counting down.
CCGTATTGGCGCCCTTTTCGCGCTCCAGTTCACTGACGCGCTTCTCGAGTTGATCGATACGATCCATCAGTTTCTGAATGAGAACTGCTTCGTCCGCGCCCGATGAACTTTGGGCGGCAGAGCTACGCGCTGCTAACAGCGAGGCGAGCAACACGAGAACCAGCTTAGAACGGAAGGAGCTGCTTTTCGAACAGACCAAGAATAACGATAACTCATTCATATAAGTGGTACTCGGCCTTTCGAGGGCAGTCAACCTGGCCGGATCTCCTCTCGATCCCGTCGGCGAGCAGATTAGTAGTAGACGAGTAAACTTGTGGATCCACTTTGCCGGTTAGTTACCTACGTGAGATTGGCCATCACGCGCGCTTCAGGGCAGCACGACTTGATCCTCTGCGCATTTCGCCCCGTAACCGAGGAATGTAATCGCAATCTACTGAGCAACTGGGACTTGGCGAGTACTAAGTCGATTAGTACCGACAAACGCCCTTCAATACTGCAATCGAGTCGGCGCCCCCTGCGAGCCCAGCATCAGACTCTCCAGCCATTACTTCGCGTGCAATCCGGCTGCGACTTACTCCTAAGGCCTCCGTTCGACATCTCGCCGGAATGAGCGCCGTCCAAAACGGCCCGGGTGCAATGTGCCGTTTCACCGATCCGGATTTCTAGCTCTTGATCGTCCCGATCGTTGTAGTCTCGCCGTGTTCCGCGTTTGGGCCGAGCACGTCACGCATCACAGTTGCGAGATCTCGCAGCGCCTGTGCTCCATCGCCGTGATACGTCGAGCCGTGCATCGCTGCAAGCGTCTTGGGACCGTATTCCGCCAATGTCTCAAGCACCCGGCCCGTATGGTGCGTGTATGGCACGTAGTTGGCAAACGGACCAGCTTCCGCCTGGAGCAGCGCTTCCTGGCATCTGTCCAAAATAGTGTCGGTGGTTGCCGGTTCTCGGTGCCCCCACTGGTGGAAGAGATCCGAGCAGAACAATGTCTTTTCCGATTCTTCAAAGAGAACCCCGGCGTCCCAACCGTGTGGAACGTGGGGTGTGGGGATGAATCGAAACCCGTGTTGCCCCGTAGATAGGACATCATCTTTGGTCAAAACGCGAGCAGGCCGTATAGAAAAGTCGTTGACGCTGACAAGAGCACCAACCAAACCGCACACCGGCTGTGCCGCGGGTGCAACCTCGAGCCAGTGATTCAAGGCTCCGCATTCGTCTGACTCGAAATGACTGAACCCAATGTGCCGGATCTTTGAGATGTCCATCAAACGCGCGATCTGGTCGCGCAGCACCGGAAACATGCTGCGGAGTCCCGCATGGAAGAGCAGTGGTTCGTCATCCCTTACCAGGAAATGGCTGAACTCGAGATCGATCTCCGGAACGAAAACGGATATCCGGAACACATCTTTTGCGATTTCTGTTGTACTGACCATACACGTCCCCCGTCTACGTGCAACAATTCGCTCTCGATCATATCCGACTGCTATCCAATTGCCCGCTACAAAATAAAACGACCCCGCCTACGCGGGGCCGCCCAACCAAAGCATCAACTGGCCCATCTTTTTAAAACGGCATCTTTCCACCCGTAGCCCCATAAATCTCGCCCGTCACATAGCTCGCATCGGCCGAAGCAAGGAAAACAAACACGACAGCTTGTTCGACCGGCTGCGCCGGTCGCTCGAATACGCTGCTCTTCCCAAAATTCTCCACCTGTTGCTTCGGCATCGTCGCCGGGATCAGCGGTGTCCACACCGGACCCGGAGCGACGCCATTTACGCGCACGCCTTGCTTAATCGCAAACTGTGCAAAGCTCTTTGTCAAGCTGACTAACGCCGACTTAGTGGAAGCATACGGCGCCAACTGATTCTTCGGATCATACGACTCAATGGAACATGTATTGATGATGGACCCGCCCGGACCCATCTTAGGCAGTGCGGCTTGGGTTAGAAAGAACGTCCCGTATACATTCGTTCGATAAGTCGTATCGAACTCATCTTCCGGAATATCTTCTAACTTGTCGTAAGTCCGCTGAAAAGCGGCGTTGTTTACCAGGATGTCGATTTTCCCGAACTCCCGAATTGTCTGCTCCACCAGCTTTTGACAGAAAGCCTTCTGCCGGATATCGCCGGCTACCCCGACCGCCTTCCTGCCGGCCGCCTTCACCAGTCGGACGGTTTCGTCCGCATCCTTCTGTTCCTCCGGAAGGTGGACAAACAAAACATCAGCGCCTTCCTTCGCAAAGCAAAGCGCGACCGCCCGTCCGATTCCGCTGTCTGCTCCGGTGATCAGGGCCGCTTTCCCCTCTAGCCGTCCGCATCCCTTGTAACTCTGTTCACCGTAATCGGCTGGCGGATTCAGCTCATTCGAGCTGCCCGGTGCCTTCTGCTCCCCTTGCGGAAACGGCGGTTTGGGAAAACGCTCGCGAGGATCTACCGAGGTTGATGACGATTTCGAATTAGCCATGACTGTTCTGTAATCCCCTGTAAGATGCCGTCTGCCCCCGTGCCTTTCAGCCGAAGAACTACGGGCCCGCGCTGCCGTTGTCGGCGGATGGCCTGTAATCGCCGAATCACACAGTTGCTGAAATTCCTTTCTCCCCTGATCCCAGCCACTTACATTTCCCAGCCAAGTCACGACGGCTGCCGGAGAAGCTATCCTCACGCCGGCGAATTCCGCCCGCCTGAAAGAGACACACGTATGAGCAAAAAGCCGCTGAAAATTTCCATTCGCGAGGCCACCCTTTCTCCGAAAAAATTCGAAGCCAACCGTCAGAATGCGCAACTCTCCACTGGTCCCACCTCTGAAGAAGGCAAGGCGATCTCCTCGCGCAACAACTTCCGCCACGGCTTCACGGGTGCCTTCTGCCTCCTGCCCGATGAATCGCGTGAAGACTTCGACCAGCTCGTTGCCGACCTGAGCGAAGAACACCAACCCGCAACCGTCACCGAGTCCATCCTCGTCAACGACATGGCTCGCCATCATTGGCTTCACCAGCGCGCTCTTCGCATGCAGGAAGACTGTTTCGCCTTCGACCTCACCGCGCCCGACACCCAGAAGCAGTTGAACCTCTTCCTCCGCTACGGACTCACTCACGAACGCGCCTTCTCCCGCTGTCTGGCGGCGCTTCTAAAACTCAGAAAAGACAAGCTCGCGTTAGAGCGTGGGTTCGAATCGCAGGAGCGCGAACGGACCCGCGAGCGCACCCGCCAGGCCGAAGCAAAGCGTGCCTGGGAAGAAGCTGAAGCCGCCCGCGAGGACGATGCCGCCGAGTGGTACTGCGAGTCGTTCGAAAATCTACCCAGGATCCTCGCTCAAATACAGAAGGACCGCGAAGAAGCTCAGGAGCAGAAAGCACGGAAAGAAGGAACACGCTCCGCGTCAGATCGTTCGCGACAAGCCAAGCAAACCGAAGTGAACTGATCGCCCGGCACTGCTCCGACCGCGGCTCTATCTATATGTAACGACAAGCCGGCTCTCGCCGCCTTGACTTTCGGCTCAGGGGATTGATAGCATCGCTCCGTCCACAAGCTCAATGCTTGTTGCACAATACACAATGGCTGGCAGCCGAGCGAAAGCGATAACCCGGTCAAAAGTGAGGGAAATTCATGTGCAGTAGACGCGCCTGGGTAGCTGCGACCTGTCTCGCGCTCCCCCTGTTTGCCGAAATTCGAAACGCGGGTCCAAGTTTTATCCCGGACGCCATTTTCAAAGCGGCAAACTTAACCGGATGGCACCCTGTTGGCCAGGCGAACTGGAAAGCGGAAAACGGCGAAGTCGTTGGCAAGGCCGAGGACGGCAGTTCCGGCTGGCTCATGCTCGATAAGGGCTACCAGGATCTCGCTTTTTATTCCATGTTCCGCTGCTCGGGGGCGTGCGACACTGGCGTGTTGCTGCGCGCCCGGAAAACGGCCGACGGCACCAAAGGCGTTTACCTGTCGCTGAAAGGCGATGAAGCCGTTGCCTACAACATCACTCTCGACAGCCAGGGCAAAGAAACCGGACGCGAGAAGGCCCGCTACGCCGGTGGCCAGATCCGCTTCGCACCGCCTAAGAAAGAAGGCGCCAGCAGTGGACCAAGTGCTGCTGCACTTGCCGCCTTCCGCGCAAGCCAGGCCGCGCCTCCGGGCGTGACGCTTCCCATTACCCGGCCGCCCACGGGCCTCCGCAAAGACGATTGGAACGAGATCGAGATCCTGCTCGATGCCGACATCATCCGTGCTTTTGGGAATGACGGTGGTGTCCAGGCGAGCGCCGCCACGGAAGATATGAACGGCTTCGGGCCCGTAGCCCTCTACGTCGGGCCCGGCACGGAAGTCCGCTTCAAAGACATCGCCTACAAGGACATGGCCACCCGCTCCTGGCCGAAAGAACAACTCTCCAGCCACTTCCGCATGCAGCAACTCAGCCCGTTCTATTACGGCTGGTCTGCCGCTGCAGCCGACTTCAATCACGACGGCATCCTCGACGTCGCGTCCGGGGCTTACTACTATGCCGGTCCCGACTTCAACACCTCCCACGAGATCTATCCGGCGCAAGCCTACAATCCCTCCACGCAATACTCAAACGACGACTGGGTCATGCACGCCTACGACTTCACTGGCGACGGTTGGGCCGACGTTCTGACGACGAGCCACTCCGGAGGCGGTAAAGACGGTGGCGTCCTTTACGTCAACCCGAAGGGCGAGTCCCGCCGTTGGGAGAAACATCAGGTCGTCCCGATGATCCAGACGGAAGCCACCCTGCTGCGCGACATCGATGGCGATGGCAAGCCGGAACTGGTCTACGGTGCCGAAGGATACGTGCGTTACGCCAAACCCGATCCCGCCAATCCCACAGGAACCTGGACCATTCACACCGTCTCAGAAAAAGGCCCTTGGGGCGCACACGGCATCGGCGTCGGCGACGTGAATGGAGACGGCCGTATGGACATTCTGAATGGCTATGGATGGTGGGAACAGCCCGCCTCCGGTGATAACGGAAAGCCCTGGACCTATCATCCCGAGCCCTTCGGCCGCTGGGCGAGAACCTCACCCGGTGGTGCTGAAATGGGCGTCTACGATGTAAACGGCGATGGCCTGAACGATGTCGTCACCACCTTACAGGCGCACGGCTGGGGCCTGTCATGGTTCGAGCAGAAGAAGTCGGCGGATGGCAAGATCTCGTTCGTTGAGCACGTCGTGATGGACGGCTACAACTCGAAGAATGCGGGAGGCGTCGCCTTCTCTGAACCGCACGGATCAGCGATCGCTGATGTGGATGGGGACGGCATCCCCGACTTTATCGTCGGCAAGCGTTACTGGTCCCACCTCGACGACGCCTACGATCCCGATCCTTACGGTCCGCCGGTTCTCTATTGGTTCCGGACTGTCCGCAACCGCAAAGCGCCTGGCGGGGCCGAACTGGTTGCCGAGTTGATCCATAATCGCTCCGGAGTCGGCTCGGATGTCCTCGCGAAAGACCTCAACGGCGACGGCGTGATCGACATCGTGACCTCGACGCGCATGGGCACCTTCATCTTCTGGGGCAAGCCTAACGGCTCGAAAGGCAAGCTCACCACGACCAATCGTGGGGCGAACGTAGCGGCGCGATAATCGTCTCGGTGCGTCTCACACGTCGTGAAGTAGCGGCTGCTCTCGGCTCTGGACTCGCCCTCTCGAAAGCCTTCGCACAGTCCGCAAATGCGCCCGAAAACGTGGCTGGCATTCCGGTCAACTACGACGAATCGAAGGTCGGGCAATACACGCTTCCCGATCCTCTGCGCTTGTCGAACCGACAACCGGTCAAGACCGCGAAGGATTGGATGAACAAGCGCCGGCCCGAGATCGTTCGCCTCTACGAAGAGAATCAGTTCGGACGCAGCCCCGCGCACCCGGAGGGCGTCAGCTACGACCTCTTTGATAAAGGCACGCCCGCTTACAACGGCACAGTCAACCGGAAACAGGTCACCGTCCACTTCACCAAAGATGCATCCGGACCGAAGGCAGACGTTCTGATCTACCTCCCCGCTCACGCAAGCAAGCCCGTGCCGGTCTTACTGACTCCCGGCTTCATCGCCAACTCAACGATGGTCAGCGATCCCGGTGTGAAGGCGGGTGAGATCTGGGACAAAGACAAGAAGCGCGTGCCCGCTCCCAAGGAATCGCGCTTTGCGAAACTCGATGTCGAACGAATCTGCGGGCAGCGAATCGGCATTGCAACCGTGTACTACGGGGACATCGATCCTGACTTCGAAGGCGGCCTGCCCTACGGCGTTCGAGCCGCCTATCTGAAACCCGGGCAGTCACAACCCGCGCCGGACGAATGGGGCTCCGTTGCCGCTTGGGCTTGGGGACTTAGCCGGATCCTCGATTACCTCGAAACAGATAAGGACGTCGATGCGAAGCGAGTCGGTCTCTTCGGAGTTTCCCGTCTAGGCAAGACGGTGTTGTGGACCGGCGCGCACGATCCCCGCTTTTCGTTGGTCATTGCAAGCTGCTCAGGCGAGGGTGGTGCAGCGCTGAGCCGGCGTAACTACGGCGAGACGGTTGCGCACCTGACTGCGCAGGGCCGCTACCCATATCAGTTCTGCGCCAATTACGCGAAGTACGGCGCCCACATCGATCGGTTGCCCGTCGATGGCCACATGCTGGTCTCCCTCATCGCGCCGCGCCCTTTATTGCTGCAGACAGGTGACACTGATCGCTGGTCCGATCCGAAAGGCGAGTTCCTCGCCGCCGTCGCCGCCACGCCGGTCTATCACTTGTTCGGAAAACAAGGAATCAGCGCCGACACCATGCCCGCCGCCGGAAAACCGTTGCTCGACACGCTGAGCTACTACATGCACTCCGGCGGTCATGGCGCCCTTCCATCCGATTGGGACGTGTTCCTGAAGTTCCTTGATACCCACCTGAAACCCGAAGCCGAACGGGTAAGCAAAATGCGCCGCTAGTAAAAACGCTGTATAGTGGGAGCAATCCCTCGCAAGTGTCCCCGTCGAGTTTTGCGAGATCTCTTTCGCTTAGGGGTACAAATGTTTCCTTCCTTTCTGTGGGCGGCACTATTGTCGCTCAGCACAGGTTTCGCTTTAGCATCGCCGGTAGGCAGTATCTCCGGAACGGTTAAAGATCCAACAGGCGCAGTAACGCCGGGTGTGACTCTTAAACTGATCAGCACCGCGACGAATGCTCAAGTTTCAACCACGACTAACGCAAACGGCGAGTTTATATTTCTTCAACTTGCCCCCACGACCTATTCTCTCGAGGCAGAACATGCCGGCTTCAAGAAAACGACCGTCTCGTCCGTCCTCGTACAAGTCGACCAAGTAACTCACCTTGAGTTGACGCTCGAGTTGGGCAGTCTTACGGATTCAGTACAGGTGGAAGCGGTTGCTCCGCTTCTTGAGAATGATAGATCCACGCTGAGCAGTGTGGTCGATAGCCGAACTGTCACAAGCATGCCGCTCAACGCGCGCCAGTATCTGGATTTGGCGTTGCTAACACCGGGCGCTATCCCGGCGCAACCAGGCCAGCAAGGTGGTGGCTTCAATATGGCCGGTGCGCGCTCGCAATCGAATCTCTTCCTCCTCGACGGCGCCACTAACATGGACACCCAGGTCAACGCTGCCATCGGTAACTTCCGCATCACCGATGCTGTTCAGGAGTTCGCCGTCCAAACCAGCGTGCCGACGGCCGAGTTCGGTCGTGGCCAGGGCGCGCAGGTCAACATCGTCACGAAGAGCGGCACAAACCAGTTCCACGGCTCGGCCTTCGAATATTTCCGCAACTCCGATCTGGACGCGGCTGACTTCTTCACCAATAAACTGGGAGGGACCAAGAACACCCTCCATCGCAATCAGTACGGAGCTACGTTCGGCGGTCCGATCGTGAAGAACAAGACGTTCTTCTTTGCGTCGTGGGAAGGTTTTAGACAAGTCAATCCGACGGTCAGTTCAACACGCGTCCCGACCACTAATGAACGCAATCTGGTGACAGACCCTATCTCGCGATCTCTCCTTCAGTTCTGGCCTACGAGTAACACCAGCCGTCCCGGTTCCAACATCAACTACATCGCGAACGTCAGTGCCTCTACTTTCGATAACACCGGGTTGATCAAGATTGATCAGAACTTCGGGGACAAAGACCACCTGACTGGGCGCTGGGCTGAGTATCAGGGCACGGCCGTGACGGCGGGTGTGTTGCCCGGCTTAGGCGGGACCAATAGCGCGCCGGTCAGCCGCTCCGGTGTTATTACTGAAACGCACACATTCGCTCCGACGCTCTTGAACGAGTTCCGCTTCGGCTTCTCACGGAACCAGACATTCTTGACCGTGACAGATTCAGGCTTCGACGCATCGACGATATTCCGAGATGCAAATGGTAAACCTCTCCCCGGCGTCGTGAACGGCACTCAGAACGTGTTGGATTCCGGCCTGCCGACAATTACTGTCGCTGGCGGCTACGCAGTCCTGGGCACGGCCAACAACTATCCGCAGGGACGCATCACCAACACTTACGAGCTCTTCGACAATATGTCCTGGGTCTCGCCCTTCGGAGCCAGCAAGCACTCCTTCCGGTGGGGATTTCACATCCGCCGCGAAGAAGCGCGGCGCTTCCTGGATGGTTCCTTCCGCGGCGACTTCAAACTTTCGAACTGGGCTGATTTCGCCGCCGGACAATTGAATACGTCGACCTTCCGGACCGGCTCAACGCTTGCTTACTGGCGTCGCTATCCGTTCGATATCTATTGGCAGGATACGTACAAGCTAAAAGACAACCTGACGATCAATTACGGCATCCGCTACGAGTATCCGTCTGCGATCTATCAGACGCGCCGGCAAGCAACGAACTTCATCCCTGGCGTCGGCCCTATGTTGCTCGATTCGAATCAGGTCTTGAACGTCGACCCGACGAAAACCGGTTATGCAGCGTTATACACGACGCAAGGTCCCTTCACGCTCTCGAACAGCGGTGTCAATGCGGATAAGAACAACATCGCCCCGGTTCTTGGCATCGCTTATACGCCCCGCTTTGCAACATCCGTGTTCGGGCATGACGACACTGTCATCCGAACCGGGTTCCGCGTTGGGTACGACGAAGTGTTCAATAACATCCCGGCAAATATGGGGTTGAACGCGCCGTATAGCTTGACTACAAATCAGACCGCCGGCGTTACACAGCCCGGCAAGTTCCCGTGGGCAATCGGCTACAACCAGAACGTTCCGCTCGTCTCCAACCCCGGACGGCAGGGTCCGGGAACGCCCACCAGCGGTCTCGTCAGCCTCAATGCTCAGGATCCCAACCTTCGCAATGCGTACATCTATCAATACAACTTCGGTATTCAGCGACGTCTCGGGCAGGATTTCTCGATCGAAGCCGATTACCAGGGTTCTACGGGTCATAAGCTCCTGCTCGGCATCGATCTGAATCAGCCGTTCGTTACGGCGGTGGATCGCACTCGTCGTGGCAGTCTCTCGCCAAATCTTCAGCTGTTCCCATACCAGACTCTCGCCTCCATCAGCATGGGTAAGGACATCGCCAATTCCAACTACAACGGCCTCATTCTGACAGGCAAATACCAGGGACGGCACGGCATGTTCGTCCAGGCCTCGTATACATACGGGAAGTCGATCGACAACAGCTCTTCCTGGTCCGTACCAACTGGTCAGCCCGGTGGCGTTGCTGATAGCCGCAATCTGAGCCTTGAACGCGGACCGTCCAATTTCGATATCCGCCACCGCGCGGTGATCACCTACGTCTTGGACTTGCCCATGGGGCCGGGTCATCGCTTTCTCGGCTGGGACAACTTCCTGAGCCGCGAATTGATTGGTGGGTGGCAGGTCTCCGGCATCACCACGTTCCAGAGCGGTGCTCCGTTTACTGTGTTTAATGGATCGCTGGATTTTAGCGGTTTCAACCAGTTCTACGACCGTCCTGATGTCATCGGAACCGGCAAACTGGTGCAGGATAATCGCAACCCGGATGCCGCGTTCAGCAAAACTTACTTCTCGGCCACTCCTCCAACTGGTCGTGTTGGTACCTCAGGACGCGACCAATACTACGGTCCCGGTCTCGCCAACTACGACTTCTCCGCCGCGAAGAACTTCCCCCTGGGCTCGGAGCGAATACGGCTGCAGTTCCGCGGAGATTTCTTCAACATCTTCAACCACACGAATTTCTCGAATCCCGTTGCGAATCAGAGTAGCGCAAGCTTCGGTCAGATCACGTCAACGGTCGGAAGTTCGGTGGCAACAGCCGTTGGAACCACGGCAGGGCTGGTGGGCGGCGGACCTCGCGTGATCCAACTCGCTCTCCGCTTAACCTTCTAGTTCGCGTGAAGTTATTCAGAAGGCGCTTGAGGCTTATCGACCTTAAGCGTCTTCTGAAGCCAGGCAATCATCTCGGGTTTCCAGTGCTGCATGGCAGAATCCCGCCACTGACTCATTCCGTGCTTACCGTCATCGATCGAGATCAGCTCGCACGAAGTCCCCACCTTCCGGATCGCCTCGCAAAATGCAGTCGACTGCTCGTACGAAACCTGCTCATCTTTCGTCCCGTGTATGCAGAGGAACGGCGGCATGCCTTTATGAACTCCGTTAATTGGCGAAAGGTCGTGCAGTTTGCGTAGTCCATCGGCATCCAGGTTCTCGGCTCCAAAGAAATGAATTCCGCCGCCGTGTGCAGCGTGCCGATTGATGCTGGCCATGTTGAACTCTTCGGGGTGGTCACGCCTGCGTTCGGCCAGCTTGCCATAATCTGAGGGACCGTAGAAATCGACAACAGCGGCGACCCTGGTTTCTGGGGTGCCGTGAGTGCCGGCGTAGTTAACAAGTAAGCCGCCTGCAGACTCGCCGATGATCGCCAGCTTCGACGCATCGACCTTGTATTCCCGCGCGTGTGCCTTCACCCACTTGATGGCGCTGTTCAGATCTTCGTTGGCTTGCGCGAATTTGAACTCCGGCGCCATCCGATAATCGATGCTGAACCACGCAAATCCAGCATTGGCCAGAGGCTCGAATAACGGCCGCACGTTCGTGCTCCTCGAGCCTTCGTCGAAACCTCCTCCGTGAACCAGGATCGCTGCCGGAAAGGGGCCGCGGCCGTCGGGCACGTGGAGATCCAGGTACAGTTTCGTACCGCCAGGACTGCCAAATTCAACTTCCTTCTGATCGAGAGGTGCGGCATTAAGCGCACTGGCTAGAACGGACGCAACAACGAAAGCGAACGCGCGCATGGAACGGAATTGTATCAGCTCAACTCGTTTTTTTGAGCCAGATATTGCGCACGTAGAGCTTACCCGTGGCTTCCACTTCTAGCCCGATCTTGCCGCTGCCGCGGAACTTGCTCTTATCGTCGTCAAACAGGATGGACATCACGTGACCGTTGAGAATGTGTGTCATCTGCCTGCCGCGCGCGATGATATGCAGCTGATTGTAGTTGTTGATCTTGTAGTAACCGCCGAGCTCGTTCGGGTCACCGAGTGAGGCAAGAAGGACCGGCTTCTTCGCCTCTTGTGTTCTGGCGACGTCGCCTCTCCACGCGACGATTCCGCGGCCGGTTGCCTGCTCGTAAAACTGACCGGTGTAGCGATTGCCGGCATCGAAGTCATACTGAGCTCCGGCCATATTCCACTGGGCTTCGGATGCAGGATCGGGCGGTGTTCCGGGTCCAGCGCCGCTTGGGCATGGACCGCGGCTGCGCATTCCGGCGCCTGCTGGCGGCTGGCGTGGCGGGACGATCCAGCCCCGGTATTGGATGCCGCCATTGATGTTGCCTTCGCCCTTCATCTCCAGCTTCAACTCGAAATCGGAAGCCTCGCCGCCCTGCCAAACGAGGTAGATTGTGCCGGTTGGCTTTTCGCAGGTTGACTCGACAACGATAGCTCCATCTTCGACCTTCCAGTTTGAATCGCCGGACCAGCCGTTTAGAGTCTTGCCGTCCCACAACGAGGTCCAGCCTTCATGGTCATCGAAATTGACGGGATCGGGGTGGATGAAACCACCACCGCGCGGGCGCCCGCCTGCCGGTGTTTGTTGTTGAGAGTGAGCCTGGGAAACGTACAGCATCACCGCTCCAGCAATAACGGCGGTTGTGACGAGCAACAAGTTACGCATGCAGCCTCTTGAAACGTTTCACATCATACTACGCAGTTGCACAGAAAGCCGATTGGGGAACTCGCCTTCGCGGTAGTCGCTCGCGCCTGTCACCGCTCACTTATAATCGGGGTGAAATGCATCCTCGCTGTTTTATGGAGCAGTCACGCTTTTGAACGACAATCAGGGCGGGCCGGCCCACAAGAGTGTTCACTCATTTCCTCGGCCTCAGTTAGAGCGCGAGCACTGGACGTCGCTGAACGGACCCTGGGACTTCTCGATAGACCCCGAGTCAAACTGGAAAGATCCCCAGTCGGTTACCTGGAACGACGTTATTGTCGTTCCTTTCAGCCCCGAAACGAGCGCAAGCGGGGTTGAAAATACGGGCTTCTTTCGCACCGTTTGGTACCGACGGACATTCGATAGGCCTGAGCTGGCTTCGGGGAATCGGCTGGTCCTTCACTTCGGAGCAGTTGACTACATAGCCACTGTTTGGGTGAACGGTACCGACATCTGCTCTCATCAGGGCGGATACACGCCGTTCAAGGTAGAAATCACCGACGTTCTTACTGAGTCCGGGCCGCAGGAGATCGTCGTTCGGGCGGACGATGATCCGATGGATCTCGCGAAGCCTCGCGGTAAACAAGACTGGAAACGAGAGCCTCACTCCATCTGGTATCCACGCACGACGGGCATTTGGCAGACCGTGTGGCTCGAACAACTTCCGCCATCCCACATCGAGACCGTGCGATGGACGTCTGATCTTGAGAGGTGGGAGATCGGTTTTGAAGCGATCATCGGCGGGGTTCGCTCAGAAAGACTCGATCTTTCCGTCCGGCTCCATGTCGGCGACGTGCTGCTTTCCCGCGACAGATATTCGGTGGTGGCTGGTGAGGTGCATCGACAGATCGCGTTGTCCGACCCCGGGATTGACGATTACCGGAACGAACTATTGTGGAGTCCGTCGTCGCCTACTATCATCGACGCCGAGCTTGAACTGCTCGATGTAGACGGTCGTGTTATCGACCGTGTATTCAGCTACACGGCACTGCGATCCCTCGATGTTCAGGGCGACCGGTTCATCCTGAACGGACGGCCTCTGACTCTTCGTCTTGTGCTCGATCAGGGGTATTGGCCAGAGACGGGTCTGACGGCTCCTAATGATGAGGCTCTTTTGGAGGATGTCCTTCTTGCTAAGAGACTCGGTTTTAATGGCGTTCGCAAACACCAGAAGATCGAGGCTCCGCGGTTCCTCTATTGGGCGGATCGGGTGGGCTTACTCGTGTGGGAGGAGATGCCCAGTGCTTACCGCTACACCCGGTCCTCCATCGAGCGACTCACTCAAGAATGGATCGAGGTGCTGAACCGTGATTGTAGCCATCCGTGCATCGTGGCGTGGGTGCCCTTCAACGAGTCTTGGGGCGTCCCGGATTTGCCCACGAGTCAAGCTCAACGGCATTACGTTCAGGCGCTTTACCACCTGACGAAGACGTTCGATCCGACGCGGCCCGTCATCGGCAATGATGGGTGGGAAAGCATTGCGACGGACATCATCGGCATCCACGATTACGACGATAAGCCGGACCAGATTGCAAAGCGATATGGCCTGACACAAGTGGAAGGCCTATTGTTTAAGCGCGAGCGGCCCGGCGGGCGCATGCTGGTGGTGGATGGAAACGTGAGATCCGATCAGCCGATCGTCTTGACTGAATTTGGCGGCATAGCTCTGTCCCAGAACGTAGACGGCACCTGGGGCTACTCGCGTTCGGACAGTTCGTCGGAACTTCTGCATCGCTATCAGAAACTGCTGGAGGCTGTGCGAAGTCTGCCCGCGCTTGCCGGCTTCTGCTACACGCAATTCACTGACACCTATCAGGAGGCAAACGGATTACTTTTTGCGGATCGTAGGCCCAAAGCACCTTTCGACGAGATTGCCTTGGCAACAAGTGGCTCTTTGCCCGACCGCGATCTGACGAAGGAATTTGTCTGGCGCGAACGCCTCATGGAACGGCAACGGTAGCGTTCACGGCGATTCAAGAAACGGGCGTTATACAATCGCCGCGTGCAACAATCGAGCATTTTCACGACCTTGGCGCTATTGGCAGGGGCGTCAGCGCAGGGGGCGCTTTTCGAACAAATGGGATCAGTAGATCGTCTGGCGCCCGGCTTGGATCAACTCGTCGCCGCGGACGCAAAGGTCGAGCAGATCGGAACACGCGATGGCTTCAAATGGACGGAGGGGCCGGTCTGGATCAGTGCGGGCCATCTGCTATTCGCTGAGATACCGAGCAACGGCATCTATAAATGGACGCCGCCTAACAACGTCACCGTTTTCATGCAGCCCAGCGGCTACGAGGGGAAGCAACCGTACGGTGGTCCGGAACCCGGCTCCAATGGCATGACCGTGGACGCTCGCGGGCGTCTAACCGTCGCGGGCCATGCTCGCCGCTCGGTGTGGCGGATGGAAAGCTTGACTGCGGGTAGTGGGACCGAAAACATAACTGTGCTCGCCGACAGTTATGGTGGTAAGCGCCTGAACAGCCCCAACGATCTGGCTTATAAGTCGGACGGTTCTCTGTATTTCACCGATCCGCCTTACGGGTTCCGAACGCAGAGTGATTCCGATCCCGAGAAAGAACAAAAGGTCAACGGAGTATACAGACTGGCCGACGCCCTGCAGCACGCTCCGGGAGCGAAGGCGGATGCGGGCAAGCTAACGCTGCTGGTCAGTGATTTGACCAGGCCAAATGGCATCGCCTTCTCGCCCGACGAAAAATACCTGTACGTCAACAACTCTGAGCCGAAGAAGATCTGGATGCGGTATCCAGTCAATGCAGACGGCTCTCTCGGAAAGGGCGAACTGTTCTTCGACGCGACCTCGGACAAAGGAGTCGGGTCGCCGGACGGGATGAAAGTCGATGTGGCCGGCAATGTGTGGAGCTCGGGGCCGGGGGGCATCTGGATCTTTTCGCCTGAAGGTAAACATCTCGGCACGATTCGGGTTCCCGAGCGGGTTGGAAATCTGACGTTTGGCGATTCGGATAATAAGACGCTCTACATCACTGCTTCTTCACACCTCTACCGTGTTCGAGTACTGCAGGCCGGAATCGCAACACCGGATCGACGGCACAAATAACCCCGAGGAACGCATAAACCAGGGGCAGGATTCCTTTCCATGGAGATCCCTCGAAGAGAAACGACCTGTTGCATCGTCGGTGGCGGGCCATCGGGCATGATGCTCGGCTATCTCTTAGCCCGGCACGATATTCCCGTCATTGTTCTTGAGAAGCACCGCGATTTCAATAGAGACTTTCGCGGTGACACCGTGCATCCTTCCACGCTCGAGGTTATGGGAGAGTTCGACCTTCTTGAGGATTTCCTGAAAGTGCCGCACCAGGAATTGACGTCAGTTGGCGGCGTGTTCGGAAATTTCGTCTTCCAAGGGCCCGATTTTCGTCACCTGCCGACCCGCTGTAAGTTCATCGCGTTGATGCCGCAATGGGATTTTCTGAACTTCCTGGCTGACAAAGCGCGACGTTTCCGCAGCTTTCAGCTTCTAATGGAGCACGAGGCCACAGATCTTGTTTCCCAGGGCGGTCAGGTGGTCGGCGTCAAAGTCAGAACGGGCGACGGGACAGAAGAGATCCGGGCTGATCTTGTTATTGCTTGCGACGGGCGCCACTCGAAAATGCGCGCGGCGGCGGGCTTAAAGGTTCGAGAGTTGGGCGTGCCCATCGATGTCCTTTGGTTCCGTATCAGTCGGCACGGTAACGACCCCGAGCAGCTACTCGGAAATGTCAACTATGGACGCGCGTTGGTTCTTATCAATCGGGGCGATTACTTCCAGGCTGGGCTCATCATTCATAAGGGCTCATTCGAAGACGTCAAGCGGGCCGGACTTCCCTCGTTCCAGAACGAGATTCGGCGCATCGCGCCGTATTTAGGAGACCGGCCTAAAGAGATACAGGATTGGGACCAGGTCAAGCTACTCTCGGTACAGATAAACCGCTTGGAGCGCTGGTACCGGCCCGGGCTCCTGTGTATTGGCGATGCGGCGCACGCCATGTCTCCGGCGGGAGGCGTTGGAATCAACTTAGCTATTCAGGATGCCGTTGCGACGGCGAATTTGCTGGCCGAGCCATTACGTCAGGGCCGGGTAGCTCAACGGACGGTGGCTCGCGTGCAGTGCCGGCGCGAGTTTCCGACGCGAGTTACTCAGACCTTGCAGGTCAACGCGCATAAAGGCTTCGAGAAAGTGTTCAAGAGTAGCGGGGCACTGAAGGCTCCATGGCAGCTGAAGTTGGTTGCGCGATTGCCGGGTCTTCCGCACTTGCTGGCTCGGATGGTTGGAATCGGCGTGCGCCCCGAGCACGTTCGGGACGAAGCCGGGTCGGAAACTCCCCGCCGACCCTGGATCCAGATCACGGCCACATCTGCCGCCCTGCTCGGTGTCCTCGCTTTTGCCAGGGCACGTTTAAAGGGCAGGAGGCAGCGCTCCACCTGATTCGGCTTGCGAATCCTCACTTGCTTTGAAGAGGCTGTGAGACCGACTCAAGCGATTTGCCGGACGCCTCCACACCGACCGCCCACTCGGACCCCGAAGCTATCAGCATCAACAGAGCACCCAAAAGATACCCGAAGCCAACATGCCACCGCGAGCCGGAGGCGATCATCTCGCCGAAAAAGTACGGCGCACCCACACCGCCAATAAGCGTCCCGATGGCGTAGAAAATAGCAATGGCAAGCGCGCGGATTTCTAAGGGGAAGATTTCGCTGACGGTGAGATAAGCTGCGCTGGCTGCAGACGAGGCGACGAAGAAGATAACGGAGAAGCAAACGTTCAGCGTAGTGGCGCTGAGTGACCCGTTGGCGAACGGAATTGTTGTAAATACGAGTAGCAGGCCCGACAGGCCGTAGGTGATGGTGATCATCGGCTTGCGGCCCACTGAATCGAACAATCTACCGAGTGCAATCGGACCAAGAAAGCTTGCCAAAGCGAACGGCAGTAAGTGCAACGGCAGGTGCTTCGCATCTACCTTGTAGAACTTATTCACGACGAGACCGTACGTGAAGAAAACAGCGTTGAAAAAGAATGACTGTCCGATCATGAGGGCCAGAGCTAATAGAGATCGCTTCCTGTTGTCGTGCCACATGTTCTGGAAAATCTCTTTCCAGGGGGTGTGATCACGAACATTCAGCTTCAGCTTTTCACCTTCCGGCTCGGCAAGATCACCGCGTTGCTCCTTGACCTTCTTTTCAATTTCCGAAACGATCTTATCGGCATCCTCCTCCTTGCCGCGCAACATTAGCCAGCGCGGACTCTCCGGCACAGCAAGGCGGAGAATGAGAACACCTATCCCCAGGACAGCGCCAATACCAAATGCGAAGCGCCATCCCAGGTTGACCGGCACCACGCCACTATTAAGCAGTAACCACGACGCGATGCTGCCTATCGCTGCACCCACCCAGAAGGTGGCGTTCACGATCAGATCGACTGTCCCCCTCACCTTCCCTGGTATCAGTTCATCGACGGCCGAGTTGATTGCCGCATACTCTCCACCGATGCCCAATCCGGTAATAAACCGAAACAGGGCGAAGCTCCAGAAGTTCCACGACAATGCCGTGGCGGCGGTTGCCAGCGAGTACACTGCCAGAGTTACCAGGAAAAGCTTGCGACGGCCCAGCCTATCGGTAAGATAGCCAAACAGAATGGCTCCGGTGACCGCGCCCGCAAGGTAAGTGGTGGCACCGGCCGTCACTTGGGGATCGGATAGCCCTAAGGCTTGCTTATCCTCTAAGATGCCGGCGAGCGAGCCCGCCAAAGTTACTTGCAGCCCGTCGAGGAGCCACGAAGTTCCCAAGGCTACGATGATTTTCCGATGCCAGGCACTAAATGGTAGGCGGTCTAGCCTTGCCGGGACATCAGTTTCTATGGAGCGTTCTTCGGTTACTGGCACTTGCGCACATATGACATGGCAGATCGCCCGCCCGTTTCAGAACCGTTACAGGTTCAGATCCCGGATAAGTAAGATTCGTCGCCAGGCGAATCACATCGAGCCGGAACTCTTCACGCATGTAAGTGCTACACGGCTCACAAGACGTTCAGCTCTTTTTCTTTATGATGCTGATGCCGCCGTTCCGTTCGAGGACGGCATACTTAATTTGATCCAAACTTCTGACCCCCTTCTCGCGAGCTGCAGCCATAACGTCCATGTCGTCGACGTGTGCCGCCTCCATCGAGGAGGTCTGCCATTCGCCATTCTGCAGCAGCACGATCGGTGTTCCGTCGATGATACTGGCCCAGCGCGGTGACCGCTGTTTCAGAGCACCCACTAATCGATGCATGAGACAGATCACGATGACTCCGCCGTAGCAATTGGTCATGGAGCGGTCGTCACCGACGGTTGCCAAAATAATGACGCCGCCAACCAAGAACACAAGCACAAACTCAAATGGCGTCATCTGGGCCCCCGGTCTTCGCGCCAGAATCCGAATCATCACCGTTAGAAAAAAATACCCGATTACCCCGTGCAAAAGCGTGTACATCAGTGCAAAACCTCAAGGCATTACGAAAATCTTCAGATTCAGTTCCGAATGGCCAGGCACGCGAAGCTTGAGCTCTGACGCCCCGACCTTGGATGGCTGTGTCTGAAACTCCACGAACCCCGGACTCTTCGAGGCAGGAAACGTATACAAAACACCGCCGTTGCCGATCTGGGATTTGTCGGGTTGTGGTATGACTCGCTGATTACCAAGGGGCCGTACTAGCGACTCACTCACCCAGAGTTGCGCGTGCTCGTTGTGTATGGCCTGCGCGTCGATTGTTACGGTCAGCACGGATGGTGTGCCGAATCGCTGAAATCTTTCGTATTCAACTTGCATGGACCCATCGGCGGCGGCGATCTTGGCATGTGCGAGCGGGCCTCTTCCGAACAGGCCAGCGAGTGACAGGAGGAGAAAAATAATGAGGAAAATCCAGATGATACGCTCACCGGATTCCCACCTTCTCTGAAACTCCAGATCGGAACCGACGGCCAATTCATCGTTTACTTTCGCAACGGAGTCTTCGATAGGTCGAGTGTCAGACGTGACAGGCATAGTGGCAATTCCTCAACTGCCGCGCAAAGGAGCGCGTTCTTAGTTGTCTTCCTTGGTGATGATGCTGATTTGGCCGTTGCGCTCAAGCACAGCGTAATCGAGCTGTTCCAGGTTTTCGAGTCCTTGGTCTCGCGCCGTCGCCATCACATCGGCGTCCCGGATCAACATGTCTTGCATTGTTTTCGCGTGCCATTGCCCGTGCTCGAGTAGAACTAAAGGCGTGCCGTCGACGATACGACCAAAGCTCGGCCAGTGCCAACGTAACAAGACAAGCGCGTAATGAGCGGCGCCGATGGCGGCAATCTGGGCGAGAGCATTCGTCAACGACTTATCGTCACCAACGGTCGTCGTCAAGATCAGCCCTCCGGAAAAGAAGACGAGGATGAAATCAACCGGCGTGAGTTGCTTTCCCGGTCTTCGCCCGGCAATACGCATCATGAACACGAGAAAGTAATACCCGATGATTGCTCGAATGACACCTGACATGTAGCTTACGGCCTGCAACCAATTAGACGGGATGGAACGCGAGATTTGATCGGGCTTTTTTCAATTTCCCGATCGCACCGTCCGTTTCAAGCTCATCAGATCGACCGTAGCTTGCGAAAGGCCGTACTGCGTGGGCACATGCTTTAACTCCGCCCGGATCTTTTTCGCTTCCTGCAAATATCCGAGGTGACGGTCAGCGGCAAGCAAAGAGGAGAGACATGTGCGGCGCATGGCCGCGAAGTCCGGGCTGAAGAAGCCAGAATCGAGAGAGCGCCGCAGATTATCCCTTCCCGCCTTCCACGACTTCTTGGATACCAGGAAGATTCCGTAATATCCCCGGACTACAAAAATTGCGAAGCTGTCTTCTCTAGATGCGGCGCCAAGCAAGGCCTCCGCGCGCTCGAAAGCAAGCACCGCGGCTTCATCCGAATGCCGGTAGATCTGCACGCTGCCAAGCATCGCGAACGTTACCGAAGCCTGCGCAAGGTTTCCGGCTTCTTCCTGCAGGCTCGCAGCTTTCTCAAGATAGAGCACCGTATCGTCGAGTCGCCCGTTTTGGGCACACAACTCGGAGAAGTCCCGGTAAATATGGGAGCGCAGATCGGGGCTAATGAAAAGATTGTCGGGGCGCGCCTTCACGAGACTCTCAATGTGATGGAATGCATCGGTCACCCGACCTTGCTTCATCTCGATATGGGCAATGCTATCGATCCGGGCCACATCGAGAGAGGATGACGGACGGGGCGGCATCGGACTCGCGCGGAAGCTTCTCTGAAGTAGCTCTTCGGCGGTATGGACGTCCTCCGAACGAACATAGAGCATGGCTAATTCGGAGTAGGTGATAGCGAGTCGTACCCGCCCTCTCGAACCCGCTGCGGAGAACTGCTTTGCGGCCTCCAGGTATTCTTCCTTTGCTTCTGTCTGCGCGCCCAATACATTCGCCGTATTTGCGAGAACGAAATAATTGACGCCCAGACATTCAGGTGAGAGGTAAACCTGCATTGCGAGCGCGGATTGGCTCGATCGCTTCGCCTCCATCAAAAGCACAAGGCGGCTTTGCAGAATGGCGATATTCGTGAGGAGACGCCCTCGGGTTACGTCGTCCTGCGGTTCGCGGCTGAGCCGGGCCCGAAGGGAATCGAGTTCACGTCCGAGCGTGAGTCGATCGAAGGATGGCGATGCCCTGTCGCATGGAAATTCCTGCGTTTGGTCAGAGTCCGATTGTGAAGAGGCGAAGCTCTGAGCAGAGATTAGAAGCGCAATGATTATGTACCGGGTGGTTTGCCTCGGAGGATAGAACGATGACCGCATGGTGTGCTACGTACGTTTGAAACATTTTTTGCCATTGAGGTCAGTGCAAAGCTCGTACGAAACAAGTGCAGCGCGCGCGCTTAGACGGACGCTTGCCTTCGCGAGGTTGATAATCTCGTCCGCTCATAACGCCCGCATCGAGAAACGCTGGGCCATTACGCGTGAAGGCCCTTTGGCTGGGTCGCGAACTTGCTCGGGCGTTCGACGCGGTGAGTTGCAGGCTATAGGTCGGCTCACCAGAACTACTGCTCCGATGGACTGGAACAGTCGCCGAGAAACACGTCGCCGGCAGGGACCAGAACAGGCACGCCTCGCCTCGTTATCGCTGTACGCATCGCGCGATACCAGGAACCGACGCTACGAAATCTTCAACTGAATGTAGAAATCCCCGAGCTTCGCTCGTAACCTATCGTCTACCTGAGGCGTAACTCTCTTTTAGATACGAAATTCAGCCAGTTGCGTAGACTGTGTTCGCTTTCTTACTCTTGAGAGTGCAAAGGAGCCGGTTATGCGTGAAGAGGTAATCTCCATCCCGACGGAGAGGGCCGTGAACAGAGTGTGCACGCTCGGCCGTAGAATACCTGCGATTTTGCTGCAAGAACCAATTAGCCAAGATGGTAAGGGCAAGCTCGGGCCCATCCTGCATCTTCCGGCCGAATCCGACGTAGAAGTGTGCGGGGACGGGTTCAATTCCAGGACGGTCAAGGTCTGGTACAACGGCTTGTACTATTTCGTATTCGCGGAGGACCTGCTGGCCTGATGGGTTCCGGCGTTCAAACAGGGGTCGATTCACCGGAAGCCAGCCCACGCGAACAGTTGCTCGAAGAATACGCAAACGCGGTGCGCGCGTATCAGAAAGTTGTCTTGGAGTTGCAAACGGTCGAGTTACTGGATCCGGCGATTTTCGGCAGCCTTTTACAACGGGTGTTAGCGGCCAAAGGAATCGTCAACCAGTACCGGAGTGTTTACGGGCATGCAGTCTAGGAAATCGATCGATTTCAATCCCGCTACCGCGTGCCTTTATTGACCAGCTCTGGCTCGTACAGTTGCCCGGCTTCACAAGCCTGGAGAGCGAGAGGAAGTTCGGTCGCCGCCCCGCTCTTTAAAATGAATCCTCTCGCGCCGCACGCGCGGGCTTCGTCCAGGTAGCACTGGTCCCGGTGCTGACTGACAAAGATAAAAGCAAGTTCCGGGAAGTATTTGTGCAGGTGGCGCGCTACGCCAAACCCACCCATCACCGGCATCGATATGTCAAGCAGGATCAGGTCTGGCCGGAGCTTTTCCGAAGCCTTGATCCCTTCTAAGCCGTTTACTGCCTCGGCGACGACCTCGCAGCCTTGGTTTTCTATAATCCTGCGCAAGATGGAGCGAACGGATGAATCATCATCCACAATCAGAACTTTCATGAAATCCGGTCGTAAATGCTTTTGCCGTCTATTTGCAGCATGCCACGATTGGCGCTCGGAGAAACCTCGCAAATTTCACCGAAAATCGGGCGATGAAACGGAAAACAGACGTGCTGCGGGCGCCCTGCCCTAGTGAAGGTTCTGATCAAACCAATCGGCCGTTCGCCGCAGAACATCCTTCCGGTGCTCTACCGTCCTGAACGAGTGGCCCTCGCCCGGATAGACAATCAGCTGGGTGGGAACGCCGAGAGTTTTCAGTGCATGCCAGAACTCGTAAGATTGCGGGGCAGGGCATTCGGCGTCCAGCTCTCCCACCACCACCAGCGTTGGCGTCTTCACCTGTTTGATGTATTCGATAGGAGAGCTTTTTGCGTACGCCTGAGGACTGTCATACACGGAGGCTCCGAAGTACGGAATCATCCACCGGTCTATCAGGTTTTCGCCATAATAGCTTTTCCAATTGGATATCCCTGCCCCGGCGACCGCTGCGCGGAAGCGGTTGGTCTGGGTCACGGTCCACATGGTCATGAATCCGCCATAGCTCCATCCGGTGACGCCGAGACGGTTCGGATCAACAGGCGCTTTCCGAAGTATGGCGTCCACACCGGCGAGGATGTCTTCGAGATCGCCATGTCCGAAGTCCTTCACGTTGGCCCTTGTGAACGCTTCGCCTTCTCCATAGCTGCCGCGCGGATTTGGAAAAAAAACGAAGTAACCGAGCGACGCCATGACCGACATGTCGAAGTGCACGGTAGGCCATGTCGACTCACGCATGCTGGCAGGCCCGCCATGAACGGAGACAACCATCGGGTAACGTTTGGCCGGATCGAAGCCCTCCGGGTACAGCAGCCATCCTTCAGTGTTCAGATTGCCAACCGTCCAGTTAATCTTCTCGGATTTTCCCCACTGCGGCTTCTGGTCGGCGTTGGCGTGGGTCAATGATGCCCAATTGCCGAATGGTCCTGACCAGACTTCGGGGGGCGCTTCCCAAGTGCTGCGAATACTCGCGCTGATTATGCCGTCCGCTGCAACGGAGAGGTTCGGCAAGTTCCCGGCGACATGCAGCAATTCATTCCCTTGCCACAAGGTCTCGATTTCTCCCGAGGAGACTGTCACGGTTCCAATCGCGCCGCTGCCGTTCACGTCCTCCGTGATCAACAGACGATCGGGCCTCTGCCACTGCAGCGAAGTGACGGAAGAGCGCCGGCCCGCAGTCAGGTTCTTCGGTTCGCCTTTTTGCTCCGGCTCCAGCGTAAACAGATCGCCGCCGACGAATCCTTCATCGCTCATCAGCCCTCCTACAAAGGCGATGTGCTGACCATCCGGAGACCATCTGGGAATGGCGATCTGCTGATCGATGGGCGGCGCATAGAAGGGATTTATGACGCCGGTCTTTGTTGAACCGACATACATCTTTGCCGTCCACCAATTGTTATCCGCCGGACCGGGAGCTGCAATGGCTACGTACTTTTGACCGTCGGGCGCCCAATCGTATTCATAAACGTTCAAGTCGACGGGTGAAACGGCGCGCGTCGCTTCCCCGGCCGGAGTGACCAGGTTCAATTGCTGGTTATGAATCGCCGAACCGATCACTCCAGTTTCGACCTTTGCAGCTTCCAGGGGACCACCGCCTCCGCCGCCCGCTGCGTACAGGAATCCGATGTTTTGCCCGTCAGGAGTCCAGCGCAGATCAGTGACGTAGCCCGCAAGTTGCGTTAATTTCCGGGGTTTGATTTCACTCCCGACGTTGGCAAGGTAGATCTGCTCCTGTTTGGGATCGTTCGCGTAGGAAAGGAATGCAAACCGATGACTGTCGGGCGCCCAAGCGAGCGATTGTTCCGTCACAAACGACGTTCCGTCGACGACCGCCGTCACCCTCGCCGGTTTACTCGCCGGTCGAGTTCGATCCGCCAGATAGATGAGCCTTCCACTCGCTCCGCCGGGGGCCGGTTCGCTCCAGGTAACCCAGTGTCCGTCCGGCGAGATTGTGACGCCGGAGAAGGAATGCACTGCTTCCAGCTGATCGATGACCCGGCTGATCTTTGAACTATTGCTATCTGCGCACCAGGCGACGGCCGACGCGAGTAGGCCAAGTTTCAAAATGCAGCGTGTGCGAGTTAGGAAAGCGCCGGTGCGGCTCATCATCTTCATCAGTATCGTACCCGTAACGAAGTACCCGTTCGCGCGTCCACTCGGGCGTGAGTTCCAGCGCTACGCCAGATCCCGCGGGTGACCTCGAACATCTGACATTCCAAAACGGAGACGTACGCCTGCATGCCGTGGCGGCGGGTCCGCCCGACGGGCGGCTGGCTGTTCTCCTACACGGGTTCCCGGAATTCTGGTATGGCTGGCGTAGACAGATCGGTGCTCTGGCCCGTTCCGGGTTTCGGGTCATCGTTCCAGATCAGCGCGGTTACAACACAACCAGCAAGCCTCGTGGTGTTGCTCGTTACCGCATTCGAGAACTGGTTTCCGATGTGCTGGCGATGATCGACCAGTCAGGCCGCCCAAACGTGTATCTCGTTGGACACGACTGGGGCGCGATCGTCGCTTGGGCCCTGGCTGCCTGGCACGGGGAAAAAGTAGCTCGGTTAGCAATCCTGAACGTGCCGCATCCCGGCGTGATGTTCCGGTTTCTTCTGACACATCCGCATCAGCTTCGCCGAAGCTGGTACATCTTCTTCTTCCAGATACCCCGCGTGCCCGAATTGTTTTTCGCTGCACGGAATTTTCATGCAGGCGTGCAGTCGCTGGTGCGGACAAGCCGGCCCGGAACGTTTTCGCCGGAAGATTTGTCACAATACCGACTCGCCTGGTCGGAGCCCAGCGCTCTCACCGCGATGATCAACTGGTATCGGGCGCTATTCCGGTATCCCGTCAGCTTCCGGGTCGGACGGATCGAAGTGCCCACTCGGATTCTCTGGGGAAAGAAGGACGCATTCCTGCTTTCCTCCCTGGCAACTGTCAGCCACAGCATGTGTTCCCGCGCTGAGGTCATCTGGTTCGATCGTGCCACGCATTGGCTTCATCTCGAAGAGCCGGACGCGGTCAATGCGGCACTGCTCGAGTTTTTCTCGCAACCGAGTTAACTCTGCATGATTCGCGTTGGCGACCAGCAGAAGCGGTAGGGGACGTTACCGACCGGGAGTGGAATTCAGTTCCTTCGAGAACACGGCCGAGGTCTTCCAGCGCGTGTAGCGTTCTCGAAGGTAGAAGCGATGAGCCGCTTCACGCGAAATCTGGGAACGCACGACTATCCGCGTTATGTCCTTTCCACGTATCCACTCCTCAGCACGGGCAACGAGTCTCTGTCCAATGCCGAGGTTTCGGCAATCGCTGGCGACGACTAGTCCGCCGATTTCACCGTAAGGCTCATTCTGCAGGTGATGAACGACGGAGACGTCGATCCAGCCAACTACGTGTGGCCGGTCGGGCGTGCAGGCTACCAGGACAATGCGGTCCGAGAGTGCCGCCGCCTCGATGCGCTGTTTCATCGCATCGCTCGAGACGGGGTAGCCCAGTTGTCCGCTCAACTCAGCAGCGGCGTCGGCATCTGCGGGACTTATCTCCCGAATCGTAATGGCGTCGTTCATGGGCAGCGTGTTATAGACTTCCTCATGGTCAAGTATTCCCGTCTTGCCGCTGCCTTTCTCCTCATCTCGCTCATCGAAGCGGCTACGGTTCAACACGCTGACGCTGACCCGGTCTACACGTTACAGCCAGCGGAGTTCGGCATGCAACTGAAGACTCCGGACGGGCGCGTGGTGTTCGAATACATGACCAAGAAGCCTGAAAACGTGGGCTTGACCTCCCCAAGTGTCGCGTGTTTTCACCCCGTCAATACGCCGAAAGGGGAGCGTGTGACCGCTTTGGCCCCCAACGATCACCCTCATCATAGGGGCATCTTCCTGGGATGGCAAGATTCAGAGTTTCACGAGATTCCCAAAACAGTGAATACAAGTCCCACAAGCCCACTTCGAACCATGAACGTGAGCAGAGCAGATTTCTGGGCTTGGGGTGTTTACGCGCCGCGCGATGGACGAGTGATCGAGAATCGTTCGGTGAAGCTGGTGGGCGCCGATTCGAAAGAAGCGCGAATTCAAGTTGTGAATGAGTGGTTTGTCGGAAAGCGCAAGATGCTTGACGAAATCGACGACGTGACTGTCAAGGAGCAAGATGGAGCCTATATTCTTGACTTGGATTATCGCCTCACACCTATTGCCGACTACATCCTGAACCGGTCCGCATTTGGGGGATTCGATGTGCAGTGCAGAAAAGATGGGGACTCGTATTTCTCGACCGCCACGGGAAAAGTTCAACACCGAGATCCTCATTATGCTTTCCCGGAACTAAACTGGCCCTCAGAACCGTGGTACGACTACTCGATCCGTTTGAAAGACACGGCTAAGACCGTCGGGGCGGCCGTGATCGATCATCTGGACAACCCGCCGACCACGTGGCATAACTCGCGAACGTTGTGGATGCTGAATCCTGCCATTACTGCAGTGGTCCCGGTGACAATCCCCAGAGACACACCGCTTCGATTACGGTATCGGGTTGTTGTCCATGATGGGGACACTCCCACTGAACTGCTTCAAAAGCTTTCGGCGGAGTGGAGACCACAGTAGAAACGGATGTACGATCGCCGCGCGTGGAAGGTGCGCGTTCAGCTGGTATCGATTGCGTTTATCTCTGTGCTCGCCGGCTTGTGGCTGCGATTCGATGCGCCCATACCGCCGTATTTGCGCGATGTGTGCGGCGGACTTACTTACGTATTGTTTTTCATTCTGGTGATTCTTGCATTCCGACTGAGAGCATCTGCGTTCCTAGTGGCAGCCGCTGTTCTGGTCGTGACATGCAGCCTGGAGTTTCTTCAGCTATGGCATCCGGTGTGGCTTGAGGCGTGCCGCCGCACTATCCCCGGTCGCTTGCTTTTGGGAACGACCTTCGAGTGGACTGATTTCCCACCCTATTTCGTCGGCGCCGCTGGCGGCTGGCTGCTACTGCGGACTCTGAATCGAGTTGATCGTTGAGCAAACGGCGGGCGAGCTCAGTGTGTTGAGGGCTCGCTGGCAAGCAGGGTCAAAGCCTCTAAGATCCGCGACTTCTTCCCGGCATCCAAACGCAAAAATTGCCGGTCTCCTGACCCCGATTCGAAGGTCGTCGCGCCGTTATTGGCAACCCGGACCTGTCCTTTCGGGGAAAGACCGAAATATCCGTGATCTCCGCGAACAGCCTGCAGAGCGGCGGTTAAGTCCCACGTAGGGCGTTGGTACGGCATCTTGCCGTAAGCACGATATGATGCCGCAGCCGGATGCCACGGAACGTACTTGAAATCGTGTTCGATGCTCGAAGCGGGATAGAGAAGATCACGGCCAATCTCGAATCCGCTGAAGATGATGGGCGTGGGCCAACGCTCAAATACGGTCTTTGCGGCCGGAATATCGAGCTTCACGTTGTACTCCGGTTCGCCGCCCGTGAAGTTGCCCGCCATCGCCGAAACGAGAGCGACTTTTTCGCGCACCAATTCAAGACCGCTGAGGCGCGACACCGAATCCGGTCGCGAATCGAGCAACGCGGCGAGATTGGTGCTGAATCCGACTTGCACGATGGTCACCTTCTCCGTGCTCTCGGCGAGAAGTTTTCGAAGGACATCGACCGCAGGTTGTGCTGGCTTGTCCTGGTGAGAGGAAGCAGTGAGATCGTGCGGTGCTGATCGGAGTGCCGCACTCAGATAGTGGTCTTCCGCACCTCCCTTGATCGATTTTAGGGCTGAACCGACGGGAAGCTCACCGCGTCCGTAGAATGCATTCACGAGTCGCACATAGGGAACCGCCGATGCATTTGCGTTCGTGAGCGTTACTCCGATCAACCGGCACTCGTGCCGGCTCGACAGCGAATGGAGGATCGCAAGCGCAAGCGCATCGTCCACATCGTTGCCCATATCGGTATCGAAGATGACGGGCTTCTGCGCGCTACACAGAAATGATAGAGAAAGGAACAGGACGAGGATTCGCATTCAAGTTGGTCGCGATAACAGTCAAGATCATATCTTGGCCAGCAACGGCGCCCAACGCAGGTCAGAACCGGAAATGGGGCTTAACCTCACCGACGAGCGGACGTATGTACTGGAAGTAATCCGGCAGGACGTCAGTGCCTTCGCGTGCGATCCATTCCGCCGGAAATAGCCGTTCCCGACGTGCCGCAGTCGCGAGAGGGACAACCTCGTATTCGGCGCGGTAGGGCTGATTCGATACGCGCCGGATGCCAACCATCACTCCCGACTCGCCGTGAACCGATGCACGTACGGCTGTCCTGCCGCATTCGAAGGATTCCAGACGGTCGACCTCCGAGGCCAGTTCACAGCAGGACCTCCCGAGCAGGCCGGGTTTCTCCGCTCTCGCTCGTAATCCCGTCCGCGTTGTTACAAGTCGCGCCAGCGTGTGACCGAGATTCGAGGCAAGCCGGTGAACCGAGCTTTGTGCCCTGTCGACTTCTGCACCGAATGGTTCTCCCCGGTCATTCAACTGGCCCTCACAGACTGCGAGCAGGACCCGCCCCCGCCGACGATACACACGTTCGATGTCTGCCAGTAATGCGTCTTCGCTGACCGGCCGCTCGGGAAAGTAAATCAGATGAGGCGCGTCGTCCTCGCGAGATCTCGCAAGCGCAGTTGCGGCAACGATCCAGCCGGCGTTACGGCCAAGAACTTCGAGAATGCCCACAGGAGGCGGCAGCGCGGCGTTATCCGCTCCGACGTCGCGAGCGGCGTGAGCAAAGAAGCGAGCGGCTGAAGCGTGGCCGGGCGAGTGATCGGTCCCGTTGAGGTCGTTGTCGATGGTCTTGGGAATGCCAATGACGCGTAGTTCGTATCCGCGCTCAAGAGAGTACGCGTGCAACTGCAGCGCCGTTTCCATGGAACCATTGCCGCCCGTGTAGTAGAAGTAGCGCACGCCTCTTCTCTCGAAGAGATTTAGAAGCTGCTCGAAGCCGTCCGGCGGCGGTTTCATCCGGCTACTGCCGATCGCCGACCCAGGCGACAGACGTAATTGCTCCAGTTCATTCGACGCAATCTCGCCGATGTCGATCAGATCGTCGTCAAGAAGGCCACGCATACCGGCGCGAGCGCCCCACAGCTTGGTGATCACGGGCATGCTCCGCGCCTCTGAAATTACGCCGGCCAGACTCGCGTTTAGTACGGTCGTCGGTCCACCACCATGTGACACGACAGCAGCACCGCGCAGCTCAGGCATGCGCGAATGATCCGGAGCGAAGATGATCCTCGACCTCAGCAGCCGTGGCCTGCGAAGTCGTGCCTCCTATGTCGCGTGTTGACAGGGCGCCGCACACTGAGGCGAACCGCACGGCTTTTTCGACGCCTTGTTT
This sequence comes from Bryobacteraceae bacterium, assembly GCA_045807925.1. Lineage (GTDB taxonomy): Bacteria > Acidobacteriota > Terriglobia > Bryobacterales > Bryobacteraceae > Bog-105. Next base: position 34,593 of record JBJMGK010000061.1, on the reverse strand, counting down.
CCGAAGCCAGGCGTGGAGGAATCCGGCATTGAAGGAATCGCCGGCGCCGGTGGTGTCCACAACCGTGATGGGGTAAGACGGGACCCGAACAACCTGTCCCTCATGAATGGTCATGCACCCCTCGCGCCCAAGCTTTGCAATTATCAGCGTGCGGCCGTTCTGGAGATTACCGATCGCCGTTGCCGGATCCGTGCTGCCGCCGATTTTCGCTAACTCGATTTCGTTCGGCAGGAAGACGTCCACTGCCTGTAGTACCCGAACGATATCGTCCTTCCATTCTTCCGAAGGATCGAAGCCCGGATCAAGAGATGAGGTTAAGCCGAAGCCGTGAGCCCTCTCAAACAAATCGAGACAGCCCGGCCGCAGTTGCTCCTGAAGATAGAAGGAGGATACATGAAGATGCGTGTGCTGGCGGAGCAAATCGTCGGCGATGTCTTCGGAGCGTAAAGTTGCGATCGCACCAACATAGGTGACTAGCGCTCGATCTCGCGAGTTTGTGATGGAAACTGTCATTCCCGTTTTGAGCGACGCGTCCGAGACCACGGAGCCTGTTTCCACTCCGGCCGTCGTCAGTGCGTTCAGGCAGAAGTCGCCCCAAACATCTTTGCCGAGTCTCGACACGAACGAAACCGGATTGCCCAAGCGCGCGAGGCCGACCGCGCAGATTGCACTCGCGCTACCCAATGTGAGCGCGAGATCCTTTGCCAAGACTTCTTTCCCGGCGCTCGGGAACTCAGTGTAGTCGCTCAGCACCAGGTCGGGATTTAGTTCGCCGGCAACGAGAATGTTCATTCGTGTGCCTCCCTATTGTGCTTATGGATGGTGAAATTGCCGACCACGCGGGTGATGACGCCCGTACTCGACGGAGCATCTGGCGAAAGACCGAGATCGAGGCAGCGGTGAAATGCCAGAATCTGACCCGCCAGGACATCGAGCACCGGGGCATCGTGATCCGCAATCCCGTTCGGGACCCCGTATTCCACGATGAGATCCTCTTCTGTCGCAAGCTCCCGCGGAACCCGCGCTCCGACCAGCATCTTTCTCCAGCCCAGGCCTTTGCTATTGATCTCTCGAACCAGATCCATCTCGTAAGCCCGACGGACCGGGTCAGCGGAAAGGAAGCAGACCACAAGCGTTTCGCCGTCAATGAACGACATGGGGCCGTGTCTGAGCCCCAGGTAAGTCTCGGCCATGGTCACCACCCGGGCAGCGGTCATTTCAAGCATCTTCAACGAAGCTTCGCGAGCGGCCCCATAGCGGCAGCCCGTACCCAGGTAAACGGCGCGCCGGAAGGGATTTTGAGCGAGGCGGTCGATCCCGTCGAACGCGGTCGAAAGAATGTGTCGAGAAGCGATGGCCAGTTTCGTCACAGCATCCTCGTAAGCTTGAGGGTCGTCCAGGAAACCGAGGAAACGGGCAGCTAGGGCCATGTTTGTGAAGCTACTCGTCATGACGAGGCTGCGATCGTTTGTACGGGGATCGAGCACGATGACGGTCGCGGCAGGGTGTTCTTTGTACTGAGTCGCCAGGCGGCCCTCCCGATTGCAGGTGATGATCAGGTGCCGGGTCGCCGCAGCCGCGCGTTCGAGCAACAAGTCGAGCACACCGGCGCTCTCCGGACTATCTCCTGACCTTGCAAATGAGATCACTAACGGTGCGGAACCCGGTACGGCTGTGGCGCCTTCCGTCAGCAGCCATCCACCTCCACACGTCAGAGCAGTGCGCTTGAGCTCCGAAGCAAGGGCGGGCCCCAAACAATCTCCGACATACTCCGAACTGCCGGACCCGGTCAGGAGCACAGCGTCAGTGGTCTCACGCAATCGAAGCAGTTCCGACCGACGGGCGACAAGACCGGCCGCAGTCTCTGGCCAGGTCAGAGGCTGGTGGAGGATTTCAGAAAGCGTATGACCGTAACTCTGCCCTTGAGATACCGATGAATGAGCCAAAAGATTCGCAAGGCCGCTTTGCGTGGCAGCGGCTTCTCTCTCCCAGTCGGCGAAAGATGTGTCAATTCCGGTAGCGTTGTTCGACATGCGCATAGTGAGACTGCCAAGCCTCTCCTTTGTAGTATCCTGCTCGTGGCGTTTCGACTAGGACAGGAGGGTTTCGGAGGGAAGTGGCTGTTCCATCGCTCGACCTGAAAGATTGGGAACCGAAAAGCATGCTGGAGTTGCCCGTCACCCGTGTGACGCGCCCCAAGTTTCCAGTCATCGATTTCCACACGCACTTGACATGGGATAACGGCCTCGATCACGGAGGCCAGCCTCAGGTACTAGCGAGTGCGGACGATTTGCTGCCCACCATGGATGCGGTTGACGTCCGAACCATGGTGAACCTTACGGGAGGACACGGCGATTTCCTGCGACAGGCACTAACCTCGCACCAGCACGCGCATCCAGATCGATTCATTGTGTTTACCGAGCCGGCTTGGGGCAGAGTCAACGAACCGAACTATCCGCGCGACCAGGCGGATACTGTCGAAGCGGCTGTTCGGGCCGGTGCGAGGGGCCTGAAAATCTTGAAGACGCTGGGCCTGTTTCTTCGCCAGGAAATTACCGCCGGACCTTTGATCCCCGTGGACGATCCACGCTTCGACTTAATGTGGGATGCTGCCGGGAAACTTGGTATTCCTGTGGCCATCCATACGTCCGATCCTCGTGCGTTCTTTCAGCCGATCGACCGATTCAACGAGCGCTGGGACGAGTTGCAGGCGCATCCGGATTGGTCGTTTTACGGTCCCGGGTTCCCATCCAACGGGGAACTTCAGGAGGCACGTCGCAGGGTGATGACTCGTCACCCGGGAACAAATTTCGTGTGCTTGCACGTTGCCGATCCGGAAGACCTGAGCTATGTCTCAGAATGCATGGAAGCGCATCCGAATATGTTCGTCGACATCGCGGCACGAATCAGCGAATTAGGACGCCAGCCGCGAGCCGCTCGGAAGTTCATCGATCGTTACCAGGATCGCGTTGTCTTTGGGACGGACGCGGTTCCCGGAGGTTTGGACATGCCTCAACAGCTTTTCTGTGAAGAGCTGTACGAAATTTATTATCGATTTCTCGAAACGGAAGACGAGTACTTCGTTTACGCGCCGCTGGGTAAGTCACCGCAGGGGCGCTGGAGAATTTCAGGACTGGGGTTGCCGGAATCGATCCTGCGGAAAGTGTATCTCGAGAATGCACGGCGTTTGTTGAACCTGACATAAGCCTGAACAGAGCCACCCGCTAACAGTGTTTCGCGTTCATGTCAGATCTGTGACGAAGAGGAGAGAACGCTTCCAGCATTTTCCTCCTGTGCTGTAGATATTACCCTCTCATCCAGCGTCTATCGAAACTTTCCCTTCGTGTTTTGAATCACTTACGTATATTGGCCAGGGTCGTGCTTATATCTCACCGGAGTGGATATGAATTTCAGATACGCTAAGTGTGCAGGTTGCAGTCTGCTTTTCGCTGCGGCGCTACTCGCCTCACCGTACCCACAGACGGGCGGCAATCAAAGCAGCTCCGCTGATAACACCAAAGTAAACAAACGCGATCGGAGCCAATCGGAGCCTACGGCGGACAACGCCAAAAATGGCACAAACGACCGCGAACTCATGCGGCAGATCAGGCACGACGTCGTGGCCGACAAGTCTCTCTCCACCTACGCCCACAATGTGAAGATTGTTGCGCAAGGTGGGAAGGTCACCCTCAAAGGCGTCGTTCACACAGAAGAAGAGAAGAAAACGATAGAAGACCTTGCTCGGAAGCATGCTGGGGAAAGTAATGTCACCGATGAAATAACCATAAAAGGCGACAGCAACAAGGCAGAGAGTAAGTAACCAGGAACAAACAGGAGGAACAATCAAATATGGCAAAAAATACAGTTGTTTACGGCATTTATCGGAGTCGTTCCGCGGCGGAGAGTGGTGTTGACGCCTTGCTGGGCTCCGGCTTCCGCAACGAAGACATCTCCGTGCTCTTGCAGGACAACACTGGAACCAAAGATTTCGCGCACGAGAAACATACAAAGGCCCCTGAGGGTACTACCACAGGCGCTACCACCGGCGGCGTCATTGGCGGCACTTTAGGTTTGTTGGCCGGCATTGGAGCCCTCGCAATTCCTGGTGTCGGACCATTCATTGCGGCGGGGCCAATTATGGGGACTCTTGCCGGCATTGGGTCGGGTGCGGTCCTCGGTGGCATTGTGGGCGCTCTCGTTGGAATGGGAATTCCTGAATATGAAGCGAAGCGTTACGAAGGCCGCATCAAAGAGGGCGGCATCTTAGTCTCGGTTCACGCAGACAATAGCGAATGGACGGGACGAGCTAAAGACATACTGAAGCGGACCGGCGCTGACGACGTTTCCTCGACCGGAGAATCATCCGCCGATTACGCCGAAACCGATAAGCCCCTGAGCAGAACGGCCGGTACTTATAAAGAAAGTTAGTTCTTCTAACTGAATCATGGCGGATCCGAGTTTGCACTCGATCCGCCATTGCTTTGCTCAGGCATCGTTCCCGCTGAATACGTACTGATGACCACCGCACAAAAACAATCCATTGCGCTCCTCTGGAACGCGTCCTCGGGGTGGACAGATTCGGAAGCACAGCGGGAGTCCATTCGATCGATCCTGGCCTCGAATGGATCAAACGTTGACGTCATTCAAGTCGTGGAGGGAGTGGATATCAGGCAAGCCGTTGAGGCGGCCGTCACGGCGGGAGCTGACGTGCTTGCTGCGGCGGGAGGCGACGGAACCGTCAACGCCGCTGCATCTGCGCTTCTTCACCGGCCCACCGCACTTGGGGTCATTCCAACCGGTACTCTTAACCATCTGGCACGTGATCTAAAACTGCCCATTGATGAGGAGAAGGCGGCGCGCGCCTTGATCTCGGGGTCGGCAGTATCGATTGACGCGGCCACCGTCAACGGCCGTGTATTTGTAAACAATTCCGTCCTTGGTTTCTTTCCTCATTACCGAGGCCTTCGCGAGAAGTTGGAACGGCACGGTTTTGGGTCGTCGAAGGTCGGGCGTTTTCTTGCCGTGCTGCTCGGGTTGACAGTGGCACTCGTGCGCCTGCCCAAACTCTCCGTTTCTTACACCGTGAACGGGCGCAAGCGAACGTTACGAACTCCATTCGTGCTCGTGGGAAATAATGAGCACCGCATGGAAGGGCTTGCACTCGGCGAACGGGCAACTCTCAATGGCGGTAAGCTCTGGGTCTACGTCATGCGGCCCCATAACAGATGGCAGCTGCTGATAAGAGTCATTGGTGTGCTTCTCGGTCGTACTCCTCGTGAGTCTTTGTTCGAAATCTTTTCAGCACCTCATGTCACGATTGAATGTAAGCGCCGCCGTGTAGGCGTCGGGGTGGACGGTGAGGTCGTTCGGTTGAATACTCCTTTGCAATACAAATCTCTCCCGGGAGCGCTCCGCGTTCTTGTTCCGACATCTAACCCTTCGAGTTAATGCGCTCGATCGCTCACATTTCCGATCTGCACTTCGGCTATAACGACCCGCTACTGGCCCGGAAACTGTGCGAAAGCCTCAACGAAATCCATCCGGACATATTGGTGATCTCCGGTGATCTTGTTGAGCATGCCACGGCCGAGGAATTTTCACGCGCGCGCGAATATCTGGAACAGCTCCTCGTGCCGCAGATTGTGGTTCCGGGCAACCATGATTTACCGTTCTACAATCTCTGGCGGCGCTGGACCGAGGGGTTGAAGATTTACTGCCGTTTGATCACAGATAATCTGGAACCCGTCTTGATGGACGACGAGGTTGCAATCATAGGTGCCAATAGTGCTCACCTGATTCCCGTCAAGGGCGGTAAGATCACCATGCCCCAACTCGACGCCCTGGTCGATCAGTTTTCCAGCTTTCCTGCGAATCTCATCCGCATACTGGTCACTCATCATCCGTTCGACTTGCCGGAACCGTCTAATCCACATCTGCTCATCGGGCATTCGCGGCGTGCGGTTACTCGACTGGCGCCGGTTGTCGATCTGCTGCTTGCCGGGCACGTGCACTTAAGTTCGAGTGGCAGCACTAGCACTCGTTACAAACTCGAAGACAAAGCAATGGTTTTCGTTCAGGCCGGCACAGCCATTTCTGATCGCAATAAAGGAGAGGCGAACTCCTTCAACTTGCTGCAAGTGAGCCGGACGGAGGCGGGCGAAAAGCAGGCTGTCATCCTTCGCCACTCCTGGTCGAAAGAAAAGGGCCGCTTCGAAGAAGACCGGCGCAAAGAGTACCGGTTGGGCAAAGCCGGCTGGCTTCCCTGGGAAGCAGCGGCCGATCGCGTTGGAATTGGTTAGGTCATGCTTTCGAGCCGAACGCAGGTTGCTTCGACGTTCAAGAGCGTCTAAGGATTGTGGCAGCGCTTGAGATCGATGGGAGCTTCGGTGAAGGCGGAGGGCAGATCCTCCGAACATCGCTGGCCCTGTCGCTCCTCACACAAAAGCCGTTCCGAATTCACAATCTGCGGCGTGGCCGCGCTAAGCCAGGACTCAGACGCCAGCACCTCACGGCGCTCCGTGCGGCGGCACGCATCGGCAATGCCCAGGTGGAAGGCGATGCAGTTGGTTCCACGAAGGTTGCTTTCGTACCAGCGGCGATGGAGGGCGGCAATTACGAGTTCGACATCGGAACAGCGGGAAGTACCAGTCTTGTTTTCCAAACGGTGCTGCCGGCGCTGATGCAATGTTCAAAGCCATCGGCAGTGACATTCATCGGTGGAACGCATAATCGCGGCGGGCCTCCGTGGGATTTCATCGAAACGGTATTCTTGCCGGTGCTTACGCGAATGGGAGCCGCAGTAAATACAAAATTCGAGAGGTATGGCTTTGTGCCTGCGGGTGGCGGCCGCTGGGCCGCAGAGATCCGGCCCTCAAGACTGCGACCCGTCAATCTCCACGAAAGGGCAGAACTGAGGGAGCGGAGCGTGCGCGCAATTGTTTCGAATCTGCCGGCTGCGATTGCAGAGCGCGAGTTATCCGTGGTCCGCCAAGGGTTGACGTGGCCGGACTCAGCGTACCAGGCCGAAACGGTCGAATCTGCCGGTCCCGGTAACGTCGTGATGATCAGTGGCTCTTTTCGCCTCGCGTCGGAACTCGCCACAGGATTCGGGCAGCGAGGAGTTCCAGCCGAGCGAGTAGCTGAGGGTGCGCTTGAATCCTGGCGCAACTACGATCGCGCGGGCGTTCCTGTTGGTGAGCATCTCGCAGACCAACTGCTCCTCCCCATGGCTATCGCGGGAGGCGGGTCGATGCTGACCACAAAGCCAACGCTGCACACGACCACGAACGCTGAGGTGATCAGCATGTTTCTTCCCATACGCTTCCGGATGTCTCCGCGCAATGACCAGACCTGGGAGATAAGCTGCTGATCACCGGATCGAGATGGAGTGCCGCTCAGATCCCGGGCGCGACGGCCAACACGTGGCGATGCTCGTCAGCTTGCCATCACCGGAGCGAACCAGCGCATGAGAAAGAAGTGGCGGCCGCAAAGAGTGCATCGATAGGGCAGCAGAAACCAGCGAAGTGCTTGTTCCCTTGCGTTTCGAAAGCCCACGCTTCGGAAGTCAACGGAACGGCAGTGGGGACACCGCTTAGTTCGCGTCAGGTACTCTTCTGCTATGCGCATAAGCCAACCGCCATGTAGGGTCGAACTCACTTCGTAAGAACCCGGCCCGGCATCCCGGCATGCGCACTCCTGAAGGTCTGGTCCACCGGAGCTTGCGGAACAGAGTCCGCCGCGGATCGCTGATTCGTAGACCACCCGTTACCGTTCCCCGGCTTTGGCTGAAACGGCCGACGCGCGGTCTTGAATTTTTGCTTACCGGCTGCACGCGCGGCTGCCAGATTCGAAGCGTGCTGGCGCATTTCGTCTTCGGTGAATACGACTGACCGTTTCTGCTCAGTCTTATCGGCTCGCTCGAGCAGGGCTTGGCACAACAATGGAAGCTCTTGTACCCGGATGCCATATGTCCGAATGAGCTTGAGGTCGGCTCTGACGGTATAGCTGGTCTTGCCCTCATCAGCTACGGAATCAAATCTGAGAACGCGAGCGCCAGTGTCTTCGCTGAACCCCAAAAAGCAAAGTTTCATTTAGGTGATCCTTCCAAAGCCGACGAATCCCACGTGGTTTCTCTCCTCGATCTCCAATTGTTCGTATGAGGACGGAGGAGCCTCACGCGGGAGTATTGCACTGACAACCGCCTCGGTTAGGAGCGCAAGAGAGAATCCGAAGTTCCGGCTCGGTTCGGAAGGTAGGATTTAGCTAGGGAGTTAGCATACTAAGTATCTGCTATTACCATTCAGTTGTCAAGGATTGGGCAGGCGGGGGTGCTGTCAGGCAGCTCACGTGCCGATTCGTCATAATATGAATTAGGTTGCCTCACTTATCTATAGGGAGCCCAAATGCATAGGATCCTATCGTCGGCAACGTTTTTGTTCGTAATAGCTCAATTTGTTTCGGGGGCTTCGGTCTACGACTATGAGCTCAATGGCATCGATTATCAGAGAGTGCGGCTGCGCGATTTCAAGGGTAGTGTTCTTTTCATTGTCAATGTTGCCAGCTACTGCGGATACACTCCTCAATACGCTGGGTTACAGAAGCTCTATCTTGCACATAAGGCAAAGGGCTTTGTCATCATTGGAGTCCCGTCCAATGACTTTGGCGAAGGAGAGCCTGGATCGGATCCTGAGATCAAGCAATTCTGTCGACGTAAGTACGACGTAACATTTCCGATGATGTCCAAGGTGTTCGTAAGAGCTAACCCGCGAGCTCCTTTGTACCAATACCTGACAGATGAAAGCCAGAACCCGACGACCGGCGGCGAAATTAAATGGAATTTCACAAAATTCCTCATCAGTCGGGATGGAAAGGTTCTAGCTCGGTTTGAACCCAACGTGACACCTGAGGATCCGGCTCTCTTGCAAGCAGTGGAGACCGCTCTGCGGTAAGCCGCGTCGTGCTCGGCTTATGTTGACGTGGAAGTGGAATCCGGAACACTGCCTGGTTCCGCCGGCAGATTAAAAGCTCTCTTCCCCTAAAAAGAAACGAAGCGCTGCTTCCTTCATTCTTGGCGGTACAGTGTGAGGTCCTTCGAACTCCTGATATTCAACGACCAGCTGCCGGTGGACGCGCAATGCGCGCTGGACCCGCCTGCCGCAAACATCGACCGGCAGGATCTCGTCCTTCGTGCCATGCGATATAAAAATCCTCGGCTCGCCTTCAATTCGAACGGGTGCCATAAAACCGGGCGAGAACGCGAGGAGGGTCCGGAATAACAGCCCGTTGCTGAGCCCTAGCGATAGAGCATAAGATGCTCCATCGGAGAAGCCGCCCAGCGCGATGCGCCGAGGGTCGATTGCGAACTGTGCGAAGACATCCCGGAGGCACTTGTCTATAAATCGGACGTCTGGCCCGTAGCGCGCATCCGAGATGATGTCCCAGGAAGCCTTCCGCGATTCCGGCGCGAGAAGAATCAGCTTGGCCCCATCCGCGTAAGTGCGCAAGATGTCCATGCCGTGTTCCGCGTTGCCGCCCGCTCCGTGCAGCATGACGGCGAGCGGCGCGCGTGATTCTTTCAGCGCACTCTCGGGCGCATACAATAACGCACCGCGCTTCTGACCCATGCTGATCTGCTGCAGCCCCGGTCCGCCACTGTGGTGTTGCAGCCCGGGTCTGGCATTGAGCCTTGCCACGCTCGATTCGGTAGTTTCTGATTCGTTAATTGGCATGCGCTGGATTCGGGATCGTATACGTTCAGTAAGTAGACACCGGTGTCTGCGGCGAGAGCTTCTCGAAGATCTGCCGGTTTGGGCCGGGTTTTTTCAGAATGTCCGCAGCAGTATTTCCATTGGGCAGCAGGGAAGTGACGAAAGCGAAAACCGTCAAGATTGGAACGTCGACAACTCAGTACCGCGTGGAAGGACGTGGCGACCCCCTGGTTTTGATTCACGGCCTTGGCGGATCGACTGGCTGGTGGGTTCGAAACATCGGAGCTCTGAGCCAGCATTTCACTGTGTATACCGTTGATCTGCCAGGCTTCGGCGGGATGCGACGACATCCGGAACCTTTCTCGGTCCGTGGTGCAGTGGCGTGGCTCGAGACTCTGTTTGATGCGTTGGGTCTTGACACTGTATCGCTCGTCGGGCACTCCATGGGTGCTCTGGTCGCAGCAATCTTTGCGGGGGAGCGTCCGGAACGAGTCCATCGGCTCGTACTCGCCGCCCCTGCCATAGAGCTACCGAGCAGCCGGATTGCCGCGTACCTTCTGCCTCTGGCTCGTGAAACGCTCAGGGTAGAGCGCAGTTTCTGGAAGACGCTGGTCTGGGATTCACTTCGTGCCGGCCTTTCCACTGCAGTCCATGCATCGCGTGACCTATTACGATCAAACGTGGATTACGAGCTGTCCCAAATCTCGACACCGTGTCTTCTGATTTGGGGAGAGCTCGATCCGCTTGTTCCTCCGAACTTAGCCGGTGGACTCCAGAAGAAAATTCAAGGCAGTGAACTGTGCGTACTCAAAGGAGCGGGCCACGTTCTCATGTATGATCACGCGGAACCATTCAACACGGTTGTACTGGAGTTTCTCGCAGGTCGTTTCGAAGGTCGCCATGCATGACGTTCAAAAATGATCTGGAACGTGAAGATGGCTAAGCCGCGGCAAGCGGCGCGGGTACGGCTTCCCTCGCTCAAGCTGATTCCCGCATTGAGCGTTGCGGGCGCTGCTGGCGTTTCTGTTTGGCTATGGCGCTGTGCGTCCCGGGAGCGCCACCGGCTTCTAAAGTCCGGTAGTATTCAGCCTCTGCAGTCAGCGTGGTACTTTGTGCGCGGCCTCCGTATACACGCGCGGATTGCGAACGCACATACCGGGAACGATCGAGACAACGTGGTCTTGATCCATGGCTTGGGTGTCTCCAGCTCGTATTTCGTGCCGGCGGCCGAGTGCTTGGCTACCCAGTTTGCGATCTTCGCACCCGACCTTCCCGGCCATGGACTTTCCGAGAGTTTATCGCGGGCTCTCAATGTTCAGGACCTGGCTGAAGTCGCTTTAGATTGGATGCGTGTTGCTGGTCTTGAACGCGCCTCGCTCGTCGGTCACTCGATGGGATGTCAAATCGCTGTCGAGATGGCGTTGCGCAATCCCGACCGAATCAGCCGGCTGGTCCTGATCGCGCCGACGCCCGATCCTCGCGCGCGCAATGTTGCCGCGCAGCTGCGCCGGTTCCTGCTTGACGTTTTCTACGAGCGACCCTCCCTCACTCTCATCGTGCTCAAAGACTATGTACGGATGGGTACACGGTTTGTCTCTGAGTTTTACGCAATGCTCTTCCATCCGATGGAGAAGAAGCTGCGCGATGTGACCGTGCCCACACTCCTGGCAAGAGGCGAAAACGACCCAGTCGTTCCTCAGCGGTGGTTAGAGGAAGCTGCCCTTCTCTTGGGAACCGATGGCGTGGTGGTCATTCCGCGCTGGGGCCATGCTGTCCAGTACAGTGCCGCGCCCCAGTTAACCCGCGCCATCGAGCCCTTTTTAGCAGCCCATCTTGCGTCCGGCGTGCGCCAAGCCTAATGTTCAATCGTGGGAGCGGCCTCCAGGCGGGCTTGTGAATGCGATCTCGCGATGCTCGTAGAATCTCGCGCGTAAGTAAACGGCCGTTGAACACAACGTCCTGAGCGCCCATAATAGTAGTACCCGCGAGGGTAGCTCTACGTTTTTTCTGGCAAGCAGAAAATCGCGCTTTTGATCTTAAATACGGCCGAGCAAAGGAATCGCATTGAACCCACCAGAGCGCGCGTCTTTACCCGGCGAGTTGCAAGGCGGCGATAAGAAGCAAGCCAACCAGACCGCTCGATCGCTCCTACAGGATCGCTTTGATGTGCTGATCGACTGTGTTGTCGATTACGCGTTCATGACCCTCGATCTCGAGAGCCGCGTCACGAGCTGGAACCGTGGCGCGGAACGTATTCTCGGTTACTCGGAAGGGGAAATTCTGTCTCGTTCCAGCGCGCTCTTCTTTACCCCTGAAGACCAAGAAAAAGGAGAGCCAGGAAAAGAACTGGCGGTTGCCACGCGAGACGGGCGAGCGGAAGATGAGCGCTGGCACGTCAAAAAAGACGGATCCCGCTTCTGGGCTTCCGGCGTGATGACTTTGTTGCGGGACCAGTCCGGACAGCCGCTTGGCTTCGTCAAGATCTTCCGGGACCTAACGTCGAGCAAGACCGCCCAGGAGGCCCTGCAAGAAAGCGAAAACCGGTTCCGTTTGTTTGTCGAGAATGTACGTGACCACGCTCTGTTCCAGGTGGACCCGTCCATGCGCATATCGGTCTGGAACTCGGGAGCAGAAAGGTTGTTCGGCTACTCGGCCCACGAAATCGTAGGACGTCCTTTTCGAGAGCTATTTCCGCTCGAGGATCGCGAGGCTGGATATCCCGAGCAGGAATTGATCCGCACCTTGGCAGAAGGCCAGATGCAGGATGCACGCTGGCTTTTGCGCCGCGACGGAACGCGCTTCTTTGCCGCTTGGGTTACGCACCCGGTATACGACGACGGGCAACTGAGAGGATATGCCAAGGTGCTGCGCGACGAAACGGAAACTTTGCGTGCAGAGGAACTGCGCAGACGGCAGGAGGAGCAGGAACGAGCGCACCTGCAAAAGGCGGTCGAAACGCAGGGCGCCGAACTGGACCGCACGAAAGAGGAGTTGCGCGCGCTCGCCGCAAGTCTGCTGACCGCGCAGGATGAAGAGCGGCGGCATGTTGCTCGCGAGCTCCACGATGATGTGAGCCAGCGGCTTGCCGTTCTCGAGATGCATGTCTCACTGCTGCAAAGTCAGCCCGAAATGCCGGATGCTCTAAAGCAGCAGCTCGAGGGTTTGACCAACGAGATCACGAAGGTGTCTGAGGGAGTACGCACTCTTAGCCATGGGCTCCATCCTTCAATGCTCGAGCATCTAGGGCTAATACCGGCGTTGCGGAGCTTGGGGTCGGAGTTCGAGAAGGTTCAGAGCTTTACGTTTCATCTCATCAGCTTCCCCTTGCAGCGAACGATTCCGCTGTCTGTTGCCTCTACTCTTTACCGCATTGCCCAGGAAGCCCTGCGGAATGTAGCGAAACATGCGCCGGGTTCCCTCGTCACCGTGCGAGTCACCGAAGATGAGCACGAACTGCATTTGAGCATCCACGACAATGGCCCTGGCTTCGATCCAGCTTCAACTGCAACCCACCACGGGTTAGGCCTCATCAGCATCGAGGAACGAGTGCGTCTTGTCGGCGGAAAACTTGCGCTCTCTGCTAAGCCCGGCGGCGGCACTCGGATTGATGTCACGGTTCCCCACCGGGATCAGCTGTAATCATCGCAGCCTGTTCAATACAATCGAGCGTGATACTCGAATGACGCTCACTTCGTTCCTACGTCCAAAGCACCATGGCCCGTTTACCTTCGCAGTGCTGTCCATTGCGCTCGGGATGCCTGTTGCTGCCCAGACCCATCCTGCCCCGAATGCACCGCCGCTGGCGTATCGCCCAGTCGAGAATTGGGCAAAACTCCCCGATGGGTTGAATCTCGGAGAGTGTTCGGGTGTGGCTGTCGACAAATCGGACAACGTTTGGGTCTTCAATCGGGGATCACATCCGGTCATCGAATTTGATCGGAACGGCAAGATGCTCCAGGCTTGGAACGACGTTCCGGTGAAATCGTCCCACGGGATCCGGGTCGACCCTGATGGCAATATCTGGTTGATCGATGTCGCTGGTCACAAGGTCCTGAAGATGTCTCCGTCCGGCCACGTCCTGACTGTCATCAGTGCCGTCGGGGGCGCAGCCGGTGACCAGAATTCCAAATATGCCTTTAATCGTCCGACGAACGTCGGGTTTGCCCAAGACGGGTCATTCTTCATCACGGACGGATACGGAAACTCTCGCGTCGCCAAGTATACGAAAGACGGTGAGTACATTACACAGTGGGGAAGTAAAGGAACCGGCGACAGTCAGTTCAACATCGTTCACGATATTGCAATCGATGCGGCCGGTAGGCTTTACGTCGCGGATCGCGAGAACGATCGTATTCAGATCTTCGATCAGTCCGGTAAATTTCTTGGCAAGTGGTCAAATCTCGGCGCCGCTTGGGGCCTGGTCTACGTTCCGCGTGAGAACGCGTTCTTCTTGAGCGATGGCGCAAACGATCAGATCATCAAGCTCGATGCGAACGGGAAGATCCTGGGCAAACTTGGTTCCCATGGAAAATCGCCAGGGAAGCTTTACTATCCGCATAGTCTCGCGGTTGACAGCACGGGTGCCCTTTACGTCGCCGAGATCCTGAACTGGCGCGTCCAGAAATTTGTTCCGGCCGAATAGAGACAACAACTTACGCCAGAGTTGCCCAGCGCCCGGGTGGGTTCGAATCGCGGGAAGAGCTTCACCCGTTCCTTTGAACCGTCCGCACGAGTTGTGCGTCTAAACAACTAAAGCGAGTTTAACCTTACATGTACAACCAAAGCTCTCAGACCTCCGTTTGGGACAAATTGAGTGGAACGACAATCCTAAGCGGGCGTAGCGCCGCCGTCGTTAAGCAAACCTATCTGTTCTTCGGACTGGCGGTTTTCAGTGCGATTGCCGGTGGATACGTCGGGGCCACGTCCGAAACTCTTGCGAGATTCTTTTCAGGCTGGATGGGATGGATTGCTGCTCTTCTGCTCCTGAATATCGTGCCTCGAATCGCTATCTCTGTGCGCCATAATCACCAACTCGGTGTGGCTGCGCTCGTAGCGGACGGTTTCATCTCGGGTATTGCGTTGTCACCGTTGCTTTGGGTCGCTCGTCTGATTGCGCCGGAGCTCATCCTGGTTGCCCTCGGAATTACGGCCTTTGTTTTTGTCGGTGTGACGTTTTACGTCATGAGCGCACGCCGGGAGTTTTCAGCTCCCCGTGGGCTGATGACCGGCTTGTTCTTCGCCCTCATCGGCACGATGGTTCTGAACAGCTTCCTCCATATCGGATTCGTTGGGATCCTGATTGGGTTAGGAATCGGAGCGCTCGGCGTTTTTACGCTCGTCTACTCAACGAGTGCCGTGTTGCGCACCCCGGATGCCGATAGCCCGATTCCCGGAGCGCTGATGCTGTTCGCTGGTGTCTTCAATGTATTCGTCGCAGCGCTGAACATTCTGCTACGAGTTTTGAACGGCAGCCGCGACTAGTCCGCGCTGGACGCACAAGCGTCCACGATAAAGCCGTATAGAAGATGCGCCGCGAGCGCTGATGCATGAGACAAGGCGTTCGCGGCGCTTGGATTTTCGAGACGAGCTGCGGAAACAGCGAGCTCATCGCCGATGAGCCACAATCCCACTCCAAAGGCGCCTCCGCGGCCGGCCCGCAAAGCAGGATAAGTGTCACTTAAAGCTGCATATCCGGCGCCCACGGCAATCCCGAAGGCGTAGTGAATGGTTGCGCCAATTTGCTCGGCTCGTTTCTGATCGACAGCTTCTCCAAGTACGCGCCGCGCAGCGTTTGCATCCGTCTTCGAACTTAAACCAAAGGAATTCGGGTCGCAGAAACGTACTACCGCCTTCATGGCCAACCCTCCCAAAGCCCCTCCGAGAGCGCCCGCCACAAGCCGCCGTTTACTTAGGGCCATTTGCCTCTTTGTCACTCCGCATTGCCTCGCGAACCCCAAGTCGCAAATAGCGGCGTAGTTGTTCTTCGCTCAGACTCGAAGGATCGAAAAGGTGGTTGAGGGCCGCGCCATCAAGCATGCCCGCTATTTCAGCCGTCCGCCTTCGTTTTTCCGCAAGCGACAACTCCGCCAGATCCGGGAGAAAGTTGTCAATCTTGGCCGCACAGCACCCCAGCACCATCTGCCCATGCAGTTCCGCCAGCCTGTGCTGCTTTTGCCGGTGTCGCACCGCATACATTTTAAATTCGAGATTCAGAAGAACCCGCTCGCGATCGCGAAGGAAGGTCAGGAGATCGTCTGTGATTGCATCGATGCGCTCTTCCGTGGTTGCTGCGGCGGATAACCTGGGCCGCACCCGTTCCTGGTCACGCAAGAGGTCTTCTTCGAATATCGCGAAGAAGACGTCCTCTTTGTCTTCGAAATTGGCGTAGAAGGCTCCGCGGGTTTTCCCCGCTTGCGCCGCTATGTCTTCAATGCGGGCATGCTCAAACCCGTTCTTGGCAAACACGTCACGCGCGGCCCGAATTAAATCTTGCCGCGTTTGCATGGCTCGCTTCTGCTTATGCAGCGCGAGATTGGAACCGACAGGCTGCGCAACTTTTGCGGCTTTCTCTGAATCGTGCATAGCGGGCTCTGTATCCAAAGGTATGACGAAACATACAGGAATGTATATTTTTCATGCGAAAAAGCAGCAGCATCTCCTGGGAAGGCTTAACCGCTTTGCAACAACAGTATCTAATCCGGCAATCTAAACCGTCATCGCTCCGCCAAATTGTTCGAGCAAGTCTTATCGCGCTGGCAATTGCGCTCCTTTGCGTTGTGCTGACAGGGTGTGGCGGCCAAAACAAAGCCGCGCCGGCCCCGATGGGCCCAATGCCCGTTTCCGTTTTCAAAGCTCAGCAGGCCGATGTTCCGATGGCCGGCCAGTGGGTGGGCACTATGGACGGGTTTGTCAACGCTCAGATTCAGCCTCAGGTCAGCGGGTATCTCATCCGCCAGACATACCGGGAGGGGTCCCCGGTTACGAAAGGCCAGGTCCTTTTCGAGATCGACCCAAGACCATTTCAGGCGCTTGTTGATCAGGCGAAAGGACAGCTTGAGCAGGCTCAAGGGCAGGTTGCCCAGGCCCAGGCCCAGGTGGCTCAGGCCCAGGCTCAGCTCGGGCTAGCTCAAATCAATGTGACTCGCGATACTCCTCTTGCTCAGGCCAGGGCCGTCGCACAGAGCCAGCTCGATAACGATAGGCAGCAAGCGAAGCAGGGCGAAGCTGCGGTTCGGTCCGCCCAGGCGAATGTCAGCTCCGCTCAGGCCGGAGTCACGGCCGCACAGGCGGCTCTCGAAACCGCGAAACTCAACCTCGGCTTCACGCACGTGCGTTCACTGATTGACGGTGTTGCGGGACAGGCTACGACACAAGTCGGAAACCTGGTAAGTCCCCAATCCGTGCTGACGTCCGTTTCGCAGCTCAACCCCATCAAGGTCTACTTCTCGATCAGTGACACCGAATACCTCGGATTGACGAGGCAAGCTCGCCAAAAGGGAGGTGATCTTCTCTCGGAAAAAACGAGCGTTCCGCTCACCCTCACTCTCGCGAATGGCCAAGTCCAGCCGCAAAAGGGTCAACTTGTCTGGGTGGACCGGCAGATGAATCAGCAGACCGGCGCGATCCGGTTAGCCGCCTCGTTTCCCAACCCCGGCAACGTTCTGCGACCGGGCCAATTCGCGCGTGTGTCAGCTGTCACGGAACTACGCCGCGGCGCGATTCTGGTGCCGCAAATCGCCGTTGTCGATATGCAGGGCATGAAACAGGTCTACACAGTCGGGCCCGGCAATAAGGTGCATGTAGTGAACGTGAAACTCGGTCCGGAGTATAAGAACGACTGGGTAGTCGAGAGCGGCCTCGATCCGGGGGCTTCCGTCATCACGGACAATCTGCAAAAGCTGAAGGAAGGCGTGCCAGTGGGCCCGCAGGAGAAGAGTTCTGATACTGCGCCGACGTCGTCCACGAACGACTCCGCAGGGAAGTAAACCATGTCGAAGTTCTTCATTCACCGGCCTATTGTGGCCATTGTCATTGCCATTGTGACGGTGATTCTCGGCGTCGTTTCGATGCTGACTTTGCCCACGTCGCAGTATCCAAACATCGTTCCTCCCGAGATCCAGGTTCAGGCAACCTACGCAGGCGCCGACGCGAAGACGCTGCAGCAGGCCGTTTCAACGCCGATTGAGCAGCAGATGAACGGCGTCGACAACATGCTTTATATGTATTCCGTCAATGCCAACAATGGACAGGCGACGGTCTATGTGGATTTCGATGTCAAGACGAACGCCGACACGGACCAGGTGCTCGCGCAATTACGAGTCGCGCAGGCGCAAGCGCAGCTTCCGGCCCAGGTCAACACCGCCGGCCTGACGGTGCTGAAGTCTCTGACTTCGCCGCTGATGCTGATCAATCTCTCCTCGCCCGACAACAGATATGGCGCCGACTTCTTAACCAACTACGCCATCATCAATCTGCAGGACGAATTGACCCGCGTTCCCGGCGTCTCGCGTATCCAGGTGTTCGGTGGCCAGTACGCGCTGCGAGTCTGGGTGAAGCCCGATCAGCTCGCGAAGCTGGGCGTTACCGCATCCGAAGTCATTGGCGCTCTGCAAACTCAGAACAACGTAAATCCGGCTGGTCAGATTGGCGGGGAGCCAGTGCCGAGAGGTCAGCAATTCACCTACACGGTGCGAACTCAGGGCCGCCTCGTCACGCCGGAAGAGTTCGGCAATATCATCGTCCGCGCGAATCCGGACGGATCGGTGCTCCACCTTCGAGACGTGGCCCGAGTGGAACTGGGAACCCAGGTCTACAACCTGACCGCGCGTTATAACAATGCTCCGTCCGGAGTTATGGCCGTCTACCAGCTCCCGGGTTCGAACGCCGTTGCCACCGCCGCTGGGGTGAACAAACGCTTGAAAGAGCTTGCGGCCAACTTCCCGGCGGGCATGCAATATACCGTGCCGCTCGATACTACGAAGGCCGTCACCGCCGGTATTCACGAAATCGTGATCACGCTCGGGATCGCGCTTGGCCTGGTCATCCTGGTTGTCTACATCTTCCTTCAGGGTTGGCGGGCGACTTTGATTCCGCTGCTCGCGGTACCTGTATCGCTCATCGGTACGTTTGTCCTGTTCCCGGTACTCGGTTATTCCATCAACACGCTTTCGCTGTTCGGGTTAGTGCTCGCGATTGGACTTGTGGTCGATGACGCGATCATCGTGGTTGAAGCTGTCGAACGCTTGATCCACGACGGACTGTCGCCTCGTCAGGCCGCCCTTCGGGCCATGGAAGAAGTGGGCGGCCCCGTCGTGGCGATCGCACTCATTCTCGCCGCGGTCTTCATACCGACTGCGGCAATTCCCGGCATCACCGGCCGCCTGTATCAGCAGTTCGCAGTGACGATCGCGATTTCCGTGCTGATCTCCGCGTTCAATGCTTTAACTCTCAGCCCCGCTTTGGCGGCGCTGCTGCTGAAGCCGAAGAAAGAAGGCGGCCGTCGCGGTCCGCTCGCGCGTTTCTTCGATTGGTTTAACCGCATGTTCGGTCGGACGACGAATGCCTACGTATCCACCTCGGGCGTGTTGGTTCATAAATCCGGATTCACCATGTTTGTGCTTGCGGTTATCACGGTTGTGGCCGTGGCGTTGGGTGGCCGACTGCCAAGCGGATTCATTCCGCAAGAAGATCAGGGCTATATGTTCGTGGCATTGCAGTTGCCCGATGCTGCATCACTGCAGCGAACCGATGCCGCTGCGCAAAAGATTACGTCCGCCATGCTGCACACCCCGGGTATTGCTGGTGTGATCGGTGTCAACGGGTTTAGCTTACTGACGCAAACGCAGAGCACCAACACGGCGTTCTTCTTCGTATCGCTCAAACCATGGGAGGAGCGAAAGTCCCGGGAAGAGCAGATACAAAGTATCCAGGCGAGCCTGCAACGGCAACTTGGCGGCGCGACAGAAGGTTTGGCGTTCTCGTTCCCGCCTCCCGCGATTCCGGGTATCGGCACGTCGGGCGGCGTCACGATGATCGTGCAGGATCGGTCGGGGAACGATGACCAGAACTTCCTGACAAAAAATTTGTTTACGTATCTCGGCGCCTTATCGAAGCGGCCCGAAATCGCCGCTGCTATCCCGTCGTATCTGCCTGCTGTTCCGCAGCTCTACGCCGACGTGGACCGCGAGAAAGTGACCCAGCAGCAAGTCGACCTCGGCAGTGTCTACAACACCATGCAGACATTCATGGGCGGCTATCTGGTGAACTACTTCAACCGCTTTGGGCGTCAGTGGCAGACGTTCGTTGAGGCGGAAGGCGACACGCGTACGAACATCCAGAACATCAACCAGTTTTATGTCCGGAGCGCGAACGGCAGCCAGGTACCGCTCGGGTCCCTGGTACACGTACGGCAAATTACCGGACCGGAATTCATTCTGCGCTTCAACGAGTACACGTCGGCCCAACTGAACGTGACCGGTGCTCCCGGGTACAGTTCGGGACAGGTACGGGCGGCGCTCGAAGAAGTCTTCAATCAAGCGATGCCGGCCGGCATGGGCTTTTCTTACCAAGGCATGAGCTTCCAGGAGCAACAGGCCGCTCAAGGCGTCCCGACCTGGGTTGTCTTCGGGCTCTCGCTGCTCTTCGTATTCCTGATTCTCGCGGCGCTGTACGAGAGCTGGACGCTGCCGTTCAGTGTTCTCCTCAGCACGCCGGTCGCGATCCTTGGCGCTTACCTTGCGCTCAGCCTGCGATCGCTTGAAAACGATATCTTCGCCACGATTGGCCTGGTCATGCTCATTGGCCTCTCCGCCAAGAACGCGATTTTGATTGTCGAGTACGCCGTTCTGAATTACAAGCGGGGCCAGCCTATCGCAGACGCGGCACTGGGTGCGGCGCGACTGCGGTTCCGTCCGATTGTCATGACGGCGCTCGCGTTTATCTTCGGGTGTTTACCGCTATGGACGGCTACCGGTTCGGGCGCCGTATCCAGGCGGATTTTGGGTACGGTTGTAATCGGAGGAATGCTTCTTGCGACGGTTGTGGGAATTCTGATGATTCCCGTCACGTTCGCAGTAGTCGAATACATCTCTCATCGGTTCGTTCGCGGAGGGAGGGGAACAACAATGGATTCCGCTCATCCGCCCGAGAGCGACGATGGAGGTGGTCCGGGTGGTCTTCAGCCTCAAACGGAAGGGGGCCGCGCATGAGGAAGCCTATCCTCCTTACTTCGATCGGCCTCGCCTTGTTGCTCAGCACGAGTTGTACCGTGGGTCCGAACTATTCGAGGCCCCAGGTTCCCGCCGCACCCACGTTTCGGGGCGCTGACAACAGGGAGGTCTCGAGCGCTAAAGAGAACTCCCTCGGTGATGAGAAGTGGGCCGTTGTCTTCCACGAGCCCGAGTTACAAAACCTGATTCGGACGGCGCTCGAAAGCAACTACGACGTGCGTATAGCCGCGCAGCGGATTCTTGAGCAGGGGGCTCAGGTTCGCATCACGCGATCGCAACAATTTCCAACGCTCAACGTTGGCGGTACTGCTATCGGCGCTGAGTTGCCGGGCACTTTGAGTAGCTTTATCAACGGGCCGCTTGTCGCCGGGAGCTTCAGTCTTTCGGCGGCATGGAATCCGGATTTTTGGGGCCTTTACCGCCGGCAAACAGAAGCGGCTCGTGCTCAGTTACTTGCGCAGACCTGGGCGCAACGGGCTGTCCGTTTGACACTCGTGCAGCAGGTAGCTGCTCTTTACCTGGAGCTGAGAGCGCTCGATTCGCAGCTGGATATTGCTCGGCAAACCGTGAAAATACGGCAAGACTCCGTCGACCTCACACGTAAACTTGAGAGCGGCGGATCTGTTCCGCTTTCGGACCTTCGGCAGGCGGAACAGCTTCTGTTCCAGGCAACTGCTCAGATCCCACAATTGGAAGAGGCCATCCAGCAAGATGAGAACGGATTGCGCCTCCTGCTCGGGCAAAATCCCGGACCTGTCGCTCATACGGATGCGAGTGCTTTAGCTCCGCCGCCTCAGGATGTACCCGTCGGATTACCGTCCCAGTTGTTGGAACGACGGCCTGATATTCAGGAAGTGGAACAGCAGCTCGTTGCCGCGAACGCGCAAATTGGCGTTGCGCGCGCTCAATTCTTTCCCCAACTGTCTTTGAGTGCCTCGGCGGGTGTTGGTGGAGACAGCCTCTCGAACATCTTTGACCCGACGAACAAGACCATCTACGGACTCGGTTCGCTTGCTCAGCCCATCTTCGCCGGCGGGAGACTGAGAGGGCAGTTGCAACTCTCTCAGGAAACGAAGAAACGCATGGTCCTGACTTACCAGCAGACGATTGCGACCGCCTTCCGTGATGTTTCGAATGCGTTAATCGCACTGAAGAAGCAGCGCGCCGCGAGGGAGCAGCAGCAGCAGTTAGTGGCGGCCGCGCAAGACGCAACCCGGCTGGCCCGGCTTCGTTATCAGGGTGGCGCGACCAGCTATCTGGAAGTGCTCACAACGGATTCGTCGTTGTTCTCGGCTCAGTTGAACCTTGTCAACGCACAGCAAACTGAAGCGCTCGCGTTCGTCCAACTCTACAGTGCATTGGGCGGCGGCTGGCAATAACGGCCGCTGCCGCACCATTGCGGCTTTGTTTCTAAACCGGATCTGATCTACTATGTGGCTGTGACGCCTCGTACGCCAAACTCCACCTCCGACCGGGTGTTCCGCTCCCTTGAAACGTTTAATATCGAACTCCCGTCCTGGGGTTTCGCGAATACAGGCACCCGCTTCGGGAAATTCCTCCAGCCCGCCGCCGCAACGACAATCGAGGAGAAATTCAGTGACGCCGGCCAGGTCCACGCATTAACCGGAATTTGCCCGACCGTCGCTCTCCATGTTCTTTGGGACTTTCCGGAGGGCGTTGCGAGTTCGAAACAGGTGTCCTTGCTTGGTGACAAATACGGTACTCGCCCAGGCGCAATCAACCCGAACTATTTTCAAGATCAGATTTATAAGCACGGATCATTCGGGAATCCGGACGAGACGGCGCGCCGACAGGCCCTGCAGCACACGCTGGACAGTATCGAAATCGCCCGCCGCGTGCACAGCCGTGACATCTCACTGTGGTTCGCCGACGGGTCGAACTATCCAGGGACGGCGAATATGCGCCAGCGCAAACAGTGGTTTACCGACCTGCTGCAGGCGGCTCACCGGGACCTCTCTTCCGATCAGCGTCTGCTTGTCGAATACAAACCGTTCGAGCCCGCTTTCTACCACACAGATATCGCCGATTGGGGCATGGCGCTGCTGCTGGCACGTGCGGCAGGACCGCAAGCAAAAGTTCTGGTGGACACGGGCCACCACTATGCCGCTCAAAATATCGAGCAGATTGTCTCTTGGCTACTGTCGGAGAACATGCTCGGCGGCTTCCACTTCAACGACCGGCGGTATGCCGACGACGACCTGACGCTCGGGTCCATTGATCCCTACCAGGTATTTCGGATTTTCCACGAAATCGCATTTTACGAATGGGAAACCGGAACACGCGCCGCTATCGCATATACCATCGACCAAAGCCATAACCTGAAAGGCAAGATGGAGGCGATGATCCAAACCGTTACCACGGCGCAAGATCTGTTCGCCAAAGCCGCGCTGGTCGACCACGAGAAGTTAGCCGAGGCACAGAAGGCTTCCGATCTCGTGCGTGCGGAATCGCTGCTCCAGGATGCCTTCGCCACCGATGTGCGGCCCGTCATCCGAGAATGGCGGGTATCAAAAGGACTACCGGAGGATCCAATGGAGGCATTCCGGCAGAGCGGCTATCTTCAACGAATCACGGCGGAGCGACGCGCCAGGAATATGTCGGGCGTGACCTCTTACGCATGAGTGAGAGTTGCGCAATTCATGAAATGCAAAGTCTCGTTTTTTTAAGGTTTCTCAACAATGCCACAAACCACTGAAACTGTTCACCTGAAAGATCTCTGGAATGAGAAAGAGGCTGCCAAACTCGGGAACGATCAACTGAGTTTGTTGCGCTACCGTTCCAACCTGCTCGGAGCAGACCTGAGGATCACCAACTTCGGCGGCGGGAACACCAGCTCTAAGTTTGAAATGCCCGATCCGTTCACGGGCAAACCGGTTCGAGTCATGGCTGTAAAGGGAAGCGGCGGCGATCTTGGCTCGATCCAGAATTCAGGCTTCGCCATCATCTATCTCGACCGCCTGGAACAGCTGAAGGAACTCTATCGGGGCGAAGAGTTTGAGGATGAGATGGTCGGGTATTACCCGCTGTCGGCTTTCGGCACGAATAAAGTAGCGGCTTCCATCGATACGCCCCTGCATGCGTTCCTTCCGTTTGATCACGTCGACCACCTTCATCCCGATTGGGGGATTGCCATTGCGGCGAGCGCCAACGGGAAAGCAAAGCTCGAAGAATTCAATCGCCAGTTTGGCCGGAATATTCAGTGGCTCACGTGGCAGCGTCCCGGGTTCGAATTGGCAATGCAACTCGAAAAGGTCGTCAAGGACAACCCGGGTTGCGACGGTGTTCTTCTCGGCAGTCATGGTCTGTTTACCTGGGGCAAGACTCAGCGCGAATGCTATTTAAACAGCATCCGCACGATCGACCAGATGGGCGAGTTCATCATCGAGCACCAGCGAAAAGCCGGTCCGGTATTCGGCGGGTCCAAGCACAAAACGGTCGCTGACCGGCAGGAACTGGCGACGGCCGTTCTCCCCGCCTTGCGCGGCATTGTCTCTTCTAATCGGCGGGTAATTGCGCACTTCACGGACAACGAAGATGCTCTCGAGTTTGCAAACTCTGAATGGGCCCAGCAATTGGGCGCACTTGGCACCAGTTGTCCCGATCACTTCCTGCGCACTCGTATCTGTCCGATGTTCATCGACTGGAAACCGGGCGAACAAGACGTCGACGCCTTGAAGGCTCGAATTGCGGAGCATGCGGTCTCCTATCGAAGCGAGTACGGAAGCTACTACAAAGACTGGGCGACAAAAGACTCTCCGAAGCTTCGGGATTCGAACCCGTCCGTAGTTGTGGTTCCGGGCTTGGGAATCTTCGGATTCGGAAAAAACAAGAAAGAAGCCCGGATTACAACTGAGTTCTTCATCAACGCCGTGCACGTGATGGCGGGAGCCAACGCGCTCGATAGCGGTGGGGACCCACAACATCCTTATCCACAAGCGAGGCACGCCGAGCAATCGAAACAGTTCGTCAGCTTCAAGAACTATGTTGCGCTTCCGCGTTCGGAGGCTTTCCGCATTGAGTATTGGGCGCTCGAAGAGGCAAAGCTGCAGCGTATGCCGCCAGAAGCCGAGTTCAGCCGTAAGATTGTCCTGGTTATCGGCGGAGGAAGTGGGATCGGTAGGGAAGTTGCGTTGCTCCTTGCCAAGAAGGGAGCCCATATCGTTGTTGCCGATCAGAATGTCGAGGGGGCAAAAGAGGTTGCTTCCGAGGCTGCCGCCCTCTCTTCCTCGGAGAACGTTGCGCATACCCAGGTAGACCTGAGTTCTGGCAGCAGCATCGGGCAGGCTGGTCGATTCACAGTGTCACAGTTCGGCGGCCTTGATGCGATCGTGAATACCGCTGCGATTTACCCTGTTCCGGGGCCCGATGGAGAGTTGACCGAAGGGCAGTGGAACAAGACGTTCGCGATCAACGTCACGGGCAATTACTTCCTGTTAAAGGAACTGCACTGGATTCTGAAGGACCAGAATTTACCGTCCGCAATGGTCCTGACGAGTTCGGCAAATGCCGTCGTGCCGAAGCACGGCAGCGAGGCCTACGACATCAGCAAGACGGCCTTGAACCATCTCATACGCGAGTTGGCGGTTGGCTTCGGCCCGCTGGTTCGAGTAAATGGCATTGCGCCCGCCACTGTGGTCGCGGGTTCCACCATGTTTCCGCGGGATCGCGTCATCAATTCGCTCCAGAAGTACAAAATTCAATTCTCTGAATCGGAGTCAACCGAGGAACTTCGGACAAAACTCGCCGAGTTCTACGCTCAACGTACTTTAACCCGGCGCCCGATTCTGCCGTCTGATTGTGCGAACGCGATCGTCTGGCTTGCAAGCGAAGAAAGCGCTAAAACTACTGGACACGTCGTTCCGGTGGATGGCGGATTACACGAAGCGTTCCTGCGATAAGCTCCGATGCAGCGCGTCTGTTTTGTCCTGCAAGTGCGGCCGGAACGTCTCGAGGAGTATAAATCGAGACATCGGGAAGTTTGGCCCGAAATGAGGCACGCACTGCAGGAAACAGGCTGGAAGAACTATTCGTTGTTCTTACGGCCCGATGGAATGCTGGTCGGATATCTGGAAACAGAGGACTTCGAAGCTGCGAGGAGAGGTATGGCAGCGAGAGAAGTGAATGCGCGCTGGCAAAAGGAAATGGCGGGATTTTTTATCTCTTCGAAGGGCGACTTGCCTGATCAGGCAATGTCACCCCTCAAAGAAGTTTTTCACCTGGACTAAGCGGCCCCGGCGTCGCTCGTGCCCAAGCGGGGCTTCGGCGTCTTGATGGGTGTTGTCACGTCGACTGGATCCGTCGTGATTGTTGGCGCGGGAGTGGGATCGGGCGTGATTGTTGGCGCAGACGTGGGAGTTGGAGCCGTTACGACGGCTGGAGCTGATCCGCTGATGATTTGCGCCAATTGTGCGCGAGCTGCTTCCCAAACGTCCGGGTCCGCTGACCAACTAACACCGCCGCGAAACCAGGACGGATCTCCCTCCGGGGCCGGGTTTTCCCAGAGTGCTTTCGGCATCACGGAATTGACGATGCTTTGAACCGCTCCGGAGTTCATCTGCGCGGCCAAACTGAGATAGTCGGCGTCCTGAATACCACGCCGCCATTCTTTGAGCCGAACGCTGGCAAATGGCCCATCAACCCCGTATGAATCACCTCGGTTCATCACATCCGTACCGGGATAGACCAACAGTCCGTTACCGTTCGTAGTTCCGTCGGTTCCATACATCCCGAGGTACTGATCCCGGTAGCTTTGTGTTCCCCACGTCGTGGCGTTTTGGAACAGGTTCGTGGTGCCGCTCAGGTTAGCGTGCCAATAGAACCACTTATCGATGCCTTTCTTATACTGCGCCCAAGGCAGTGTGCGAGGGGCGGTTCCGTCGTCCTCTGTATCCAAGGTGCCGACGCCCGGGCGTCCATCGTTGTACATCCAGAGTTGCTTTCCAGCCGTTGATTTCAGGTTGTCCGCAGCGGATTGCGTGACGCCCGTCGTATCGCAGATAGGAATCAGAGGGCAGGAACCGATTCCGGCATGGCTTGCGGGAATGTCCAGGCTCGGGGTTAGAGTTCGTGCAGCATTCATGTCCATAGTCGACATAGAGGACATATGCTGCCCCGATCCGGGATTCTCATTCATCCAGCGAGACCACATCTCTAAAGTTGATGCGGTCGAGTAAGCCGGCTCATCCGCGAGGAACAGGAACGTTTCCGTACCCGGTGCATTTGCGTCGAACCAATTGACCCAATTGTTTGTGTGCTGCCACATGTCCGCCTCGCTGCCCCCACGCCATGACCAGTTTTGATACAGACCCACGGCATAGATACCGACCGGTGTGCCGACGCCGGGACCGTCATAGCCATTGGAAGCCGTGAAGAGCTGTCCCGTATAGCGCGGAACCGATGCGCTGCAAGGGTTGTCCGCGACCGTACAATCGTTATCCCCAAGCAGCGCGATCTTGTGACGGTGGAAGAGCTCAAAATACCGGTTGCTGATTGTGACGACCCGCTGACCGTCCGGGCTCCCCGGATTCGCATATCCGCCATAACCCGTCGCATATCGCCACATAATGTCTGATTCGGTGAACGGAGTCATGACCTTCGCACTCGGCACATCGGGCAGTTGGAAGTTATAAACATTCAACTGAACGGGGATCACCTGGGAAACCGATGAGCCCTCGTTTACGGTAATGTTGCCGGTATAAGTGCCCGATGGCGCCGACTTCGGAATGTATATATCTCCCCAAATGCTCTCGTTCTGGCCAGCGGAGATCGTGAAATTCTGGTTCAGCTCGAGCGGAACGAGGATGTCCGGGTAAAATTTGTCGTGGTCGGGACGATCGTTCCAGCCGCCGATCCCGGTACCGTTGGCGTTTGCGACAGGTAGCCGGAAGCGCGTCGGGTAGATTAGTTCATCCCCTTTGTAGTAGCCGAAAAAGCTGAGTCCCTTAATCTGGAGATAACGGGTGTAGAAGAGCTCAATAGGGCGATTCACCCAGCTGAAGACTCCGTTTCCGGAAGCCGGCGTGGACTTAATCGTCGTCCCATTCGGCCCAGTCAAAGTGTCGAAGGAGACCGTGACGTTGCTGGCTGAGGCATAAGCGGCCTCAAGCACCAGGTTGAAGCTGACAACCTCATTGCGAGCCCCGGAGAGGCGGATCCTGGTACCGTCCCAGGCACGATTAAGCACCTTCCCGGTCAAGTTTTCCGTATGATTGGTGGCGCGAAGCTCGTCCCGGGAAACTTTGTCGCCGCCTTCGTTGGCCCAAACCCCGGATATGTTCGCCCCGAAAACGCTCGCCGCGTTCAAGAAGAGGAAAAGGAACAATATAAAAGTCAGTCGAACGCCGACGGTTCCCAAGTTGTTGAATTCATGCGCTTTGACGGCCATTTTGGCTTCGTTTGCACGCACACACACGTATCCTGATTGCATGTATCTGCTGATCTATCCCTTTAGGCGCCGCTACGCACGGTGCTTATAGTTTTATTCGAAGTTATAACTCTACAACGAACCCGGGCCAAATTGCATAAATATTCCTAATGTTTCACGATTTTTTACGGGCTGGGGTATTGTCAGCGCGGCAGGGTGCAGGCCGCGAGGAGGAAAAAGGCCTGGGAACGAGGACGACTTATTGCGGCTGGCTCAGGCCTTCAGTCAGGACTGCTTGCTTCAATGTCCGGGTGCGAAGGAGCAGATATCCAGTAGTCGTGCTCGGGCGAGGGGGCATGGCCACACGCATTCCAGAAGGAGTGGTTAGCTCCTCTTCCTGAGAGTCATCTGCCGTTAGGCGTGATCTCCGTTACCGGAATATCCCAGTGGGCCAACAGAACTTCGAATCGGCGCTGCTCCTCACGCTTGTAGGCTTCCTGGTCCGGCCAAAGCTCCTTGATCATTGAGTCTTCCGCAGGATTCGCTGAGGTCGCGACCGCTGAGTTCTTGAACCGGATGGTCACACGATAGTCCCACCGTGCCTCTTCCGGCAAATGGTTGGCCGGTGTCTCGATTTTGACGGAAAGCACTCGACCGGTGTTGATCTGCTTCTTGAGTAATGGGTAGTGGTTCTTCAGGAACAATTGCAGGAACTCTTGCTGGTGTCCCCACTGAACCTTGTAGTAATACTCCATGCTGTAGGGCTGCTCCGCGCTCCCTTGCGGTGGGGCGCCCTGACCGAAAGCCGGTACAACCAGCAGCGAGAGAAGTAGTCCCGGCAACAGAGCTTTCATCGATCCTCCCCGAACGAGTCGTTGGGCCGTTCTGAAAGATCATATCTACTGAGGCGCGCTGATAGTATGCCGGTGGAGAGTGCGCCATGGCCCCAACGATTCAGCACCTTGTTGTGCTGATGCTCGAAAACCGCTCATTCGATCACATGCTCGGCTTTATGCGAAGTCCCAGCTACCCGATCAATGGGCTGACCGGCAGCGAATCGAATCCACGCGATCCGGCCCATATCGATCCAAGCCAAAACGTCAAAGTATCGGACGACGCCGGTTTCATTTTTAGCTATGATCCGGGGCACAATTTCCCCGAAGTCAATCTCCAGCTGTTCGACAATCCCGCCGGGCCTCCGGCCACCTCTGTTCCCAATGGTGGGTTCATTCTCAGCTATTCGCAGCAGCCACACGTGACACCTGGCATTGCGGACACGATCATGAAGTGCATGGCTCCCACCACCATCCCGGTGCTCAGCACGTTGGCGGCAGAGTTTGCTATTTGTGATGCGTGGTACTCGTCCGTTCCCGGTCCCACATGGCCGAATCGCTTTTTCGTGCACGCCGCTACCAGCAAGGGCTATCTGGACAACAGCCAATTTCGGAACTATGACATGCCGAGCATCTTCGAGAACCTGGCCGCAAGCGGCTTTACCTGGCGCGACTATTACCACGATTTCTCTCAGACCTGGGCATTGCAACGGCTGCAAACGCCCGTGAACAAGGTCAACTTCTATTCGCTAGGGCAGTTCCACACTGACGCCAGGAACGGAAAGTTGCCGAACTATGCCTTCATCGAGCCAAAGTACTTTTCCTTTTTTGGAGAAGCGAACGATCAGCACCCGCCACACGACATCCGGGCTGGCGAGGCACTGATCGCCGACGTCTACAACAGCGTCAGAAACTCGCCTCAGTGGGAACAAACGCTGCTCGTCATCCTTCACGATGAGCACGGCGGGATGTACGACCACGTTACGCCGCCTGCCGCAACACCGCCAGACGCTTATACTTCTCTCTTTGCATTTGATCGCTTTGGATTGCGTGTGCCGGCGGTGCTCGTTTCTCCGTTTATTCCGAAGGGGACCATCGATCACCGGACTTTTGATCACACCTCCATCCCGGCAACCCTCAAGCAGATTTTCAATCTGCCATCGTTCCTGACCAAACGAGATGCTGCGGCACAGACATTCTCGGACATGTTGTCGTTGACAACTGCGCGAACCGATGCTCCTCAAAACCTTAGCTCGCTCGTTCCGGCGGCACACACGCTAGTCCAGCGGCCGCCGTCGACGCCCGAAGAGGCGATGGTGCAGAAAGCTGCGGGGCAGATCTCGACGGCACCTCTGTCAGATTTCCAGCAGGCTTTGGTGGCCCTGGCGCACACACTCGATGTGGGTGACACAGCAGAGCTGCGGACGTTGAAAATGGCGCGGAGAATCGAGACCGAATATGATGCGGCTGTCTACGTACGAGAGGTTTCGGAACGCTATGCCCAGGCCTCGCAAAGAGGAGGCCTGATGTGACGGGCTCATGGCTCTACGGAGTTGCCTCTGTAACGCGCGATTGCGTTCGAGTCAAGCACTCCAGAGCCGATCTGATGGTCGGGGCGGTGTGATTCAAACACACGACCCCCTGGGCCCAAGGCAGGATTTGAAACCAAGCCGACCCGCTCAAGTAAATCAATCACTTACGAACTGTTTTCGTACCTGAAAAACACCTAAGCAGGTACGCAAATGAATGTAGCACAATCCGCCAGAAACGCGTGGACCCTTGAGAAGGGGATGGACGTTTCGTTCGAGGCTTGCCGGCCGTCAGGAACGAATAGAGAGGAAGATATGAAGCTCTAGTCTTCCGCCAGCGGCCGAATATCACCTTTTTACGTAATTACGTTCGCACGTAGAACAACGAAGTCAGAGGGCTAGCTATCCTCGGTGGACGAAAGGAGGTGTTCATCTCCGAAACCAACCTGCAGGTGACTACTTCGTCTATATGCACCAGATCATTAACATAACCGAGAAAACCCGGGTCCCTCGAGATACCCTGTCGATTCCGTTTTGTGCAACGCACGCCTTTGACGCAGTACGTGGAAAAAGTATAATCTGCGGACGTACTTTGGTAAGAAGCAGGTTAAGCTGCCCGCCTCTCGCGTGAAGCGAGTAAGCGGGCAGCAGTTGGCAGCCGTTAACGACGAATTAGCGTCTGCTTACCGATGAGTAGATCGCAACCGGGTACATCCTGGCCGGCTTCGATCGCTGCTTTGATCGCACGTTTGTCTACGACAACCTCTTGCCGCACTGTTTGGAAGATTGCAGGTATCGAGGACGGGTCGTGGATCACGACGCTTGGAGGACAGGCTCGTAGGGCAAGTGTCGAGCTCTTGCCCTCGAACTTACGCAGTTGCTTCGACTCGAGGAACCGAACGATATATTCCTGGAATCCGTTGCTGCAGACCTGCGAGGCGGGATTCGCGGTCTTTGAGCCGTCGAATCTCCGCACGGGCGAACTCCTGTTGTCGCTCCAGATGGCCAAGAAAACGCGCCATGTTGTCACGCTTCTCGAGCGCCGCCTCGAGATACTCGCCCACCGCTATCGGCAAGGAGGGATCATCAGGAGTTTGCTCGGCTGCTTCGACCAACAGCTCGAGCGCTTCTTCGACTTCATACAAGGAATGGGACCAGCAGATCGCTTTCGTCGTGGAGGACATGGCTAGTTGCCCTCCCGATTCGCGGAAGCTTTCAATTCTGCCAGCATCTCGCGATAAACGCGTCGCGCAAAAACGAGAGACCGGATAGCAGGCACGGCGCGAACTCCATGCCGCATCAGGATCTCGGTGTACTTGTCTCTGCCGAGATGCTCCTCCATACGTGCGAACTCCTCCTTCATTCGCTTCACGTCTAACGGGGCAGTTGCCTCCAGAGCGGGAGTCTCGGACGAGATCTGATCGGGTGAGCCGGCCGCGGTGGGTGGACACTCCACCACCGGGCCGTGCACTACTTCGACGACAGAGGTCATCTCGGTCGGAGCTTTGCCGGCACGGGTAGTCTCGGGTGCTTCGGAAGCACCGTCGATTTCTTCGGCCGTGACCAGGCCGGAGATGCCGAACTGCCGTTTTAGGGAGAGTGCTTCGGCGACCTTCACGATCATCGCCGAAGGGTATGTCTTCCAGGTCGGACTGTCCTTCCGGTATTCCTCGAGAGGAGCGAAGCAGACTACCGGCCGCCGCTGCTTATGAAAGCAAGCGGCGTAGGCGCCGATGATCCGGCCTCGCTTGGCCCCGAATGCATGCTTTACCTGCGGGGCGATTGGATCGATTTCGAAGAGATCGTTCTCGCACACGGTCGCTGATACGATGCCGTCGAAATTGGGATCCTTTGGGCGATTTTCAGGTAACCGTCGCGGCTAGTCAGGACTGTCATCTGACCGCCGATCTGGGCGCACCAGATTTCGCGCAGAAAGGGGTCTAGATTGTACCGGCTGGCCAGGACCAGGAACATCTGCGGCTGCGCATCGGTAGCGCCTCTCGCGACCGTTTGCTTGATCGTCTCGATGACTTCTTTACGTTGAAGGTCGGCCTGCAAAGACAGGCCGTTCTCAACGCGCGTGATTCCATTCGTATTCATAGTTTTTGTCTTTCAAAGCGAGATAAGAACCGTGCAAACGCACGGGTAGTGGGGTTAGGGTTATGGCAGACACCTCGAGCCGAAGTGACCGCAAAACGAGAGAGAAACTGGAGAAGGAGCCCTACCGGCGAGAGCGACGCGAAAGATGCCGATTTAAGTGAGGAGGGAAAAGCCTAGCGGAAGAACTGGAGCAGAGGACAGAGGCATCGGAACAGGAGAAGCAGGCGGAGGATGCAGACCAAGGGTTTAGTCAACGGCAGTCCTCCACAGGAGCCGAGCCGGCTTTCAGAATCCGGTCCGCCGCGGTGAAGATGCGCCGGGCAGAACGCTCCGGAATCTCTTCACCCGAGAGCCAGTGTTGGATGTATCCACGGCTGTACTCCGCGCCGGCTAGACCGAGCGATGGACAGCACAACAGAGCGACTGATTCGGCTTCGACTTCCTGCAAATTGCGGCTGATGGTCTCGGAATCGGTCCAGTTGCCGCCTTCGGTATGGCCGAGCAGGATGTGCGCGATCTCGTGAAACAGGGTCTTGTGAGGAAGCAGCGCCACGGGCGAGGCCGCCACCGATCTGCCTCGTGACGCATAGCCTTGCGCGTTGCCGTTTACAACCGAGAACTCCTCACGAGTGATCTCGAGCGTTGCTAAAGCTTGTGCTTCGCTCCACTCGGCTGGCGGAGGTGGATTTGTACTCCGCGCCTTCGGTCTGGGACGCCACAAACCAGTTCCTCTTCTGA
Source organism: Bryobacteraceae bacterium (assembly GCA_045807925.1). Classification (GTDB taxonomy): domain Bacteria; phylum Acidobacteriota; class Terriglobia; order Bryobacterales; family Bryobacteraceae; genus Bog-105. The sequence goes on along the minus strand of JBJMGK010000061.1, from coordinate 1,074 downwards.
ACGAAGATCGTTCTGGTGTGCTGTGAGCCCAGTTCAGTGGTCAGGGTTTCGGCGTCCGTGTTCGTATCGGCATGTTCCAGTGTTCCGGCCGGTATGGCTCCGGACGGTGACAGGCATGAGGAGCGCGAGAGCTTTCTCCCCTTTCTTGACCGACCGGCCGAGTTCCTTCCACCGACTGAAGGAAGCAAGCGGGCCGGGCTGGATCCCGCGGGCCTGGCATTGCATCAGCGCCCACATCTGATTCGTGAGCGAGTAATTCCAAAAGCGCCGGTAAGCGGCGTGAAGAATGCCCGGATCCTGGACTGCGGAGCGAAGTAGTTTCTCCCAGGAGAGGGCGAGTGTTTCGTGTGGTTGCATAAGTACGCTTTCTGAAACAGTGAATTTGGCTTGCGCCGACCAGCGCGTGAAACGCGGGTTTCGTCCGTTGCCGGGCGGACTCATCAGGGCAAACAGAAAAGGCCCTCCGCGATTCGCCGAAGCGATGCCAGAGGGCCTGTGTGACGGGTAGAGTGTTTGTTAATTTCTGAATCTCGCATAATATAGCGGAATCAATCAAATAAAGAGGCCTGCTCCAGAAGGCGGTGATCAGTCGCGGTCGGCGGCGCATGCGCTTGAGGGAACGGCGGGCTGCTTCGCTCAGGTCCCAAAGGTTCTTGGCACAGACGTTCGGCAGTTCGTGGTGCTTGCAGTGAGCCCAGATGTACTCCACCGGATTCAGTTCCGGCGCGTAGGGCGGCAGGTACTCGATGACCAAACGGCCTTTCTGGTCACGGATGAACTGCTGCGTGATTTTGCTGCGGTGGGCCGGAAGCCGGTCCCAAATCAACAGAATGTCGCCCTCGATGCAGCGCAGCAAGTGTTTAAGAAGCTCGATGATCTGCTCGGACTTAATTGCTTGCTCGAAGATCTCAAAGTAGAAGTTCCAGACGGTGACACCGGCGATGACCGAGAGCGTTTTCCAGTTGAAGTGAAACTGGAGGACAGGTGTCTGCCCGCGAGGCGCCCAGGTGCGCCGCCGATGAGGCCGTTGGCTCAGGCCGCTTTCGTCTATGAAGACGATGGTGCGGCCTTCTT